>JBIIFA010000035.1:0-13603 GCA_044237565.1 Flavobacterium sp.
ATGGCTGAACGTCAAGTTTTGATTGTTAAAGAAGCGCAAGATTTGGTAAAAACGATTGATAAATTTGAAAGTTATGCATCAAGTCCAATGCCTTCGACGGTTTTGGTAATTTGTTATAAATATAAAACCTTAGACAAACGAAAAAAAGTTACCAAGCTTTTTGATAAATCGGGTGTCGTTTTCGAAAGTAAAAAACTATATGAAAATCAAGTTGGTCAATGGATTACAAGGGTTTTGCAAAGCAAGAAATTTTCTATTGAACCAAAAGCAAATGCGATGTTGGTAGAATTTTTGGGTAACGATTTAGGTAAAATAAACAACGAACTCGAAAAACTACAAATTATTTTACCTGCTGGAAGTACCATTTCTGCAAAGGATATTGAGGAAAACATTGGCTTTAGCAAAGACTTTAATATTTTTGAATTGCGAAAAGCTATTGGGGAACGCAACCAATTGAAATCGTATAAAATTGCGCAATATTTTTCAGACAATCCTAAAGATAATCCAATGGTAATGACTACAGGATTGATTTTTAGTTTTTTTGTACAAATATTACAATACCATGGATTGAAAGATAAAAATCCAAAAAATGTGGCTGCAGTTTTAAAAGTAAATCCCTTTTTTCTTAAAGATTACGATGTTGCTTTGAGAAATTACCCTATGAAAAAAGTGAGTTATATTGTAACTCTTTTGAGAGAAATAGACATTAAAAGTAAAGGCGTTGGTGCCAATGCGATGCCTCAACATGATTTATTAAAGGAAATGCTTGTCGGAATTTTTAATTGATCAATCATTTATTTGGTTTAGAATGAATTCGATTTTGATTTGAAACAAACACTATTTTTAACGATATTTGCAACACCAAATTTACAAACTTCAATTATGGGAATGAATAAAAATACCGTTTTAGGATGGGCAACATTGATTATGATACTAATGGGATTACTATTAATAGGTCTTGGTATATTTAAATATAGTGAAATTTCTGGTTGGGGATTTGTGACTGTTGGAGTAGGTTTTCTAGCAAATGCATGGGTTTTCAATGCATTAAAAGGGAGACTTTAAAAATTTTAAATTTATAAATTCAAATAGTAATTATAATTGTAATGGCAATTTCAATGGTAATATAAATATTAAAATAAATAAAAAACAATAAACTAATAAATATAAAATGGCAGACGATAAAAAAGTAATTTTCTCAATGCAAAAATTGAGTAAGACCTATCAAGGAGCAGACAAACCCGTATTAAAAAATATTTATTTAAGTTTCTTTTATGGTGCTAAAATAGGTATTCTTGGACTTAATGGTTCTGGAAAATCATCTCTATTGAGAATTATTTCGGGTGCTGATAAAAATTATCAAGGTGACGTTGTTTTTCAACCAGGATATACCGTTGGTTATTTAGAACAAGAACCAATTCTTGATGATTCGAAAACCGTAATCGAAATTGTTCGAGAAGGTGTTGCCGAAACAATGGCAGTTTTAGAAGAATACAATAGTATAAATGACTTATTTGGTCTTCCAGAAAACTATGAAGATGCCGATAAAATGGACAAGCTAATGGATCGTCAAGCTGCTTTGCAAGATAAAATTGATGCACTTGGAGCTTGGGAAATCGACACCAAATTAGAAATTGCGATGGATGCTTTGCGCACACCTGAAGGAGATACTCCAATCAAAAATCTGTCTGGTGGAGAACGCCGTCGTGTAGCGTTATGTCGTCTGTTATTACAACAACCTGACATATTATTATTAGATGAACCTACGAATCACTTGGATGCAGAAAGCGTACTTTGGTTAGAACAACATTTGGCACAATATGCAGGAACTGTTATTGCAGTAACGCACGATAGATACTTTTTGGACAATGTTGCCGGCTGGATTTTAGAATTGGATAGAGGAGAAGGCATTCCTTGGAAAGGGAATTATTCGTCTTGGTTGGATCAAAAATCAAGTAGAATGGCATTGGAAGAAAAAGTAGCTTCGAAACGCAGAAAAACATTAGAGCGCGAGTTGGATTGGGTTCGTCAAGGTTCGAAAGGACGTCAAACCAAACAAAAAGCACGTTTGCAGAATTATGATAAATTACTAAATGAAGACCAAAAACAATTGGATGAAAATTTAGAAATCTATATTCCAAATGGGCCTCGTTTAGGAACGAATGTAATTGAAGCCAAAAATGTTGCGAAAGCTTTTGGTGATAAATTATTATATGATAATTTAAATTTTACTTTGCCACAAGCTGGAATCGTTGGAATTATTGGACCAAACGGAGCTGGTAAATCGACTATTTTCAAAATGATTATGGGTGAAGAAAAACCAGATTCAGGGGAATTTTTAATTGGTGAAACTGTAAAAATTGCTTATGTTGATCAAGCACATTCGAATATAAATCCTGAAAAATCGATTTGGGAGAACTTCGCTGATGGACAAGAATTGATTATGATGGGAGGAAAGCAAGTAAATTCAAGAGCTTATTTGTCACGATTTAATTTTGGTGGAGGTGAACAAAACAAAAAAGTTTCAATGCTTTCTGGTGGAGAGCGAAACCGTTTGCATCTTGCAATGACTTTGAAAGAAGAAGGAAACGTACTTTTATTAGATGAGCCAACGAATGATTTGGACATCAATACGCTTCGTGCATTGGAAGAAGGTTTAGAAAATTTTGCTGGTTGTGCCGTTGTAATTTCGCACGACAGATGGTTTTTGGATAGAATTTGTACGCACATTTTGGCGTTTGAAGGAAACTCTGAAGTCTATTATTTTGAAGGTGGATTCTCTGATTATGAGGAAAATAAGAAGAAACGTTTAGGAGGCGACTTGACACCGAAACGATTAAAATATAGAAAATTAATTAGAAGTTAAAGAAAGAGAGACCATTAGGTCTCTTTTTTTTATAAAATAACTACAAAACATTTTCTTTAAGTACAAAAGGTTTTATACATTCGTGACGTTAAAATAAATTTTAAATAATGTTTAAAAGAATACTTGTATTATTTTTTTTATCGACCTTTTATTTTGGATTTTCACAATCTGAAACTGCTGTTGTTGAACAAATTAATAAGATCATCGCTAAATCGGGTGCACATTTAACAAAGCTAGAGTGTGATAAATCAATAGCGCTAGCTAAAATAGCTCTTGAGAAAGCGATTGATATTAATAACAATGAACTTATCGCCAGGTCTTACAACATAATAGGTCTCAATCTTGATGAATACTATGATTTTAAGAAAGCAATCTTTTTTTTCAATAAAGGATTAGAATATGCATATAAAACGGAAAGTGATTTTATTAAATATTCGTTGCATAATAATGTTGCTAGAACATTATCCTTTCGAAATATAGATTATAAAAAAGGAATTTATCATTACAAAATGGGCTTATATTATGCAAAATTGTTGAAAGATGATTATGAAATTATGTACGCTAATTTGAATATTACAACGGGTTACTTTTCAATTGAAGAATACAATAAAGGCCTTCCATATCTTAAGTCAGCTGAAAAAGCAGTAGAAAGCGGTGAAGAATTGGAAGCTAAAATATCATTTTATTCTTTGCTCGGTGTTTATTATTCATATAAAAATAATTTTATAGATTCTGAAAAAGCATATAAAAAAGCGTTGCAATTTTGTGGTGAAAATAAAACTGAATTTCTTGAAGGCAATGCAACGGAAGTGTATGATGATATTTCAAGAATGTATTCAAAGAAAGGAGATTTTAAAACGGCCTATTTTTATATAGATAAGTACAATTCTCTTAAAGAAAAACAATATGTAGAGGAACATTCAAAACTAGAAAGATCTTCAGGAATGGGAACGGTTTTGGATGAATATAAAAGAAAAATAGAAAAAATTGAACAAGAAAAATTAATTCAAAATGATAATTTACAGCAAGCTAGAACAGTTGGTGTTTTGTTCATAATAATTTTTTTGGTTTTATTATTACTTATTATTACATATTATAAAAGCTACATTTATAAAAAACACTCTAATAAAAGATTGGTTGCAGCATACCGGGAATTAAATAAAACAAACAAACAATTAACTAGAGTATCGAATCTTAAATCGCAATTTGTCTCAACGATTAGTCACGAATTAAGAACGCCACTTTACGGAGTTGTTGGTATTTCTGATATTTTGGTTGCAGAATATCCTGTATTGAAAAATAGCACCTATATTAATTCACTTAAATTTTCGGCCAATTATTTATTATCATTAGTAAATGATGTTCTCGAAATTAGTAAAATCGAAAACAAAAATATCGTTTTAGAGGAGATTACGTTTAATATTTTTGAAGAAATGGATTCCATTTTAGGAACTATAAATGTTTTATTCAAAATAAATCGTACTACAGTAGAATTTGATATTGATGAAAATATTCCAAAGCAGCTAATAGGTGATAAAAATAGGTTATCACAAATATTAATAAATTTACTAGGTAACTCATTAAAATTTACAAAAGAAGGAAAAGTTATTTTAACGCTTAGGTTAATTAAAAATGATGTCAATTTTAGTGTGATTGAATTTGAAGTAAAGGATACAGGAGTTGGAATTGCATTTGAAAATCAATCCAAAATTTTCGACAAATTTGTTCAATTGAACGAAAGTAAAGATATGTATCAAGGTTCTGGACTTGGATTATCAATAGTTCAAAAGTTGATTAATCTATTTAATAGCAAAATTTATCTTCAAAGTGAATTAGGAAAAGGTACCCAATTTAATTTTTCAATTGAGTTTAAAAACGGTAGTGTTGAAGATTCTAAATTACTTGATTATGAAGTTTCCTATGATTTGTTTTCAGGTTATAAAGTATTAATAGTGGAAGATAATAAAATTAATCAATTTATAACAAAAAAGTCATTAGAAAAAATTGATTTTGAATGCCACATTGCAGAAAACGGTTTTGACGCTTTAGAAATTTTAAAAAAGGAAAATTTCGATTTGATTTTGATGGATATAAATATGCCAGGATTAAATGGATTTGAAACAACAATCAAAATTAGACAAAGAAACATTACTACACCAATAATTGCTTTAACAGCATTTTCCAAACTTGAAGTTGAAAAAGATTCTATTGATTCGGGGATGAGTGCAGTTGTTGTTAAACCTTTTGAATTTTCCGAATTGTATTCAATTATATCCTGTTTAGTTGATAAAAAAAACGCTGATTAAAAACCAGCGTTTTCCTTTCTGTTTTGAAATAGCACAAAACAAAACAGATTTATAATTATTTAATTGGAATATTTTTTAATGCTTTTTTCTTTGAACCTTCTTTTTTAGAAACCGTAACATGAAGAATTCCATCTTTATAGTTGGCGTCTATTTTGTTCTCATCCACATAGTCAGGAAGACTAAATGATCTGTAAAAAGATTGGTAATTAAATTCTTTACGAACGTAATCCTCCTTCTTATTTTTTTCTTCTTTTTCTTCTCTTTTTTCAGATGAAATGGCAAGGATATTGTTGTCAATTTCAACTTTGAAATCTTCTTTTTTCATACCCGGAGCTGCCAATTCGATTTCCAGTTTTGTGTCAGTTTCTTTGAGGTTTACAGATGGTAAACTGGACCCTAAAGCTGAATAATTTCTGTCGGTCCAATCAAAAATGTCTCTCGAAAAAAAATCATCAAAAAGAGTATTCGCTACCTTACTTACTGACGGAAATAATCCGTCTCTTTTAACTAATGTTTCCATGTTTTGTGAATTAAATGATTT
Organism: Flavobacterium sp.; assembly: GCA_044237565.1. Lineage (GTDB taxonomy): Bacteria > Bacteroidota > Bacteroidia > Flavobacteriales > Flavobacteriaceae > Flavobacterium. Next base: position 5,714 of record JBIIFA010000035.1, read on the forward strand.
ATAATTTATTCTATCAAATTTAGATAAAATAAGTATTTACAAATCGCATATTAACATACAAAACGTTGAAATGAAGTTGTTTACGGTTGAATTACATCGGAGTAAAATTCCCGTAAGATTTCAATTATTTTCTGATATGAAAATTAGTAAGCAATCTAGTACCAGCGCTTTTTATTTTGTTTAGAATTTGAAGATTTTCTAGATTTATTGGCTTCGCCACTTCTATTGGAATTATTTTGTGCAGAAGCAGGAGCTGTTTCTGGACTTCCACTGTGCCAAGGATAAGGATGGTCTGAAATCGTTTTTACATCTACTTTTATCAATTTTTGGATATCTTTCCAATATGCATGTTCGTCTTTACTACAAAATGAAATGGCAATTCCACCGTTTCCTGCACGACCTGTTCTACCAATTCGGTGCACGTAGGTTTCAGGAATATTTGGCAAATCAAAATTAATTACAAACGGTAATTGATCGATGTCTATTCCACGGGCAGCGATATCTGTTGCAACTAGAACGCCAACTTCTTTATTTTTAAAAGCATCTAAAACCCGTTGTCTTGCATTTTGAGATTTATCACCATGAATCGCTTCTGCAGCAATATTTTGTTTTCTTAACGCTTTTACAACATTGTCAGCTCCGTGTTTGGTTCTTGAAAACACCAAAACATCCGATAGATTTTCATTTTTTATTAAATGGTATAACAAATTTCTTTTTTCAGTTTTATCAACAAAATAAACCCGTTGTTCTACATTTTCAGCTGTTGATGAAACGGGTGAAACCGAAACTGTGGCTGGATCTTGAAGAAACATTTCTGCTAATTCGCGAATCGCTATTGGCATTGTAGCCGAAAAGAATAAAGTTTGTCTGTTTTTTGGGGTTAATTTGACGATTTTCTTTACGTCATTTACAAATCCCATATCTAGCATTTGATCCGCTTCATCAAGAATTAATGTGTGCAAATGATCTAAATCTATGAATCCTTGTTTATGTAAATCTAATAATCGACCAGGAGTTGCCACTAAAATATCAACACCATTTCTCAAAGTATCTACTTGTGGATTTTGTGAAACCCCTCCAAATATTGTAAGTTGCGTTATGTTGGTGTATTTTCCATACGCTTCAAAACTTTGTCCAATTTGAACCGCTAATTCCCTTGTTGGCGTTACAACTAAAGCACGAATTTGTTTTGCTTTTTTTGAAGAACCTACAATTCTGTGTAATTGATGTATAATTGGTATTGCAAATGCCCCTGTTTTTCCAGTTCCGGTTTGTGCGCAACCAATTAAATCTTGGCCTGCTAAAACAATTGGAATTGCTTGTTCTTGGATAGGAGATGCTTCTGTATAGCCTAATTCAAATACGGCTTTTTGGATACTTTTTGAAAGTGATAAATCTTCGAATAACATATTTTTGATATTTAGAATTTAGTATTAGGTACTAAAATTCTTTACAAAGATAGGTTATATTAATTATATCGATATTTTTTACGCTAAACGCAAAGTAAAGATATTGATTTATTGACTATTTGTAGGATTTACATAATTAGCTTTTATAAAATCGGTAACTAAGTAACCAATTAATTTTCCAACTAAATGAGCGTTTTTTTCATCGCCTAAATCGGGTGCGCCTTCGCAAATATGGAGATAAGCTGCATTTTTATTTTTTCCAAAATGATATATAAATTGGCGTAATTTCTCAACCGAAAAACCACTTAATGTCATAGCGCTACTGGCAATATTAGGAATCGCATCTAGATCTATTTCAATTCCAAAACAGTCCTCTTTGATAAAATCCAATGCAACATTCATTTCAGGCTCAAACTTTTTTTGTTTTCTAATTTGAATTTCATCATACGTATTAAATTTAACACGGTCTTCAATTTTTTTCAAAGAATCTAAAACGCTTTTTGATGTATAATTTTCATGTAATCCAAAGATGAAGTATTTGTGCAAAAATCCTTCTTCGTAAGCATACGAAAAACCATTGCCACTGTGACGTCCTTCCAAAATTCTAAAGTCGGAATGGGCATCAAAATTAATTGCATTAATAGGTTTTCCTTTTGCTAATGCAACGCCTTTAATATTTCCATAAGAATTATTATGACCTCCACCGATAATGACTGGGATTTTTCCAGCTTTTATAATATTGACGATGATATGAGAAACTTCCTTATCAATTTTATGAACCAATTGGTTTAATTTTTTTCGGTCATTTACAGCGTTAAAATCCAAATTTTGACTTTCCGCCATTTCGTCTTTTACGTCCAATTGTCCTAAAACTAGCAATTGGCTTCCTTTGCAAAATCGATTGTGCTGAATATTTGCAATACTTTTTATAGCACTTTCCCAAGCCGAAGCAGCTCCAGGGCGACCATGATTAGCTCTAACTCCAATGTCTTCAGGGATTCCAAACAATACATATTTTGCTTCACACGTTTTTAAAAATGAAATTGCATCTGAGTTTTTAGGTACAGTAATCATTTTTTCTCCAAATTTAACTTCTCCACATCTGAAGTTGGTAACTTTTGCAAGATCATTAACCGTGAAGGGAATCAATTTTTCCATAGAAGTTTTCTTTCACCAAAAATAATATAATTTAATTACTAACGTTATTATAATATAAATTATTATTTTCGTAAAAAATATAAAACATGGAAAATCAAAAAAGCAATTCGAGTCTAAAAGCAATAATTATTGTTTTATCTGTCCTTTTGGCGTTAAGTTTAGTTTACATCTACAAAGTAACTTCTGATGCCAATTCAACTCAAATTAAATTGGATACTACAATTTCAGAAAAAGAAGCTGTAATGAAGGATTTACAAGCATTAAAATCTACTTATGATGCTGCAATTGCTGAAAACACTACAATGTCAGACGAATTAATCGCAGAAAGAGATAAAGTAGTAGCATTGATGGCAAATTTGCAAAAATCAAAAGGTGACGTTGCGTCAATGGCAAAATACAAAAAACAATTCCTTGAATTAGAATCAAAAATGAAAGGTTTAGTTGCTGAAAACGAAACTTTAAAGAAAGACAACTCTGTTTTAACAGTTCAACGTGATAGTACAATTGTAGTTCTTGGAGAATCAAAAAAATTCAATGAAGTACTTGTTGGGCAAAATGAAGATTTAGCAAAAACAGTTGAAAAAGGTTCCAAATTAAGTATATTGAATTTAAAAACCGCAGCTTTTAAAGTAAGAAGTTCGGGTAAAGAAATTGCAACTGACAAAGCAAGTCGTGCGGATGTTTTGAAAATTAGCTTTACAATAGCTGAAAATTCTATTGCAAAATCTGGAGATAAAAAGTATTACGTTCAAGTAATTGATAGCAAAAGTAACGTTATTGGTGAAAAACAAACTGAAAATTTTGGTGACAAAACTTTAACGTATAGTTTCGCTGCTAGTGTTAAATATGAAAATAAAACGGTAGATGTAACTCAAAATTTACCAAGTGATAAACTTGAAAAAGGGACTTTCTTTGTTAACGTTTTCGACAAAGGAGAATTGGTTTCTAAATCAAGCTTTTCACTGAAATAATCAACTTTTAGTTATAAATCAAAAGGGATTCGCTACAAACGAATCCCTTTTTTTATCAAATTTATAAATTGATATTAAACAATATTTCCTTCGATAATTACAGTTTCGATTAGATTGCTTCCAAATGCGTAAGGCAACTGATAAAAAGTGCTAATTGGCTTAGTAATAATAACATTGGCTTTTTTACCTAGTGTAATACTTCCATGAGTTTTGGAAATTCCCATTGCAAAAGCACCATTAATTGTAGCTGCATTTATAGCTTCTTCAGGTGTCATTTTCATCTTAATACAAGCCGTAGCAACCACAAAATTCATATTTCCAGAAGGTGTAGAACCAGGATTGAAATCGGTGGCTAATGCCAATGGTAATCCTGCCGAAATCATTTCTCGTGCGGGTGTATAAGGAATACTCAAAAAATAAGAACATGAAGGCAACGCAACGGGCATAGTTTCAGTATTTTTAAGGGATTCGATATCTTCAGGATTCATAACTTCAAGATGGTCCACAGAAAGTGCGTTGTATTTTAAAGCTGCTTTAATCCCGCCAATAGCATTGAATTGATTGACGTGAATTTTCGGAATTAATCCAAATTGTATTCCCGCAGCCATAATTTGTTCGGTTTCTTCTACTGAAAAATAACCCAATTCACAGAAAACATCTATGAAATCCGCAAGTTGTTCTTTGGCAATTTGAGGAATCATTTCATTGATAATTAAATCAATATAACCTTTATGATTTTCTTTATATTCTAATGGAAAAGCATGTGCACCAAGAAAAGTGGCTTTAATTGTAATTGGATAATTGGCTTTCAGTTTTTGAATTACCCGAAGCATTTTCAATTCTCCTTCAACAGAAAGTCCGTAACCCGATTTAATTTCAACCGCACCAGTTCCTAATTTCATTACTTCTTCCAACCTAACTTCCGATTGATTATAAAGTTCATCTTCTGAAGTTTCATTGAGCTTTTTAGCTGAATTTAGAATTCCACCACCGCGATTGGCAATTTCTTCATAAGACAAACCATTAATTCTATCTACAAATTCTTGTTCCCGATTTCCGGCATATACAATATGCGTATGGCTGTCGCACCAAGTTGGAAGTACTACTTTTCCCATGGCATCAATTGTAGTATCTACGGTAGTTTTTGGACAATTATCCATTGCTCCAAAAGCAACTATTACATCATTTTCTATTAATAAAAAGGCATTTTTAATCGTTGGAAGTACACTCATTTCTAATCCAGAAACTTTTGAAATTCCCTTTTCGCGAACTTGGATTAACTCCTTTATATTAATGATTAAAATTTTCATAGAATGATTTTTAGTAAAAATACTCTGAATTTTAGAATAATTCTTAAATTTAGACAAAATTAGACATTGTGAGAAAAATTAAATACAAAAAAGGCAGAAAAGTTCAACCTTCAATTTTAGAATATACAGGTGTTCATAAGAAATTGCAAACAGAAATGCAATTGTTTGTTTATGATGATACCGATCTAACGGAATATCCTGATTTTAAAATAAATGAATTTCCCGTAACCCTTGATTTAAATAAGATAAATTGGTTGAACATTCACGGGTTGAATGATATCGAATTGATAAAATCAATTGGGTCTTTTTTAGATGTCGATAATTTTATTTTAGGAGATATTCTAAATACCACCAGAAGAACGAAATTAGATGAACTTCACGATGTTTTATTTTTCAATATAAAATCTCTTTTGCCAACGGAAAATTCTGATAATATAACTGTTGAACAAATTAGTTTCTTAATAAAAGAAGGAGTTTTAGTATCTTTTCAGGAAAAAAGGAGTGATTTTTTTACTCACATACGAGAACGAATCAGAACTCATTCTGGAATTGTTAGAACTAAAAAATCCGACTATTTACTTTATTTATTGCTTGATGCAATAATGGAAAATTTCTATATAACTATTGAAGCGGAAGAAGATAAGGTGGAATTGTTAATAAGCCTTTCTAAAACGAGTGTGAATCCTTCTATTTTGGTTCAAATTGAGAAACATCGTGATAATTTCAACTTTTTGAAACGTTCAATTATTCCGTTGCGTGATTCTTTATATTCAATTAAAAGCATTAAAGATGATGATGTTTTCAATGCTATTGCTCATGAAAATTTCAGTTTTTTTGCTCGTTTACACCAAAAAAGTTTAGAACTTTTAGATCAAATTGATGATGATATGGTTACGCTTGATAGTGCTTCCAATTTCTTTTTTTCTTCTCAAAATAATAAGATGAATGAAGTTATGAAGATTCTAACTGTAGTTTCTGCAATATTTATTCCTTTGACTTTTATAGTTGGTGTTTATGGAATGAATTTTGAAAACATACCAGAATTGAAAAATCCAAATGGGTATTATATTGTTATTGGTTTTATGTTCTCTATAGTAATTGGGATGGTTTATTACTTTAAAAAACGCAATTGGTTTTAAATTATAACCATTTCAATAGCTTCTTTATTGTTTTCAACTTGTCTTTATAGGGTGCATACCGCATTGGTAAATCAAGCCAATTTGCTTTTTTCACAATGGCTTTTTTATGTGAAAATGTATCAAAACTCAAACTCCCATGATAGGCACCAATTCCAGAATGACCAACGCCTCCAAAGGGCAACTTATTGTTGGAAAAATGAACTACAGTATCATTAATGCATCCGCCACCAAAAGAGAATTTTTGAATCATTTCTTCTGCAAAGTAGTTGTTTGTTGAGAAAACATACAAAGACAATGGTTTTTCATATTTAGATATTATATGTTTCAAATCGACTGTGTTTTGATACGATAGAATTGGTAATATAGGACCAAATATTTCAACCTTCATTATTTCGCTGTCAAGTGATGGTTCGTCAACGAGAGTAGGAGCTAGGTAATTATTTTCTTTATTAGAATTACCTCCAAAAATTACTTTTTCAGGTTCTATTAGATTCACTAATCGTTCCCAGTTTTTGGTATTTATTATCCTAGTAAAATCTGGAGATAATTCAGGATTTTCTCCGTAAGCATTGGTAATTTCTTGCTTTAAATGTTCAATAAATTCTAATTTAACACTTTTGTGTACTAACAAATAATCGGGAGCAATGCAAGTTTGTCCCGCATTTATAAATTTTCCCCAAACAATTCGTTTTGCGGCTAATTTTAAATTGGCAGTCTCATCAATAATACAAGGATTTTTTCCGCCTAATTCTAATGTTATTGGTGTGAGATATTCTGCAGCAGCTTTGGCAACAATTTTTCCTACAGTGACACTTCCCGTAAAAAAGATATAATCCCAGCGTTGTGATAAAAGTTTTTGTGAAACTTCAACTCCGCCTTCAATTACTTCAATATGGTTTTTATCAAATACATTTGAAATAATTTCAGCAATTATACTTGATGTATGTGGTGTTAATTCCGATGGTTTCAATACGACTGAATTACCAGCTGAAATAGCTGCAATTAATGGGCATATGGCCAATTGAAAGGGATAATTCCAAGGTGCAATTATCAAAACTTTGCCGTAAGGCTCACTATAAATAAAATCTGTTGAAGGAAAATTCAATAGTGAAGGAAGTACTTTTTTAGGTTTCGACCAACATTTTATGTTTTTGATTGTGTTTTTTAAATCGCTAATTACATAATTAGTTTCTGTTAAAACAGCTTCAAAAGCAGGTTTCTTGAAATCGTTAAACAAAGCTTGAACTATCCTATCTTCATTTTCTTCAATTGAAAGCAATAATCTTTTTAGAGTTTGTTTTCTAAATTGTATGTTTGTTTTGAATTCCATAACAATAATAAAATTAGAATTAAGCTTTTAGCATATAATTCATTTATAGAAATCCGAAACGGAATCCTGTGTAAAAATCAGCTTGTTTTCCATCACTTGTAAGCGCTGTTAAAACCGAATTGGAACCTAGGAAGAATCCGCCCAATCTAAAACCTAAACCAGCAGTTGTTCCTGAAATTTCATTAATCGCTACTGGAATATAAGTTTCAAATAATCCGATAGAAAATCGCGGTGTAGCCGAAATTATATTTTGTGATGTAATTTGATCATTGCCACCATTACTCTTAATTTTTTGTTGTGTGAAAAGTGTTAAACTGACTTTAGGAATAATTTTGATATCCGCATACAGATTAAAAACGGTTGGAAGTTGCACTTTAAAATCGGTACTTTGGGAAGTTTTGTTTAAAAACCCACTATTCAATAAAATTTGTTCAATGTCTTTAACACCGTTAGCATTTTGAAATTGATTTAGATTTAGTTGTTGAGAACCTTGAATTGCTAAAGTATAATTTGTAGAATAATTGCTTGCTGATTTAAAAGTCATGCTTCCAATATTTTTCAAAGCGGCTCCAA
>JBIIFA010000145.1:0-4886 GCA_044237565.1 Flavobacterium sp.
ATCCTTTATTTATGAATATTATCTATTTAAATTATATTTTTTGTCTCTCAAAATCTTCTAAAACTGACTTCGCTTTTTCTGGTTGTCGCATTTTATTTTTATACAAATTAGCAAGAATCTGATAGGATTTTTTCGACTTTCCAATTTCTACCGCTTTTTTATAGTGTTTCTCTGCCTCCAAATATCTTTCAAAATATTCTGCAATGTGACCTTTGGAAAGATACCCCTCAATTGTTGATAATCGAGATAATTCATTGGCATAATGCAGTGCTTTTCTCTCGCTTCCACCAACAATTCCTGGCAATTGCAAATACAATTCAATCAATGCCCAACGTGCTTCAAGGTGTTTTGGATTTAGAATAATTGCTTTTTCAAAAGCTGCTTTTACATTTGAAATCATTCCAAGTGCAATAAATTTATTACTCTCTTTGGCTTTCATTCCTAAAACGCCTCCATATTTATAATGATAATTAGCTTCTAAAGGCTTAATTTGTTTCAGCTTTTGATAATATAAAATTGCTTTATCCCAAGATTTATTGTGTCCTTCGATATCTCCTAAATATTCCAAAGTTTTGAGATTATTAGGATTGTCTTTTATATAATTTTCAAATAAGATTCGAGATTGATCAAAATTATTGGCATTGAATAATTTCTCCGCTTTCTCAAAATCAGATTGAGACATTGCAAACATTGGGATTACTATAAATATTAGAAATAAAAAACGTTTCATTAAATTATAATTTTTTCAAATAGATTCAAGCTTGTCAAAAATAAGAAAATAAGATTAGAATTACTTTGATTTTATAAAAGGATTTGGATAAATAAATAACTGTAAAATAATAATTCTATACTGGAATTCAACTAATATTTCTGAAATTTTATTTAATTTAGCGGTATGAAAAACATTATAGTTACTGGAACTTCAAGGGGTATTGGATTTGAATTGGCTTTACAATTTGCAAATGCCGGTCATCAAGTTTTGGTACTTTCTCGAAAAACACCACAAATATTAATTGAAAATCCCAATATAACGTGTCTTTCCGTAGATTTATCAACAGAGGAAGATTTAACGCAAGTGGAACAATTTTTAACTACTTCTTGGAAAAAAATAGACGCCATTGTTCATAATGCAGGGGCTTTATTACTAAAACCATTTTCAGAAACTACATCCGAAGAATTCGAAAATATCTATAAAGTAAATGTTTTTGGGGTTGCTAATTTAACTCGAATTTGTTTGCCATTTCTACAAAAAGGAAGCCACGTGGTAACCATAAGTAGTATGGGGGGAATTCAAGGAAGTATGAAGTTTGCAGGATTATCAGCTTATAGTTCCAGTAAAGGGGCAGTAATTACACTATCAGAATTACTTGCGGAAGAATATAAAGAACACGGAATTGCATTCAACGTTTTGGCATTAGGTTCCGTTCAAACAGAAATGTTGGAAGAGGCATTTCCAGGCTATAAAGCACCATTAACAGCAAGTGAAATGGCAGATTATATTTTTGATTTCACACTAACAGGAAATAAATATTACAACGGAAAAGTGTTACAAGTTTCATCATCAAATCCATAAAAATTAATTGTATTGAACGAAACATTATCAAAATACATTCCTGAACACGCTGTAAAACCAGTATTTGAAATTATTGTTGCCAATCAAGTTCATTTAAAAATTGTAAATGAACGAGTAACGCGTCATGGGGATTATAGAAAAGGATTGAGCGGAAAGCACGAAATTACTGTAAATGCGAGTTTAAATAAATACCGATTTCTGATTACATTAATTCACGAAATTTCGCATTTAGTGGCTTTTGAAAAATTTGGTAGAAATATAAAACCACACGGAAATGAATGGAAATACAGTTTCCAAATTATGATGGTACCCTTTATTCGACCTGAAATATTTCCTTCAAATTTACTGCCTTTATTAGCGAGACATTTTAAAAATCCAACAGCGAGTAGCGATACAGACGCCACATTAGCATTGGCATTGAAACAATATGATGCGCAAAACGATAAAAACTATATCTTTGAAATTCCATACGGCTGTGTTTTTAGGATTCCAAATGGAAAGATTTTCAAAAAAATAGCGTTACGAGTAAAAAGATACGAATGCATAGAAGTAAATTCAGGTCGAATTTATTTATTTAATCCAAATGCCGAAGTTGAGGTATTAACCAATTAGAAAATGAACACAAATTATTACGCAATTTTAATGGCAGGTGGCGTTGGGTCGAGATTTTGGCCAGTGAGCACCGCTGAATTTCCAAAACAATTTCACGATATGTTGGGTTCAGGAGATACCTTAATCCAAAAAACATTTAGTAGATTATCAAAATTAATTCCCGTTGAGAATATTTACATTCTAACCAACGAAAGATATAACAACTTGGTTTTAGAGCAATTGCCAATAGTGAAACAAGCGCAAGTTTTACTTGAACCAGCAATGCGAAATACAGCACCTTGCATTTTATATGCTTCTTTAAAAATCCAAAAACTTAATCCAAATGCAGTTATGGTGGTTGCACCAAGCGATCATTGGATTGAAGATGAAGTTACCTTTTCGGATAATTTAAAACAATGTTTTGATTTTTGTTCAAATGAAGATGCATTGATGACTTTAGGTATAAAACCTACTTTTCCAAATACAGGTTTTGGTTATATCGAATATGATAAATCAGATAAAAACCCTATAAAATCAGTTAGTCAATTCAGAGAAAAACCCGATTATGAAACGGCAAAATCATTTCTTACAAGTGGCAATTTTTTATGGAATGGCGGGATATTTATCTGGTCAGTAAAATCTATTTTGCAGGCTTTTGAAAAATTTCAACCACAAATGAATAGTTTATTTTTAAAAGGTTTTGAAAGTTATAATACCTATTCAGAAACTACCTTTATTAATGAAAATTATGCCGATGCTGAAAATGTTTCTATTGATTATGCCATATTAGAAAAAGCAAAAAACGTATATGTTTTACCCGCTACTTTCGATTGGAATGACCTTGGAACTTGGGGTTCTTTGCACGAAAAATTAGATAAAGACGAAAATAATAATGCTGTTGTGAATGCTACTGTTTTATTGAAAAACGCTTCGAGCAACATTATCAGTACTTCAAAAGATAAATTGGTAATTATAGACGGCTTGGAAGATTTTATAGTGGTTGATAAAGACAATGTTTTGCTCATTTATCCAAAATCTAAAGAGCAAGAAATTAAAGGAATTGTGGCAAGTTTGAAAGTATAAATTATAAAAAAGGCGAAAATTAGAAGTTAATTTTCACTTTTTTTATCCTACTAAATACGCTTCTCGAACTTTTTTGAATAAATTGGAAGAATATACAAAATCGATAACCGCTTGATTATCGGTTCTAAAGATTTCTTCTTTAGATCCTTCCCACTCTTTTAATCCGTTTTTCAGGAAGATTATTTTCTCCCCAATTTCCATAACAGAGTTCATATCGTGAGTATTTATTACAGTTGTAATATTATATTCTTCTGTAATTTCTTTGATAAGATTGTCTATTAATATGGCAGTATTTGGATCTAATCCAGAATTAGGTTCGTCACAAAATAAATATTTAGGGTTGTTTACAATTGCTCTTGCAATGGCCACACGCTTTTGCATTCCACCAGAAATTTCTGCAGGGAATTTAGTATGCGCATCAACCAAATTAACTCTTTTCAAAACAAAATCTACACGATCTTGAATTTCAGATTTAGAATTATTGGTAAACATTTTCAATGGGAATCCAACATTTTCGGCCACAGTCATTGAGTCAAAAAGTGCACTTCCTTGAAATACCATTCCAATTTCGGTTCTCAATTCCCTTTTTTCATCTGATGATAATTGCGAATAAATTCTACCATCAAATGAGATTGTTCCCACTTCTGGCGTGTGAATTCCGAGCAAACTTTTTAATAATACTGTTTTTCCAGAACCACTTTGCCCGATAATTAAATTGGTTTTACCCGTTTCAAAAATAGCAGAAACGCCTTTCAAAACTTTAGTATCACCAAAAGATTTCTCTATGTTTTTTATTTCTATCATTAGGTCAAAAGTAGTTGCGTTAATATATAATTTACTGCAATAATTGTAACCGAAGCCCAAACAAATGAAACGGTACTTGCTTTACCAACTTCGAGTGCGCCACCTTTCATATAATAACCATGAAATGAAGGGATTGTAGCTAGAATTAAACCAAATAAAAATGTTTTTATGAATGCATATATAAAATGAAAAGGAATAAAATTTTGTTGCAACCCAGAAACAAAATCAGTTTCATTCCCAAAACCTCCATAAACAGCAGCTATATAACCTCCGAAAATACCTATAAACATTGAAATCCCAATTAAGAATGGGTACAAAAGCAAAGCCATTATTTTGGGAAAAACAAGATAATTTAAGGAGTTTACGCCCATCACTTCTAAGGCATCAATTTGTTCTGTAACCCTCATTGTACCTATACTTGACGTAATGAAAGAACCCATTTTCCCAGCCATAACAACCGAAATAAAAGTGGGTGCAAATTCTAAAATTACAGATTGTCTGGTGGCAAAACCGATTAGGTATTTTGGTATTAATGGATTGGTTAAATTTAGTGCGGTTTGAATAGCGACAACACCTCCAACAAAGAACGAAATGAACGCTACAATTCCGAGTGAACCGATAATTAAATCATCGACTTCCTTGAAAATAAGAATTTTCATCACCGACCATTTTGTAGGCTTTTTGAAAATTTCTCTCCACATTATAAAGTACTTTCCGATTTGCGATAGATAGCGAATGAGCATCATTTTTTTAGTGTTCAGTTTACAGTATTTAGTATTCAGTCGAGAATACCATTACGCAAAAATACTGTATTTTGTTGGAATTTTAGATTATG
>JBIIFA010000168.1:0-4356 GCA_044237565.1 Flavobacterium sp.
TTTACTCGAAAAACATCCTTCCATTAATCGGAAAATTGTTCTCAAAAGATGATTCTGCATATCAATATTTATCAGAATCAGCCTCTGTTTTTCCTTATGGAGAAGTTTTAAACAATATTTTGAGGAAAATTGGGTTTATAGATGTTGTATCGATGCCACAAACATTTGGTGTTGCCACGATTTATTCTGCTTCAAAAAAATAATACTGAGATTGTTCAGCATCACAATGAAAAAAATAGTTGTTATACTTTTATTAGCATTTACAAGTATTGGACATTCCCAAACCAAAGGCATGTTCAGTTATGACCCTCTTGTAAATTTAGAAAATTTTGACAAAAGCACCGTCTATTGGGGATATTTCTTAGGTTTTAATTCCTATGGATTCAAGATTGACTATAAAAACTTTCAACAAAAAGACATTGAAGTTGAGAACACCACAGGTTTTAATGTAGGTTTAGTCGCTGATTTACGTCTTCAAGAATATATTAATTTACGTTTTGAACCCGGCTTATATTACACCCAAAGAAACCTAACTTTTCCAAATTTTACAAAGGAATTTGATTATTATAGAGATGTAAAATCGACGTACATTCACTTTCCTTTATTGCTGAAATTTTCTGCATTAAGAACTGGAAATGTTCGACCTTATCTTCAAGGCGGATTTTCTACCACGTTAAATTTAGGAAGTAACTCAAAATCCATTGATGACAATTTGCAACAGCGTTTTAGAATGAAAAAATGGTCAACTAATTATGAAATTGGTTTTGGCGTTGATTTGTATTTTGAATATTTCAAGTTTTCGCCTTCTATTCGAGGAGTTTTTGGTTTGAAAGATGAATTAATTCGAGACAATGACCCAAATAGTCCATGGACTTCTAATATTGAATCGCTTAAAACAAGAGCCATTCTTATCAATTTTACTTTTCACTAAGAAACTTTATTTTAAGAATTAAATTTTAGTTTTATCGTCTAAATTCGCTCAAAATAATTGCTGTTGCAGTAGCTACATTCAAACTTTCCGTTTTTTGTAAATCGCCAAAACGTGGAATTGTCAATCTGTTTTTTATTGTTTTTTCGATGCTTTCAGAAATTCCATTTGCTTCATTTCCCATCACAATTACCGCTTCTTTCGGTAAGGTTTCCTTATAAATAATGTCGCCATCCATGAAAGTTCCGAAAACTGGAAGTGTTGTTTTTTGGAGAAATACATTCAAATCTACATAACTCACATTTAACCTCGCAATAGAACCCATAGTAGCTTGCACAACTTTTGGATTATAAATATCAACCGTTTGTTCCGAACAAATTACCTGTGAAATTCCAAACCAATCGCATAATCTCAAAATGGTTCCTAAATTTCCAGGATCACGAATGTCGTCTAAAGCAATGATTAATCCTTGCTCAAGTATTGGCTTAACCGATGGAATTTTAAAAACTGCCAAACAATTATTTGGCGTTGCTAGAGCACTGATTTTCTTTAAATCACTTTCGGAAATTATGGTTTTAAAATTGATATTAACGGCATCAAAAAGGGTTTCAGTTAAATATAAATGTTCCAATATAAAGTTGGAATTCAATAATTCCTGAATTACTTTTACGCCTTCAGCAAAGAATAATTGGTTTGCGAAACGAAACTTTTTTTGATGCAAACTCGAGATTAACTTTATTTGGTTTTTACTAACCATAGAAATAATGTACTTTTGAATTAAATATTTCACAACCTTTGAGAAACCAGACTACAAAAATATCATTATTTATTCTAATTGCAGTAATTATATCTGCTTGTAACACTTTGAAAAGAGTTCCAGATGGAAAACTGCTGCTTACAAAGAATGAAATTTTAATAAATGGCAAAAAGGAAAACAATGAGGATTTAACAAATCAGTTGTATCAAAAACCCAATAGTTCGTTATTAGGGTATCGATTGCGGTTGAATATTTTTAATTTGGCGAATCCAAATCCCGATTCTATTTATAAGTCGAAATTCATTAAAAATCCCAAAAAATATACTCAATTATCAAAGTGGTTTTCCAAAAAACAAGTTGATCGATTAGCAAATTCGTTCTACTATTCTGGTATTCATTCTTTTCTTAAAAAAACTGGGGAAGCACCAGTGACTTTAGATTATAAAAGTACAAATCGTTCCTTATTACGATTGCAATCCTATTATTTCGACAAAGGATTTTTCAATGTTAAGGGTGAAATAAAAATAGATTCTGTAAGCAAAAAGAAAGCCAAAATAAACTATGCCATTTCCACTGGGAACCCTTTTCTTTTAGATACAATTGCTATAAAAATTAATACCCCATTATTGGATTCTTTGTATAAAATAAATAAAGAGTTGACTTTTCTTAAATCGGGAAAACAATATAAAAAGTCCGATTTTGATGCCGAAAGAAATCGAATCACTGCTGATTTCAGAAACAATGGTGCCTATTATTTTCAACAAAATTACGTGAATTATGCGATTGATACTTTGAATTCAAATAACAAAGCAAACATTGATATAAATATTGAAAATCAATCTATTAGAGAAGGAGATTCTACTAAAATTTTACCTTTTAGATTGTATAAAATTAGCGATATTAATATTTATACCGATAATTTAACTTCAAAAGATAAATCGCTAATTTCAGATAGCGTTACCTATAATAACTTCAATTTGTTTAGCAAAACAAAATTAAAATTTAATCCAAAAGCAATTACAGATGCTGTTTTTATTACTAAAAGAAGCTTGTTTTCTGACACAAAAACTACTTTAACATCGAGGGCTTTGGGAAATTTGAGGGTTTTTAATTATCCTCTAATTCAATATACAATTGACCCAAAAGATGCTTCTGCAAATTCGCTTATTGCCAATATTTATTTATCGCCAAGGAAAAAATTAAGCTTATCAAATACATTTGACTTCACTCATTCTGCAATTCAAGATATTGGTATATTGTGGAGCCCATCCGTTTCAATCCGAAATATTTTTCGTGGTGCTGAAACACTAGAAATTGCGGCACGAGGAAACATTGGATCTTCAAAAGAAGTTGCAAATATCAAAAATAACTTTTTCAATGTTTCTGAATATGGGGTAGACATGAAATTGCACTTTCCGAGATTGTTGATCCCTATAAAAACCGATAGAATCGTTCCAAAAAGCATGTTGCCTTTTACGAGTTTTGCCATCGGATATTCCAAACAGGAAAATATTGGTTTAGACAAGCAAAATTTCACGAGTTCCATAAACTATAATTGGAATCCGAAGCAAAATATTAAAGCCCGTTTTGAATTGTTAAATGTGCAATTTGTGAAAAATGTAAATACTGGCAATTACTTTAATATTTATAAATCTTCTTATACTGCATTAAATACATTGGCACAAAATCCAATTTATGCCGTGAATCCATCTTATTTTAATAGTAATAATAACTTAATTATTGAAAATGGAACCCTTGGATTTACAAATGATGTTTTGGGAGTAAATCCAACTGTGATTCCGAGCGCTGCTGATTACAAAACCATCCGAAGTATTGAGGAGCGAAGAAATCGTTTAACAGAAAATGATTTGATTGTTTCAACAAGTTACAATTATTCTGAAACCACAAAAAAAGATCAAAACGACAATGATTTTATGATTTTTAGAGGAAAAGTAGAATCGGCTGGAAACCTATTATCACTTCTTGCTCGCGCATCAAAACAATTGAAAAATCAAGATGAAAATAGTAAATTTTTTGAAGTTCAATATTCTCAATACCTAAAAGTAGAAGGGGAATTTATTAAATTATGGGATCTGCATCGAAAAAGAATTTTAGCCATTAGAAGCTTTGTTGGAATTGCTATTCCTTACGGAAATTCTGATGATATTCCATTCACAAGGAGTTATTTTGCTGGTGGAACAAATGACAATAGGGGTTGGCAGTCCTACGGATTAGGACCTGGAGCAAGCGGAGGGATAAATGATTTTAATGAAGCAAATTTAAAATTGGCGTTTAGTGCAGAACTCCGATTTAATATGATTGGTAAATTAAATGGGGCGCTATTTGTAGATGCCGGAAACATTTGGAATGTATTGGACAATGTCGACGATGAAAAAGCGGTATTTAAAAACTTCAATTCTTTAAAAAATAGCGCAATCGGTTCGGGATTTGGTCTTCGATATGATTTTAATTTTTTCGTAATTCGTTTGGATTTTGGTTTTAAAACCTATAATCCAGCTGAAGAAGAAAGAAAAAGATGGTTTCGTGATTATAATTTTTCACATTCAGTTGTAAATATTGGAATTAATTATCCATTCTAATTTTATAAATTATTAATTTTGCACTCTTTAACTTTTAAACAACACAAAATGTCACACAACATTAAAGCTGG
>JBIIFA010000036.1:0-13514 GCA_044237565.1 Flavobacterium sp.
GGATAATTGCCGTTAGAATTGTGATTCTGTAATGAAATAATCCTAAGGTTCCGAAAGACCACATTACACCAAAAAGCAATATAAAAATGGAGATAAAAGTCGCTCTGTAGGAACGGAAAAACAGGAAGAAAATCAAGGACGTTATTAGCAAAGCAGCACTGATAAAAAGTCCGATTTCGCCTTTCATATTATCGGCATTGATGGTTCTAATGTACGGCATTCCTGAAACACGAAGGTCTATTCCAGTGGCTTTTTCAAACTTATCGATTTTAGGAATAAGATTTTCAAGGATAAATGTTTTTCTTTCTGCGGTATTTACGATTGCTTTTTTCAAGTAAATTGCCGAACGAATACTCCCTGATTTTTTATTAAATAAAAGTCCTTCGTAAAAGGGTAAATTATTAAAAAGTTCTGATTTTATTTTTTGTAAATAGGCTGGATTTGAAGTTTGATTTTGATTGATAAGCGGAACCAATTCAAATTTTTCTACCAATGTATCTTTTTGTAATTTCTTTAAATCGTTCAAAGAAACAACCAATTCAATTTCTTTAGAGTTTTTTAGTCCAGTCATTAATTCATTCCAAGCGGCAAAAGCTTTTGGAGTGAAAAACTTAGGGTCTTTGAAACCAATAACGATTAGATTTCCTTCTTCACCAAATTTAGATAGAAATTCGTCGTATTGTCTGTTTACAATGTGTTTTTTTGGAAGTAAGTTCGCTTCTGTGTATGTCATACTTAGGTTTTTCCATTGCAAACCAAGGAAAATAGTAATGGCTACGATAACAACCAATATTGTGATTCTATAAGTAAGAATTAATCGAGCTATAAATTCCCAAAAACCTACTCTTAATGTCTTTTTCATAAACGTATTAAATGCGTGCAAAGGTAATTAAAACGAATAAAAATCATTTCAATTATCATTAATTTTTATTGAAATAATTGTTATTAAATAAATTCCAATTTTATATTTGCGTAATCATTTATGAATTATAATAATTCCTATATTTGATTTTTGAATCTTTGCGCTTCGAATCTTTTTAAAACCGCTTAATAATCTATGAAAAACTATAAAAATACCTTTTTTTATTTTAGCGTAACTGGCGGTTTCTCAGCATTAATCTATTGGATTATAACGAAAGGAAAGGTTTTAGAAACTGTAAAAACAGCAACAGCAGTAATTACCCCCAACAACCATTGGAACGATTTTATTTCGTCGATGGTTCTCAATTTTGAAGATCCTTTAGCAATTTTATTGGCCCAAATTATCACCATTATTATTGTTGCTCGTTTTTTCGGTTGGATTTTTAGAAAAATTGGCCAACCATCGGTAATTGGTGAGATAATAGCAGGTATTTTTCTTGGACCTTCCTTATTGGGAATGTACTTCCCCGAATTTTCATTGGCACTATTCCCAATCCAATCACTAGGAAACCTTCAGTTTTTAAGTCAAATTGGACTAATCCTTTTTATGTTTGTCATCGGAATGGAATTGGATTTAAAAGTTTTAAAAAATAAAGCCAATGAGGCAGTTGTGATTAGTCACGCCAGTATTGTTATTCCGTTTGCCCTAGGAATTGGATTGGCATTTTTTGTATACAAATCTTTTGCGCCCGAAGGAATTCCGTTTTTATCATTCAGTTTATTCATGGGAATTGCGATGAGTATTACTGCATTTCCAGTTTTAGCAAGAATTGTTCAAGAACGCGGAATTCATAAAACAAGATTAGGTGCCATTGTAATTACGTGTGCTGCTGCTGACGATATTACCGCTTGGTGTTTGCTTGCTGTTGTAATTGCAATTGTAAAAGCAGGAACTTTTGAAAGTGCGTTGTATGTAATTGCGCTTGCTTTTTTATATGTAATTGTAATGCTATTTATCGTAAAACCATTTCTGAAAAGAGTCGGTGATTTATATGCAAAAAGTGAAAATTTAAGCAAACCAGTTGTTGCGATATTTTTCTTGACCTTAATTCTTTCATCTTATGCAACAAATATAATTGGAATTCACGCACTATTTGGCGCTTTTATGACGGGAGTAATTATGCCAGATATTTCAAAATTCAGAACCATCTTTATTGAAAAAGTAGAAGATGTTTCGGTGATATTATTATTGCCATTGTTTTTTGTTTTTACAGGTTTACGAACAGAAATTGGATTAATAAATGACCCCTACATGTGGAAAGTTACAGGTTTTATTATTCTTGTAGCCGTTGTAGGAAAGTTTTTTGGAAGTGCCTTGGCAGCAAAATTTGTAGGTCAAAATTGGAGAGACAGCCTTACAATTGGGGCATTGATGAATACTCGCGGACTAATGGAATTGGTAGTATTGAACATTGGTTTGGACTTAAAAGTAATAACGCCTGAAGTTTTTACAATGATGGTTATTATGGCGTTGGTAACTACTTTTATGACTGGGCCAGCTTTAGATATTATCAATTGGGCTTTCAAAACTAAGGACAGTTTTGTGCCAGAAGAAATCACAAGTAATAGCAAATACAAAATTTTATTGTTCTTTGGCAATAATGAAAAAGGGAAATCACTGTTGAGATTAGCAAGCAGTTTGGTAAAAAAGCAAAAAGAAAACGCAAATATTACCGCAATGCACATGATTTTGAGCGACGAAATGCATTCCTATAATATGGATGAATATGAAACCGATAGTTTCCTTCCAATTATTAACGAATCAAAAATTTTAGACCAAAAAATATCAACCGTTTTTAAAGCAACCGTTGATATAGAAAGTGATATTGTTGATATTGCCAATCAAGGGGAATACGACTTATTGCTCGTTGGTCTTGGGAAATCAATTTTCGAAGGAACACTATTAGGAAAAGTATTAGGATTTACAACAAGAATTATAAATCCTGATCGTTTAATTGATAAGTTTACTGGAAAAGAAGGGTTGTTTGAAAATTCACCATTTGATGAACGAACACGTCAAATAATTTCTAAAACGAAAATGCCCCTTGGAATATTAATTAACAAAAATCTTCAAGAAATAAATCAGGTTTTTATTCCTGTTTTTGGGGTAGAAGACGGATTTTTATTGGATTATGCCCAAAAATTAATTTATAATAATGACGCTAAAATTGCTGTATTAGATTGCAATGGACACATTAAAAATAATTTTATTATTGAAAATGCAGTTGATTCTCTAGAAAATAAATACCCGAGTAATATGTCTTTATTGAATGATAAAACCATCGAAAAGGAATTCTTGAGCAGACACGATTTAATGATAATTAGCCTTGAAAGTTGGAAAAAATTGGTTGATTCTCAAAGCGATTGGTTGAGTGATATACCTTCTGTTTTGATTGTAAAACCTTAATATTTACAATCCTAAATCCAATACAAAACTTAATTTTACGGCGATATTATCTTCAAATCGAGGCAATTGATTTGGTCCGTATCTATAAAAACCGGTTAGCCCAAGACCTTTGTAAATCTGATTTAGTTCAATTCCTGACTCGAAAAACCCCTTGTTTAGTGTTTTATAATTAATCCCAACGTGATGTTCGGGAAGGTCTAAATTTCCCCACGCCATTCTTGTTACAAATACCAACGATGGCTTTACTTTTTTGAATAATGTGATTCTTTTTGAACCATGTTTTAATTGAAGGGAAGCAAATTTATTTGAGAAAAACTCGTTGAAAAACATCGTTTCAAAACTGTTTCTTCCAGAAATTGTAATCCGTTGTTGGATTCTATCTTTCGTTAAGTTATTCGGAGATGTATTGTACAAATGTGTCAATGGAACATCGCCAAAAGCGTACCCGCCTTCCAATAAAACCTCGGATTTTTGACCGTTTATATATTTTTTTTCATACAGCATTCGGAAATCAATTTTACTGAAATTAAAATCGTTTTCTAAAATTCTTGGCAACGATTGCGTGAATTGAAAAGTGAATTTTGGAAATCTTTTTTCAATTTCTAATCGGCCAATTGGTGTTTGCATGTATTCGCTAAACGGATTCCATTGCAAAGAAACCATTGCCGTAGTCATTTTGAATGCAGTGTATAATCTGTCATTTGCATTGAAAACATAATCAAATTGAGGCTCGATTACAGTGTGTGAAAGTTGCCAAACACTTTCCGTTTTAGGAATAATTTTGGTTTCTATAAACCCTTTCCACATTTGATAACTATAAAAAGTACTTACATTTATTGGTCTCGGATCATATAATTTAAAAACTCGTTTGTCAATAGCAAAAACGGTGTGGGCAATTTCACTTACGTCATCGGTATAGGAACCACCAATCCAAGTGTTCGAGAATTTTCCCAATCGTGTTGCTGCACCCAAATTATATTTGAAATTTCCGTCTTTTGTTCCATAAGCCGAATACCCTTCCATTCTGAATTTTCTTGAGAATTTTTCGCTTGTAACTCCACCTGTTCCAACTCGAAAACCTTCATAGTTATTGTAACTCAATAAATACCGTAAATCTAAGTCAATTGGCCCTAAAGGAACATAGCCGTTTATGATTTTTCGACCAAAACGCAACCTGCTTTCAATTCGGTTTTTTACTGAAATACTATCTAAAACACTATATGTTTTTTGACTTCTATTGTCCAAACTGTCTTTTCGATACGTATTCCAAAAAGCTTCGTTTTTGTTTGCGGCATCGTCTTTAATGTCAATTGCAATGAATGATTTTTTGATTTTTATTGGAGTATTAAAATCAAATTCTGAGCAATAGGTTTCCGATAATAAATAGGTGAAATCTGAAGCTACTTTTTCTCTCGATTTAAAGTCTTTGTTGTCGGCTTCAAACTGAATTGTTCCGCCTAAAATTTTAATATCATCGTCATTTTTTCCTTTTAATATTTTGAATATTTTGGCTTTTGGGAACCAAATATTTTCTTTAGAAATATAGGTCAAATCGTGCGTTCCAGTAATGTCTAAAACTCCTTTAATTCGCATAATTGCTTTAGCAACAGCATAATTATTTTGGTCGATATAAAGCACGCCTTCTAATCCCGCAGCATTTTTTCTTTTTTTATTTTTGAAATAAATCATCAATGTATTTCTTCCCTCAATTGATACGGTATCTAATATTTTGTAATTATAATTTGATAAACCCTCTTTGGAAATTGGACTAATATATCGGGTTTCAAAAAGTTCATATTGTTTGTCATAAATTGAAAATGACTGAAGATTAAACGCTAATATTTCATAAATTGGTTGTTTGAAACCTGCCATTTTTGTAGCTAAAACGGTTTCTTTTAATCCGTTTTCATTAAATTGAAATTGAGATACTTTTTCCGTTTGAAACAAATGTTGTTTGCTGATTATTTTTTTGAATTTAAAATCAGAAGAATCGATATTTGAAAGTTGCTTTTTGTTGTTTTTCTCAATATAAACGGAATCAATTCTTCCATTTATAGAATCTGGATTGGCAGTAACAATCAATTTATTGTAGGCTTTAAACTGAAAACTTTTAAGTTTTTTTTGGGGATTATTTGATCTTTCAAACTTAATTACGTTTCTGATAATTGAATTTGCAGGGTTTTTATTGCTAATTACAACTTCATTTAAATCATTTGCGGCTTGAGAAATAAAAATCTGATAATAGGTTTTGTTAGTTTCTATTGCAATTTTTTTGGGGCTGTAGCCAATGAAGGAAACCGTGATTTCTGATAAAAATTGAGTGCTTTGAAGCGCGAATTTTCCATCTGCATCAGAAATTGTATTTGCGCCAAGTGGCGAAGAAATGTTGGCAAATGGCAACGGAATACTGGTTGAAGCGTCCTTTACAATTCCATTAATCTGGAATTGTGCTTGAATTGAAAGTGACAGAAATAAAAACAAAACTACGAGTTGCTTCATTTTAAGAATTTGATACAAAAGTAGTGAATCTTCACTGAAAACAACTCAAATATAGGTTTTGAAGAGTTTAATTTTTTTATTAATCTAACAACTCAAAATCTGTCTACGAAAAAACTTCCTTCAAAACATCCAAGGATTTTGGTTTTCTAAAGCCTTCTAAATGAAAACTATAATAATCAATCAGAATTTTTAATAGAATTTGTCTCTCAATAACATGAAAGGTTTTTAAGTCACTTTCAAATTTTAGCTCTAGTAACTTCTTGAAAAGTTGTGTTTCATGATTGGACAAGGAACTTATCGCATTGAATGGCGTAAAAATCCCCTCGGTCATTTCGAAATAAGGCAAATCAATATTAGTAGTATCCGGATAAAATCCTAAATATTTTGTAGCTTCTAAAAGAAAAATAAGATGGAAGTTTGCTATTTCATCGTGCGCATCCAACCACAATAATGCTGTTTCTAAGAAGGTAAATAAGGCTTCATTTTCTTCTTCCTCATGAATGGAATAATGCATCATTTCTGATAAAAATAAAACAATGGTGCTTTTAGTTACCGAATTATGTATGGTTTGAAACGGGATTGCCAATTTAATTTCTTTGAAGTTTTCCAAAGTGCCTTTATTTTTATGAACAGCTTCGATTTCAAGAATGGAAAAGGGTTGAAAATAGGCGATTTTTTGGTTGGATTTCCTTGAAGAAAACGCATCTCTGACAAAGTATGATTTTAAGCCATCAGAAAGTGTAAAGCATTTTACGATTAAGCTTTTTTCCTGATATTTTAGGGAAGAAATGACAATGGCTTTGGTTTTAACTAACATTTTTTTGTCTAAAGCTTAAAGTTTAAAGTTGCAGATTGCGGGGACAAAATGACTCAAACCAAAAACAAATTATCTAATTATCATTACTTTTTTAACTTTGGTTTCTAAGCCATCTTGTGCAGAAATAAAAATCATATAGACACCCGAGGCTACTTTGTATTTTCCAAATGCTTTTGTATCCCATTCGATAGTTCCGCCTTCTGAAATTTCTTCATAAACTAAATTTCCTTCGATATCGGTTATTTTTACAGTGCATTTATTCAAGAGACCGCTAATTTTTAAGGTGCTTTCAAACTCAGGGCGTACTGGATTTGGATACACATTCACATTACTTAAATCGGAACTCGCTGTAGTTGCAGTCCCTTTAAAAGAAACCATTCCCCTATCGGTTGCAAAAAAAACTTCACCAGTAGTTGGATTGATATCAATATCATTTATTCCATTGCTTGGCAAAGGAGAATTGCTGCTTGTGAATCTTTGCAGGGTTTCTTGTCCATCAGAGGAAAATTGAAATACTCCTGAATCTGCGGTCCCTACCCATTTATTATTGGCTCCATCTACAACAATATCGGTGATGAATTGTTCGTATAATAATTCTTGAGCCAATCCATTTTCTAATATTATTACAGCATTTGAAGTTAATTGCGCATCGGTCAAAAAGCGGTCAACACTTGAAAGCACCCTCAAACCACTTATCGTTCCAATCCACAACTGATTCCTATTATCAATTGCAACTACTCGAGCGTCTACAACAGGAAGATTCCCTAAATCAGCTCCCAAGGATATTTTTTTAAAAACATTCCCAACTTCATTGTATCCAATCACACCATCATAACTAGACGCCATCCATTTGGTTCCATTTTTATCTACAACAACTTCGCCATAACTGTCTTCGTAATACCGCTGGGAAATGGGCTCTATATTTACACTTGACCAAGCTCCTTGTGGGGTTAATTTTTTTAAGCCGTTTTTTGACCAGCCATTTCCAACCCATAAATTCCCTGATTTGTCGAATGCTGCTCCATTAATACGAATATCTTTATAATTTGGATTTGGTGGATTTAAAACCAACGATTCTAAGGTACTATTACTTTCATCGTATAAAATAACAGGCACGTCATTCTCAACCTTTAATAATCCTGAAAAAAAAGAACTTATAAAAACCTGATTCGTATTACTGGGATTTACTGTAATTTTAGAAAGCGCTTTGGCTCCTAAAGAAGCCGAATAAGGTGTATTTAACCAACCTTTTTCTGAATATTTACTAAATCCATAGGTGTTGCTTAAACCATTAGAATCATACGTGTAAGGATTGTAATCTGCAGAATATCCACCGTAAACTGCCCAAACATTTTGGGATGAAGCATTAATTGCAAAAAGCGCATTTCTTGAAGGACCATCAGGGCTTAAAAATGTAAAAATTGTCGGATCTGTAATTGTAGTGGTTAGGATTCCATCTTCCAAAGTTCCTATATAAATAGTACTATTAATAAGTGTTACACGAGTAAATTTTGGAGAAATATCAGGGATTTGGTTACTATTTATTTGCAATATTAAACTTAAATTTTGGTTGTAAATAGATATACTTGATTCGGTTGCAACCAATAAATAATTCCCGCTTACTCTCAAATCTTTTGCGACCAAAGGAAGTGACGTGAAGGGCACAAATCCAGTTCCATTATATTTAAAAATTTGTCCCCAATTTGAAGACACGATTAATTCTGTTCCGAAGGTTTGAATTCCTAAAAAAGTGCCATTCGTTAACTGTGACCATTGATTGTAATCATTCAAGTTAGGATTTGCAAGTGTGGCCCTTCTAATCCCGAATTCAGTTGCGGCATAAATAGAACCATTGAAAATGGCTGTTTGGTATGTTTTGATTTCTGATCCTAAATCTCCAATCCTGTAGGTGTCCCCAAATCCAGAAGTCGCTAAATTATATTGAACAATTCCGAAATCACATGAAACATAAATAATTCCGCTATTTTCCATGAAATGGTTGACCCTTTTTAAATTTTGATTAACCCCATTTGTAATAATATCAACAATATTTATCATCGAGCCATCTGCTTCGTTTACTATGATTATCAATCCATTTTCATAACCAATTATCGTTTTGTTAAACGTGGCGCTATGATACATGGCTGTTATTGTTTGGCCAGAAAGTCCGTCAATTGTATTGGTTGTTTTTAATGTATTTGTCGTTAAATTTTTAGAGAACAATGCATTTTCTGCGGCTGCAAAAAAAGAAGTTGGAGATTGTGAAATGTCTTTGATTTCCTTGTAAGAAAAATAACCTTTCCACAACTGACTATTTTGAGAATAGCCAATTTGAAGTAATAAAGAGGACAACAGGGAGGCGAAGAAATATTTCATTTTCAATTGTGTTAAAAGACAAATATACTATAAAACGGAATTATTTTGATTTTCATATACAAACAAAAAAAATGCCCTACATATTTGCAGGGCATTTGGAACTAATATTGTTTATATTATACTACACCTTGAGCCAACATTGCGTCAGCGACTTTCACAAATCCAGCTATATTTGCACCTTTAACATAGTCAACATAACCGTTTGCTTCAGTACCATATTTAACACAAGAAGCATGAATGGCAAGCATAATATTTTTTAATCTTTCATCAACTTCTTCTGAAGTCCAGCTTAATCTCAATGAATTCTGAGACATTTCCAATCCAGAAGTTGCTACTCCACCAGCATTTGAAGCTTTTCCTGGTGCAAATAATATTTTTGCATTTTGAAAAACAATTACAGCTTCTGGCGTTGTTGGCATATTTGCTCCTTCAGCAACACAGATACATCCGTTTGCAACAAGGCTTTTTGCTTCTTCTTCGTTCAATTCATTTTGAGTTGCACAAGGCAAAGCTACCTCACATTTTACTTCCCAAGGACGTTTTCCAGCTACAAATTTCGCAGTTGGATATTTAGTCAAATAGTCGCTAATTCTTCCACGAAGTTCATTTTTAATTTCCATAATGAAAGCCAATTTTGTAGCGTCAATTCCGTCAGCATCATGAATATATCCTGAAGAATCCGACATTGTAACTACTTTTCCTCCTAATTGGGTTGCTTTTTCGGCAGCGTATTGTGCTACATTTCCAGAACCAGAAACAACTACTATTTTACCAGTAAAACTTTCTCCTTTGGTTTTTAACATGCTTTGTGCAAAATAAACATCGCCATATCCAGTTGCTTCAGGTCGGATTAATGACCCTCCGAAAGAAATTCCTTTTCCTGTTAAAACCCCTGTAAACTCATTTCTTAATCTTTTATATTGACCAAACATGTAGCCAACTTCTCTTCCTCCAACACCAATATCTCCAGCGGGAACGTCTGTATTTCCTCCGATATGTTTAGATAATTCGGTCATGAAGGCTTGACAAAAACGCATTACTTCATTGTCTGATTTCCCTTTCGGATCAAAATCCGCTCCTCCTTTTCCACCGCCCATTGGCAATGTAGTCAAGCTATTTTTAAATGTTTGCTCGAAAGCTAAGAATTTCAAGATGCTTAAATTTACAGATGGATGAAAACGAATTCCCCCTTTGTAAGGTCCGATTGCTGAATTCATTTGAATTCTATACCCTCTATTTACTTGGGTTTCTCCTTTATCATTCATCCAAACAATTCGGAAAGTGATGATTCGCTCGGATTCAACCATTCTTTCCAAAAGCATTTTGTTTTGGTATTTTTTATTTTCCTCAATAAACGGAATTACTGTTTCAGCAACCTCGTGAACTGCCTGCATGAATTCGGGCTCATTTGGATTTCTTCTCGCCACTGCTTCTACAAAAGATTTGATACTTTCTGACATACTATTGATTTATTTAACGGTTTAAGAAAACGTTTTCGTAACTGAGTACAAATATACATTATAAACAATTAATGGCTTATTTTATTTTTATTTATCAATAGAATTATCTATTTATTAAGATATATTGAAAATACGTGAATTTAATTCAACTTTTTCGATGATATGCTTATTTTATTCTTGAGCTAATTAGCATTTCTATGACATATTGTAAATCAGATTTTAAATAAATAGTACCTATTTTAATTATAAAATTTAACAGTTACGCCAATGCTTGTTTTAGATCTTCAATTAAATCTTCAATATCTTCAATTCCAACACTCAAACGCACCAAATCATCTGTAATTCCAACTTCTTTTCGCTTGTCTTCCGGAATAGAGGCATGTGTCATTAATGCTGGGTGATTCGCCAACGATTCCACTCCCCCAAGAGATTCTGCCAAAGTAAATACTTTTAGTTTTTCAAGAAAAGTGATAGAATCTTCTTTTTTGCCCGAAACAAAAGTGAATGAAACCATTCCCCCAAAACCGCTCATTTGTTTTTTTGCAATTTCATGATATGGATGGCTTGGTAAACCAGGATAATAAACCGTTTTTATTTTTGAGTGATTGTTTAAGAATTCAACCACTTTTCTTCCATTTTCGCAGTGTCTTTGAACTCTTAAATGTAGTGTTTTAATGCCTCGTAAAACCAAAAAACTGTCCATCGGTCCCAATGTCGCGCCCGTAGCAAATTGCTGAAAATGCAACTGATTACCCAGCACTTCATCTTTCACAATTAATGCCCCTGCAATTACATCAGAATGTCCCCCAAGATATTTTGTGGCTGAATGCATAACAATATCAGCCCCTAAATCCAAAGGTTTTTGTAAATATGGTGTTGCAAATGTGTTGTCAACTGCAAAAAGTATCTTTTTTTCTTTTGTAATTTTCGCTATTTCTTGAATATCTGCTAATTTCATCAAAGGATTTGTTGGCGTTTCTACCCAAACCAATTTGGTGTTTTCATTGATTAATGATTTGAATTTTTCAATATCATTCATATCAACAAAATGAAATTTGATTCCAGAATCTTTATAAATGCGGGTAAACATTCTATATGTTCCGCCATACAAATCGTCCATTGCAATAATTTCATCACCCGATTTAAACGAACGCAAAAGACAATCCGTTGCTGCCAATCCTGATGAAAACGCTAATCCACGTGTTCCATTTTCAATACTTGCCAAAGCATTTTCCAATGCAGAACGTGTTGGATTTGCAGCACGACTGTATTCGTAATCTGGATTCAATGGTTGACCAGGACTTGTTTGTACAAAGGTTGAAGTTTGGTATACTGGTGGCATTACAGCTCCAGTTGCAGAATCGTGGTGTTGTCCACCATGTATGGTTTTGGTATTAAATTTCATAGCAATATTTTTTTGTAAAGATAATAAGATAAGTTTTTTAATGCGAATTTGAATTCACAAAGATTAGTGAAAATTTAGAACCTAATAAAAGGATTCAGTTGTTATACAAATTTCATGATTGACATAATCATGCCAGTATGAACTGCCTCATGGTAATAATTAAAAGCCAAAGCGTCTTCAATGTTTCTCATTGTGAAACCTGATAAAGAAGTAAATTCTTGAAAATTTTGAAATATTCCAATATTATAATCCTCTTCTGTTTTGTTGATGGTTTCAAATAATACCGACTGGATTAATTCAATTTCAGATTGTGTGACGTCATTTAATGGTTTGGTTCCTCGCATGTATTTAGCAACCATTTCATCAGAAACCAACATTGGCAAACCTGAAAGTTTGTAGACTAACATCTGTTGAACAACAACAATATGTGCAATGTTCCAAATGATATTGTTGTTGAATCCTTCGGGAATTTTATTGAGCTTCTCCAAGGAAGTAGTGTTAAGAAAATGAGAAAGCGATTTTCTACTGTTTTTGGTAATTGCAAATGTTTGGTGCATCTTGAAATTTTTTATAAAAATAGTCTTTTTCAGTGTCAAATGAATTTCCTTTGTAAAAATATTAATTGCTATTCATAATGAACAAAATATATTACTTGGCTTCGTGTGACACGTGTCGCAAAATTATAAAAACGCTACCAAAAGGAAATGATTTGGTTTTTCGAGATATCAAGCAAAACCCAATTACGGAAGAAGAATTGGAAGAAATGTATAAACTTTCAGGAAGTTACGAAGCACTATTCAGCAAAAAAGCCGTTTTGTATAAATCGATGGATTTAAAAAACAAAGCACTGGCGGAAGCCGATTATAAAAAATTAATTTTAGAACATTACACGTTTTTAAGTCGCCCCGTTTTTGTGATAAATGGTGGCGTTTATATTGGCAACAGCCAGCAAAATATGCTTCAGGTAATGAAAGCTTTAAATAATGTCTAAAAGAAATATTGCCTTAATTGGTGCAACGATTGTCTCTATAATTTATGGCGTAACTTTCACTATTGCGAAAGATGTGATGCCTAAATACATTGATGCTTACGGATTTATTTTGTTGCGAGTGGGCGGCTCTGTACTTTTGTTTTGGGCAGTTTGGCTTGTAATGTGCTTATTGAAAATAGGAACCATTGAAAAAATTGCAACCAATGATTTTCCTCGTATTATTGCGTGTGCTTTTTTTGGCGTTGCCTTAAATATGCTTTCCTTTTTTAAAGGATTGAGCTTGACTTCACCCATTTCTGCAGCCGTAATTATGGTGTGTACGCCGTTAATAGTTTTGGTTTTATCTGCTATAATTATCAAGGAAAAAATACGCAAAAGGAAAGTTTTCGGAATCTTTTTGGGATTATTTGGCACTTCTTTTTTGATCCTTTATGGAAAATCTGTTGGCGAGACTTCATCGGCAAGTTTAGGGAATTTTTTGGTTTTAGTCAATGCTATTTCTTATGGTTTTTACCTCGTAATTGTAAAGAAATTAATGGATAAATACAATGCTTTTACTTTTGTAAAATGGATTTATTTATTTGGATTTATAATGGTTTTGCCTTTTGGCTGGAGCCAATTTCAAGGCGTTGATTGGG
>JBIIFA010000146.1:0-4858 GCA_044237565.1 Flavobacterium sp.
GTTGCGATAGAGTTGCTCAAGGTGTTGTAGATGCCTACAAAAACATGGGAGACGCTATTAAAGTACCAATCATTGTTCGTTTGCAAGGTACCAACGCCGTTATCGCAAAAGAATTAATTGACAATTCTGGAATGCCAATTTTATCAGCTGTTGAATTTCAAGAAGCTGCTGACCAAGTAAAAGCGGCGCTTTCTTAATTATATATTTCGTTCAAATTATAAAAAAATCCTAATCGAAAGATTAGGATTTTTTGTTTTTACCGTTTTTAAATCGAACGTTTTCTACAACCTGAATTTTTGGTGTTGCTCGGTTTGAATTTTGTTTTTTAAAGGGTTTCTTCGCAACAGGATTTTTCGCTGGACTTTGGTCACCTCTTGATTTTTCCTCATCGTGATTTCCCGATTTCACTTCCGTTTTGTTTTTGTTCAAAACATCAGAAGGATTTTTAGGATTTTCTTTGGTTCCTCGCAAGTGCAACACCAAAGCGTTTAAAAAATTACGCAACACTTGGTCGCCACACTCCATATAATTTTCGTGGTCTTCGGCACGGAAAAAAGCACCCAATTCTGATTTTGTAATTCTAAAATCTACCAATTCTAAAATTTCTACTATTTGGTCATCCCGAAGCATCAATGCTACTCGAAGTTTTTTCAGGATATCGTTATTTGTCATTTTCATTATTAAACATTTTTGCAAATATAATTATAATGCCGCTCTAATAGTAGATTATAAGTAAATAATCTGTGCCAATGTTTATTTGTGTAACTATTTATTATAAATTAGCGCTCTGAAAATAATAGCTATCAAATTACTTATAAAGATGACAAGAATTGAAGTTTTAAATACACTGATTAAGAAAAAAGACGTAAAAAATTACCTAGAAATAGGCGTTAACAGAGGTAAATGCCTGTTTAATATTGTTGGTACAAAAAAACGTTTTGGTGTAGATCCATTCTTTAATTTTAGTTTATGGAAAAAAGTAAGAGCGTGTATTTTAAATCCTCACACGCTTAAAAATGATTATTTTGAAGTGACAAGCGATACTTTTTTTGAAGAAAATACGGCACTTTTAGAAGCTAATATTCTTGATTTGGCATTTATTGACGGACTTCATACCTACGGACAATCTCTAAATGACACTTTAAATACTCTGAAACACCTTGATAATAATGGCGTTATTGTTTTGCACGATTGCAATCCTTTAGATGAATTAGCGGCTTATCCAGCCAATTCTATTGATGATGCTCGTGCAGATTTAGAAAGCCATAAAGATTGGAAAAACATTTGGAATGGTGATGTTTGGAAAACAATTGTTTACATCAAAAAGAACCACCCAGAACTTTCAGCTTTTGTTTTAAATACCGATCACGGTTTGGGTTTTGTATTTAAGAAACCACAAGGAGAACTTCCAGAAGTGTACAAAACGATTGATAATGTAGATACTTTAGATTATTCTTTTTTAGCGCAACACCGAGAAAAATTGTTGGATTTGAAACCAGTATCTTATTTTAATACGTTTTTAAATACGCTTTAAATAGTAGAATAAAGTAATGCGGTTTTGACATTCATACCAGGTTTCATTTGTAGTCTATGCCAATTGCTCTTGCAATTTCTTGATGACATCCCTTAATTTTGCGGCTTGCATAAAATCTAAATCTTTAGCGGCTTTTTCCATCGCTTTTCGGTTTTCACGGATGCGCTTTTCGATTTCAGGCTTCGATAAATATTCAGGGATGGGCTCGGCAGCGAAATTCATAGTGTGTCCCAATTCAAATTCTACCAATGGATTTTTGGTGAAGGCGCTGTCAATTTTCTTGTTCAATGCCTGAGGAATTTGATTGTTTTCAGTATTGAAATTAATTTGTTTCGTACGTCGGTAATTGGTTTCATCGATGGTTTTTTGCATACTTGCCGTGATTTTATCGGCATACATAATGGCTTTTCCATTCAGATTTCTTGCCGCACGACCAATGGTTTGCGTCAAAGAACGGTGACTTCGTAGAAATCCTTCTTTGTCGGCATCCAAAATAGCAACTAAGGAAACTTCAGGTAAATCCAAGCCTTCACGAAGTAAATTCACACCAATTAAGACATCAAAAATACCTTTTCGTAAATCTTGCATGATTTCAATTCGCTCTAACGTATCTACATCAGAATGTATATAACGACAACGAATACTGACTTTCGTTAAATATTTAGCCAATTCCTCTGCCATTCTTTTCGTTAATGTGGTTACCAAAACCCGTTCGTCCAACTCGCAACGCAACTGAATTTCTTCGATCAAATCGTCAATCTGATTCAGACTTGGACGCACTTCAATGATAGGATCCAGCAAGCCTGTTGGGCGAATAACTTGCTCCACATAAACACCATCACAGCGTTGCAATTCGTAATCGGCAGGGGTTGCCGAAACATAAATGACTTGGTTTTGCATCGCTTCAAACTCTTCAAATTTCAATGGGCGGTTGTCCATTGCGGCGGGAAGTCGGAAACCATAATCAACCAAATTCACTTTTCGACTTCTATCGCCGCCATACATCGCGTGAACTTGCGAAAGCGTTACGTGACTTTCATCGACAACCATCAGGAAATCTTTAGGGAAATAATCCAACAAACAAAATGGGCGTGTTCCTGCCAATCGTCCGTCTAAATAACGAGAATAATTCTCAATTCCTGAGCAATATCCGAGTTCACGAATCATTTCTAAATCAAAATTCGTGCGTTCTTCCAAACGTTTTGCTTCCAAATGTTTGCCAATTTCTTTAAAATAATCGACTTGTTTCACCAAATCTTGTTGGATTTCCCAAATGGCATTTTGCAATACATCGGGCGAAGTCACAAACATATTTGCGGGGTAAATCGTCAGTTTTTCAAATTTCTCGACAACTTGCGACGTTTTAATATCAAAACTTTCAATTTCTTCAATTTCATCACCAAAGAAGTGAATTCTAAAGGCATCATCAGCATAACTTGGATAAACTTCCACCGTATCGCCTTTGATTCTGAAATTTCCAGGTGTAAAATCGGCTTCAGTTCTTGAATACAAACTTTGCACTAAAGTATGAAGGAATTTGGTGCGAGAAATAACTTGGTCTTTCTCAATTGCAATTACATTTTTCTGAAATTCTACAGGATTTCCAATACCGTACAAACACGAAACCGACGCCACAACCAATATATCTCGCCGCCCAGAAAGTAGGGAAGCAGTGGTGCTCAAACGCATTTTTTCCAACTCTTCATTGATAGATAAATCCTTTTCAATGAAAACTCCCGTGACCGGCATAAAGGCTTCGGGTTGGTAATAATCGTAATAGGAAACGAAATATTCCACCGCATTATTAGGGAAAAACTGCTTGAATTCTGAATATAATTGTGCTGCTAATGTTTTGTTGTGTGCTAAAACCAAGGTTGGTCTTTGCACTTCTTCAATAACATTGGCAACGGTAAATGTCTTACCAGAACCCGTAACTCCTAATAAAGTTTGGAATTGTTCGCCATCGTTTAACCCTCGAACTAATTTTTCGATAGCTTGCGGTTGGTCGCCTTTGGGTTGGTAATCGGATACAACTTGGAATTTCATTGATAAATGTGGAAAGGGTAAAAAGGTTTAAAGTTTAAAGTTGGTTTGTACTATGAATAAAATTTTTGATTTCTACTGGTGAGTCGAACTCTAAGAATATAAATAGTATCGCTAGTGATTTTATACGATATTCGATATTTATAAATTTCAAATGCTCTAAAATTATCATCTTTTGAATATTTCATTTCATCGGTTTCATATATTTCAGAATTTTTATTTAAAATTGAAACGGCATCCATAATGTTTTGAATCACTTTGTCAGCAATTGAAACGCTTTTTGAACTTTCGAGAATATAAAAATAAATAGTTTCTAATTGATTTAGAGCGGTTTCAGTCCAAACTATCGTTTTTTCCATTCTTCAATTTTTTCTTCAACGTTTTTATGAGAATAGAGTTTGTTGGTTGCAATGTCTTCTTCAGCTTTTAATATTTCTTGATTGTATTCATCAATTTGTGAAATTTTAGAAATCAGAATATTTTTAAGTTCAGGGGTATTCATTATGTATTTATTTCTATCAAATTTACAAAAAAATCAATTATACCTTCTTAAAATTTCCAACTTTTTTGTTGTGCTTCACTCAAGAAAGTCCACGCTACAATTCGGCTTGATTTTTGCCCTTGCGCCATAGCAATCGTTTTTACTTCAACGGCACTAACTTTGTTTAAAGTTTTATACAAGCTGGAAAGATTTTCTTTTTTGGACACCAATGTAGTGAACCAAAAGCACTGCAACGGATATTTAGCACTTTCAAAAATCATTTGCGTAATGAAACCCAATTCGCCACCTTCGCACCACAATTCGGCATTTTGGCCACCAAAATTCAGTATCGGTTTGGTGATTTTATCTTTGTTGCTTGGTTCTAAATTATTCACTTTTCGCAACGAACTTTTGGTTGCTTCTGCTGCGGAAGAATGAAAAGGCGGATTGCAAATTGTAAATGCAAATTTATCTTCTTGAGTAATTATATTTTTGAAAATAAAACGGGATTCTACTTGAAGTTGCAAACTAATAGCATCTATTAATTGCGGATTGTTTTCAATGATTTTTTTGCAATTTTGAATGGCATTTTCATCGATGTCAGTTCCCACGAAACTCCAATTATAAACCGAATTTCCAATGATTGGATAAATACAATTTGAACCAATTCCGATGTCTAAACCTTGTACGGTTTCACCTTCAGGAATAATTCCATTGTTGCTTGACGCCAATAAATCAGCGATATAGTGAATATAATCAGCCCTTCCTGGAATTGGGGCGCACAAATAATCTTTTGGAAT
>JBIIFA010000147.1:0-4812 GCA_044237565.1 Flavobacterium sp.
TTACCAATTCCCCGGAACAAACTACAACGTGATTAGAAGGCGCTGTAATAGTTACATCAAAATCGCCATATTCTAAATAAAATTCTCCAGCTCCTTGATAGGGAAGTGTGTTCCAACCTCTTACATCATCGTAAACACACATTCTTGGATACCATTGTGCAATAGTGAAAATTTTACCGTTTTTAGTATCTAAAACTCCCGTTCTATCGGAACCGTATTTTGGAGAAATGTATGAAAACTCAATTTTAACTTTCAAAGAAGCACCGTTAGCATTCAAATCTTGAGGAAGAATGATTTTCATTCTGGTATCATTGATTTCAAATTTGGCTTCTTTTTCAACCGTTTTTCCACCAATTACAGAAACGATTTTAACGGATTTAATTTTGTGACCCCCATCAAATTTTTCGCCTCTTGCACCATTACGGCTTCCATTTACAGGAATTACAGCATTTCCACGAGAATCCGTTTTGAATAGATTTTGATCTACATTCATCCATAAAAAAGACAATTTATCTGGACTATTATTGGTATAGGTTAAAGTTTCGGTACCAATAATTTCACTTGTTTTATCATTCAAGTTGGCTGTTAATTGATAATCCGCTCTGTTTTGCCAATATTTTTCTCCTGGCTGACCGCTTGCTGACCGCGTTGCAGTTCCATTTTTTGTATAAAAATTGGGACCAAAAGCATCTCGATAATTATAATTTGAAACCGATTTGGTTTCTGCAGTTGGCGCTTGCTGGGCTATTGCAGCAAAAGTTCCGAAAAATAAAGCCAACAATAAAAGGGCTTTGGTAAAATGGTTTTTCATTTATAAGTATTTAAATATTTTGATTAAAACGAATCATTTCAATAAATGTTACACACAATAGAGATGTAAATTCATTCGGGAAACAAAACGAATTTCAAAGTTGCTACTTTTTATTGAAATAGGACTATTTTTAACAAAATTTATTGAATATTTAGTTACACTACCTTAGATTTAAATACATTTACACAAAATATAAATAGCATTGAAAACAACAATATCAAATTCCAATTTAACTGCCGTAATAAACCCATTGGGTGCAGAATTAATTTCGTTAAAAAATTCCAATAACAAAGAATATATTTGGGAAGGAAACCCTGAGTTTTGGAGCAAACACTCGCCTGTTTTATTTCCAATTGTTGGCTGTTTAAAAGAAAATCAGTACTTCTATAAAGGCAATTCGTATTCTTTATTACGTCACGGATTCGCTAATAAAATGGAATTTAATATTATTGAAAAATCAGCAGAAAATGTGGTTTTTTCAGTTACAAACAACCAAGAAACCTTGGAGAATTATCCGTTTAAATTTGAGTTGCAAATAAGTTATACACTTGTAAAATCAAGTCTAAAAGTTGGTTATAAAGTTATCAATTCTAATGATTTTGAAATGCCATTTTCAATTGGCGGACATCCTGCATTTGCATTGCCAAATGAATTTGATAGTTATGCATTGGTATTTGAGAAATCAGAAAGACTAGTGTATTTTCAACTTGAAAATGATTTGATTTTCAACAAAACTATTTCATTACTAATGGAAGAAAATTGTTTGCCACTCTCCTATTCTTTATTTGAAAATGATGCGTTAATTTTTAAAGAATTAGAATCTAAAGCAATAACGATAACTGAAAATAACGTTCCATTTCTCAAAATTAAATTTGAAGATTTCCCATCGCTAGGAATTTGGACCAAACAAAAAGCGCCTTATGTTTGTTTAGAACCGTGGTTTGGATATGCCGATACAATTACAAATTCAGGCGAATTATCAGAAAAAGAAGGCATTCAAATTATTGGAATTAACGAACAATTTCAATCAGAATATTCAATTGAAATTTTATAAAAATAAAAACTATGTTAGTCCTTAATTTCAACCCATTTCCAAATTTAGAAAGCGACCGACTTTTGCTACGTCGAATAGTTGAGAATGATTTGCAAGAAATTTTCGCGATGCGTTCAGATGCCGAAAATATGAAATATATTCCAAGACCTTTGTTGAAAAGCCACGAAGAAGCTTTGGGACACTTGGCTATGATTGATTCTGGAATAGAAAAAAATGAAGCGATTAATTGGGCAATTACAATCAAAGGAAGTTCTAAATTACTTGGTATTATAGGTTTTTATAGAACAAAACACGAATATTATCGTTCAGAAATTGGATATATGTTGCTTCCAGAAATTCACGGAAAAGGAATTGCTTCAGAAGCGGTTGGAATTGTTGTAGGATTTGGTTTCAATGAAATGAAGTTGCATTCTATTGAAGCCGTAATTGATCCTAGAAATAGTGCTTCGGAAAAAGTTTTACAAAAAAATGGTTTTGTAAAAGAAGGTCATTTTAAAGAAAATGAATTTTTTGAAGGAGAATTTATTGATAGTGTCATTTATTCTAGGTTGAATAAGGAACAATAACTGATTTGATGTGCTAAAAAAAATTAAAAGGAAATTAGAATATAAAAATATAGGGAAAGGTTTTGCTTTAGTAATTTACCTATTTTCTATGGCTTGTTTTTCACAAGTTGTTACGGACACAATTAAACCTATAAAATTGAATGAAGTTGAGCTTCAAACCGAGCGCTATTCAAAATCAAGTTTGAAATCAAGTCAAAAGATTGAAAGCATTTCACAAAAAGAAATTGAATTTCAAAATTTTCAAAATACAGCCGATATACTATCAAATAGTGGGACTTTATCCGACCAGAAATCGCAACAAGGGGGTGGAAGTCCTATTATTAGGGGTTTTGAAGCCAATCGAATATTACTTTTAGTTGACGGAATTAGAATGAACAATCTCATTTTCAGAGCGGGACATTTACAAAATGTAATCACAGTAGACGAAAATATGTTGTCCAAAGTCGATGTCCTTTTTGGACCATCTTCAACTGTTTTTGGAAGTGATGCAATGGGAGGCGTTATCAATTTGCAAACAAAAATGCCCTTGCTATCTTCAGAAAACGATAAAAAAACTTCTTCTGGAAATGCATTAACAAGATTTAGTAGTTCTAATAATGAAAAATCAGGCTATTTTGATTTTAATTTATCAGGAGAAAATTGGGGTGCACTTACGGCGATTTCTTATAATGACTTTGGGGATTTAAGAATGGGGCGACGAAGAAATGGTACCAATAATTTTTTTGGAGAACGTAAGTACTATGTTGAAACGGTAAATAATGTTGATAATTTGGTAGTAAATTCAAATAAATACCTTCAGAAATTTACAGCATATAAGCAATATAACCTGATGCAAAAATTCGTTTTTCAACAAGATTATAAAACACAACACAGTCTTAATTTTCAATTTTCAACTACAAGTGATATTCCAAGATACGATAGACTAACAGAACCAACTACTACAGGATTAAAACACGCTCGATGGGATTATGGACCTCAAAAAAGACTTTTGGCTGCTTATAAATTCACAAAAGATAAGGTTATTTTAAATAGTGATTTAAGTTTGAGTTTCAGTTATCAGGATGTTGAAGAAAGGAGAATTACTAGAAAATTTAATGCCAACAATACCAAAAGTCAAGTTGAAAAAGTTACAGTTTATGCCGTAAATGCTGATTTGAAAACTAAAATCGGAAATGGAGAATTGCTTTATGGTGCAGAACTTTTTTATGATAATTTAAATTCAAGCGCAACTAATTCTAATAGAATAACTGGAACAGTTTCACCAACAGATAGTAGGTACCCTAATGGAAAAAACAATACTTTTCGGAGTGATGTTTTCGCAACATATAGTGGAACGATTTCTAAAAAAACAACTTATAATTTAGGAGCAAGAGTTGGTTTTGCAACTTTAAACAGTACAATTGCCGATAATTCTTTTTTTAACTTGCTTTTTAATTCTATCAAACAAAAAAACATTACTTACAGTGGAGCAGCAGGAATTGTAAAGAGCAACAATAATGGTCGAATTGCTTTTAATTTGGCTTCTGCTTTCAGAATCCCAAATATTGATGATAATGCTAAAATTTTTGAATCGGGAGCTGGTATTTTAATTGTACCAAATCAAAATTTAAAACCAGAAAAGTCAATTACAGTAGATATAAACATCGAATTATGGAAAAGAAAAAGGGTTCAGTTTGGCACTACTTTCTATTATACTCGCTTGTTTGATGCTATAATTACTGATCATTTTTTATTCAATGGTTCTAATTCCATTAGCTATGAGGGTGAAACAAGTACAGTTTTTGCAAATCAAAATAAAGGGATTGCATTTACTATGGGAAATTCGTCAACCTTTAAAGTAACAATTACAAAACCCATTGAGTTTTACGGAACTTTTAATTACACAAAAGGAAGAATCAATACTAGTTCTGGAACAGTACCTTTAGATCACATTCCACCATTTTATGGGAAAATAGGTTTGAAATATGAAACTAAAATAATAAATTTTGATTTTTATATGCTTTACAACGGCAAAAAAGACATCAAAGATTATTTCCAAAATGGTGAAGATAATGAACAATATGCTCCTGCAAATGGAATGCCCGCTTGGAAAACATTTAATTTAAAAGGAGCAGTTTTACCATTTGAAAATACGACTTTTTTCTTTGGAATAGAAAATATTTTAGACACACAATACCGCACATTTGCTTCTGGAATTAATGCTTCTGGGAGGAATTTATATGTTGGTGCGAAATATAAATTCTAAGAATATTGTAAAAATAAAACTAACTTAATATAAAAATTAAGCTAGTTTTTATTTTAAAAAAGCAGACCTATAAGCCGGGTTCTGTCCACGCCTGAACGTGGCCTTATCATTTATCTCGGCTCGAAATTACTCGCGA
>JBIIFA010000148.1:0-4803 GCA_044237565.1 Flavobacterium sp.
TTTCTTTAATCCTTCTGCTGTGTAATACGATACTGCACTCATAATTTCATCATTTATATAAAATAGAAAAAATCCCATCGGGACGGGATTTCTTTTTACAAAGATAGTTGTTATTTCTTTTAGTCAAATAAATATATGTTAATCATATATAATTCAAAGTTAAATAAATTAAATTTGTTTCAACTATTCTTTTAATAAAATTTCAAAATGAAAAAATACATCTTCCTGCTTTTATTGCCTTTTCTGTGGAATTGCGATGGCGGAACCTTCAATAATCACAATCCAAATATTCCGAATTATAGCTTTACAATTGAAATAAACACTGATTTACCAACGTATAACAGCTTAAAATTTGTGAGCAACGGCAAATATATTCCAAATGCAGGTGCTCGTGGCGTTATCGTTTTTAATAATGGAAATGGTTATGTTGCTTATGATGCGGCGTGTCCAAATCAAGCGATGAGTTCGTGTTCGACGATGTCGGTGCGCGGTATCAATGCGTTTTGCAGCTGTGATAATGCCGAATACAACCTGTTTTCTGGGCAATGTCCCGGGAAAGAATATCCAATGAAACCGTATCGTGTGGAAACAAATGGCACGGTAATCAGAATTTATAATTAAATAAACCCTTGAAAATTACTTAACAAGGGTTTTGATAATCTGATTTTTACTATTAACCTGAGTTCGATTATTATTGTTTTAATAATCAACGATTTAAGTTTATGTATTTGTCCTGCAAGGTCTTTTTTTGACCTTGTAGGTATAAAATTCTTGAAAATCATACACCTACAAGGTTTTTGAAACCTTGCAGGACTTAAAACGTATTGAAAATCAAAATTTCATTAATCGAATTCAGGTTATTAAAATTTCAAGGTCATTCCTGCCAAGAAATTAATTCCCGCCTGAGGATAATATCCCGCGCCATCTAAAGTTGTCGTTGTTCCTGGACTTATCCAAGTATCATCATAGGTGAAATAATAGCCGTTGGAAACGTATTTATAATCCAATAAATTATTCACTAAAACTGAAAACAATATCGATTTAAACACTTTTTTCGTTTGGATTTCATACGCTACATTCAAGTCATTTACGAAATAACTTTTTAATTCAGATGTTTTAGAATCTATATTTCCCATAAATTGTTTGCCAACAAATTTGGATAAAATACTAAATTGCAAGTTTTCGCTTGGCGCAAATGTTAAGCAGTTTCCCGCCACAACATTTGGTGAAAAAGCAATATTCGTATTTCCGAAATCCTGCAATACGCCGTCTTTTTGAAAATAAAATTCCTGATTTTTATTAGTACTGAAAGCGATATTTGGACGCACCAACCATTTCTCAGAAAGATACAATGAGGCATCAATTTCCAATCCCAATCTGTAGCTATCACCAACATTTTCACGCAATGGCGCCCCAACGTCGCTCAAAGTACCTGTTAAAACCAACTGATTTTTATATTTCATATAATAAGCTGTAACATTCCATTTTGATTTTTCTGAATTCAATCTCCAACCCAATTCAAAATCATTCAACTGCTCTGGTTTTGGCGTTCCATTTGAATAATCATCACGGTTTGGTTCTCTATTGGCACGTGCAAAAGAAAAATAAAGAGTGTTTTTAGAATTCAAATCATAATTTAAACCCGCCTTTGGATTGAAAAAATTGAAATTGTCATTCACCAATCCCGTTTCTAAACTATTGGCCTTGTAATGCACATTTCTGAGTTGCAAATCGCCATAAAGACTGATTTTTTTCGTTAGTTGGTAGTTCGTTTTCGCAAATATGTTTCCGTCTGTTTTACTTCCATAATCGTCATAATAACGATCTCCTAATTCACTTTGAGAGGCAAATCGAGCCCAAATTACTTTTCCAAAATGACTCCCATCGTATTTATTATAAGCTCCACCAATAATTAAATTTAGCTTTTCATCTTTATAATTTGATGAAAAAGTAGTACCGTAAAAATCATTATCCAACCATTTTTGACGTATCAAATCGGTTGTAACTTCAGAACCAACGGGTGCTAAACCATAATCAGTAAAATCAGCATCTTCTTTATAATTTTCAAAATATCCTTTCCCTTTGGTATAATGAAACGCTAAATTGGCATTCCATTTTTTTGAGAATTTTTCATTCCAATGCAACTGATAATGATCTTGTTGGTAATTGTCCGTTTCATTGTCATAGAAACGAGTTTTGCCAAATTCATCCGTGTAAATTCCTGCCGAATTAAAGGTTCTATCATTTAATAATGTTTCGCCATCAATTCCATTCCAAGACTGATACGTTTTTTCTTTTCCACCAAAAGCCAATGCTTTTATCAAGGTTGTTTTCCCTACATAAGTCCCTTGAAGAAAATACGATTTCAAGTCAGAACTTGCTCTGTCCACATAACCATCAGATTTCAAAACCGACAAACGACCCGCAATTTCGAAACCTTGTGCTGAACTTGTTTCAGCATTTAATAATCCGGTGCTGAATTTTACCGTATTTTTTCTTGAATTAAAACTTCCCGCTGAATTCGAAATTTCACCGCTACCCACTTTGGAATAATTATCGGTCAGCATATTTAAGCTTGCGCCAAATGCTCCCGAACCGTTCGTTGAAGTTCCAACACCGCGCTGTAACTGAATACTTTCAAGCGATGAAGCAAAATCGGGCATATTCACCCAATACGTTCCTTGACTTTCAGAATCGTTATACGGAATCCCATTTATGGTAATGTTTACACGAGTTGCATCACTACCACGAACACGAAT
Source organism: Flavobacterium sp. (assembly GCA_044237565.1). GTDB lineage: Bacteria > Bacteroidota > Bacteroidia > Flavobacteriales > Flavobacteriaceae > Flavobacterium. Next base: position 2,760 of record JBIIFA010000148.1, read on the forward strand.
TCCGGTATAGCCAATGCCATTTCCTGCATCAGAAGTGGTTACAACCGATGGCATATAATTCATTAAAATTGGAATGTCCTGCCCTAAATTTCGGGTTTTCAAGTCTTTTTTGTTCAAATTACTGAACGTTACAGGCGTTTTGGAATCCACACGAATTGCTGAAACTAAAACAGCGTCGAGTTCGTTGATTTTTGTAGTGTCTTTTTTAATTTCTTGGGAAAAAGAGAAGAAAGAAGTGCTTAAAAAGATAAAAGATAAGAGACGAAGAGATAATAAATTTGTAGGTTTCGTTCCTTTTGTTTGTAATTTGATAACATTTTTCATTCGTAAATTGTTTACGAATAACAAGGGGGAAATTATTCTTTTTGTTAAATTGATTGTTCTTATGACAAATAGATAGTGTGCACGCTACTTTTTTGTCATTTTTTCCCTTGGCAGCATTACCTGCCCAGGTTCTTTGGGTATAATCTCAGCTCGTTATTTAGAGCACCCCTTTGAGACAGGACAAAATTAATTATAAATTATGAATTATGAATTACGAATTTCAAAAAATTTAAAATTCTGGTTTCTTCCTATTCTTTTTCGTTTCTGATAAATTTTTTTTATCTTTTATCCGTTTTCTAATTACTGATTTTGGAATTTTTGTGGTCTTTCTAATTTTCGGAACATGCAATCCTTGTTCAATAATGGACAAAAATCTTTTGGTGACAATTTCTTTGTTTTTGAGTTGGCTTCTGTCTTCATCACAATTCAAAATCAAAATTTGATCGTTTGTGAGTCGGGAAGCCAAATTCATTTCTAAAAGCATTTTCTCTTCATCCGATAAAACCTTTGAATTTTTTACATGAAATGAAAGCACGACTTTCGAAGAAACTTTATTTACATTTTGTCCGCCAGCACCACTACTTCTGACGGCTTTGAACTGCAATTCGGTAATTAATTTGTCTTTTTCCATGATTGCAGATTGCTTATAATTATTGTTGTTGGTGCGCCGATTTCAATAAGTCATTTACGGTTTTCACAGGGTTGAACGTAATCAAAGGGACTTCGACAAAAACAGTAATCCATTTAGCCATTGCACCGTTCCATAATCCAGGTAATTCGTATCCTTTAAGCGGTTTTTCGTCTTTGTTTTTATTAACAATAAAGCCACTATTTACATCTATGTATTTTCTTAAATCGAATTTTAAATCTTTATAATCCTTAATCGCACAAACCAAATCTACAGGATTAAAGTGTGTTGAGCTTTTAGCAATTAAAGCCTGATTTTCATTGGTTAAATCAATTTGTGATGTTTCCACAATTTGTAAAGTAGCATTTCCTTTAGAATCATTTACCCAAAATGGACCGCCGCCAGGTTCGCCTTCATTTTTTACCATTCCACAAACTCGAATTGGTCGGTTCAAGACTTCTTTCAAATAGGTAATTTTATAATCTAGGGTATATTTAGCAAAATCTGTAATTACTTTGTGGTTTAACTTTTCGTCTAAGAAAATCTCGATTTCGCCAATTTCCTCTTCAGAATTTTCGTCAAGTTTCAATAAATAATTGGCTATTTTTCGATGTAATTCAATCAAAATTCCTGCCAATCCTTTTTTATATAAAGTAATTGCTTCCGATTCATTTTGAATGACATTATCGATGTTTTTTATGAAAACAATATCAGCATCCAATGAATTTAAATTTTCAATTAATGCTCCGTGACCTCCGGGTCTAAAAACCAATTTGCCTTTACTATCCCGAAAAGGAATATTATTTAAGTCAACTGCAATGGTATCTGTAGCTATTTTTTGATGCGAAAAATTTATTCTGATTGTTGTATTATATTCACTTTCAATTTTACTTTTAACTTTGTTTAATGTCATTTCAAATTGAGCTTTATGAATTTCTGAAACCGTAAAATGTAAATTGGAAGTTCCTTTAGAACTCGCATATAAAACACTTTCTATTAGATGTTCTTCTATTGGTGTTGCAATGTGATTTTTATAATTGTGAAAGGGTAAAATTGCTTTTGGTTTGTTTGCATAATCAAAATGTGACGAAT
>JBIIFA010000001.1:0-46392 GCA_044237565.1 Flavobacterium sp.
ACACTTTCTCCTTTAATTATATAGGCGTTTTTCAATCGCACTTCTTTACCAATTGATAATCGGAAAAATTTAGCTGGTGCTTCTTCTAAAAAGTCTTCTCTTTCGATGTAAATTTCTCTCGAAAACGGCACTTTTCTAAAACCTGCGCTTTCGTCTTCTTGATTGTTTTCGGCTTCCAAGAATTCTTCTTTTCCTTCAGGATAATTGGTAATTACAACTTTTATTGGATCTAAAACCGCCATAACTCGAGGCGCAGTTTTGTTTAAATCTTCACGCAAGCAAAATTCTAAAAGTGAAACATCAATCACATTTTCACGTTTTGCAACTCCAATAGTTTCACAGAATTTACGAATAGAATTGGCTGTAAAACCGCGTCTTCGCAAACCTGAAATTGTTGGCATTCTTGGGTCATCCCAACCATTTACAATGTTTTCTTGAACCAATTGTAAGAGTTTTCGTTTACTCATTACAGTATAATTCAAGTTCAAACGTGCAAATTCGTATTGATTTGGTCTTACTTTTTTTAAGTCATTAGACCCTGAACTTGATTCAGGGTAAATTTGGTCTAAAAACCAATTGTATAATTCGCGGTGCATTACAAATTCTAAAGTACAAATAGAATGTGAAATTTGCTCGATATAATCACTTTCACCGTGAGCGTAATCATACATTGGATAGATTTTCCAATCGTTTCCCGTTCTGTGATGATGGCGGTGTAAGATCCTGTACATTAAAGGGTCTCGCATCAACATATTTGTAGATTTCATATCAATTTTAGCTCTCAAAACGTGACTTCCTTCAGGAAAATCTCCATTTTTCATAGCTTCAAATAATGATAAATTTTCTTCAACCGAACGATTTCTGTAAGGCCCATCAACTCCTGGTTGCGTTGGTGTCCCTTTTTGTGCCGCCATATCTTCAGAAGATTGACTATCAACATAGGCTTTTCCGTTTTTAATCATCGCTACCGCCCAATCGTATAATTGTTGGAAATAGTCCGACGCATACCGCTCTTCAGCCCATTTGAAGCCCAACCATTGCAAATCTTCTTTGATAGCGTCAACATATTCTTGCTCTTCTTTCGCAGGATTGGTATCGTCAAAACGCAAGTTTACAGGTGCATTGTACCGCAATCCTAAACCAAAATTCAAGCAAATGGATTTGGCGTGACCAATATGCAAATAACCGTTAGGTTCTGGCGGAAAACGAAAACGTAATTTATCTTGAGGAAAACCACTTGTTAAGCTGTCTTCTATAATTTGTTCAATAAAATGAAGTGATTTTTCTTCGGTTGACATAATTTTTGTTTAATTTTAGCAAAGATAATTATAATGTCGTTGATTTTGTTAATCGTTGATTTGGTAATTTGATAAATAGTGTAAAAAAAATCAATTATCGCTCCTTTTTCCGATGTAACAAATGACCAAATAACCAAACAAACAATAAAATGGGTACTATAAAACTTAAAAACATTAGAACTTTCTCGTATCACGGATGCTTGCTTGAAGAAGGTAAAATTGGTTCGGATTACTCGGTTGATTTAGAAATTAAAACCGATTTAAGGAAATCGTGTTTGTCGGATGATTTGAAAGATACGGTTGATTATGTGCTTTTAAACCAAATTGTAGAGGAAGAAATGGCGATTCGTTCGCATTTATTAGAGCACGTTGGGCACCGAATTATCACAAAAATATTTGCAAAAATTCCGTCAGTTTCCCGAATTGTATTGGGTGTTTCAAAGTTGAATCCTCCTATTGGTGGTGATGTTGAAGCAGTTACCATAGAATTAGAAGAATATAGGAATTAGATCATTTAAAGTGTTTAAAAATAATGAATTGAGAATCGCATTTTTAAAGAAACTTTTTAAACATTAAACTTCTAAACATTAAACTTTTTTATATATTTGCAATCCATTAATTAATGGCGTCGTGGCCGAGCGGCTAGGCTGGGCTCTGCAAAAGCTCCTACTCCGGTTCGAATCCGGACGATGCCTCTAAAAGAGATACAGAAATGTGTCTCTTTTTTTTGTGGAAATTTTTAGAAAAAATTAATTAAAGTGGTGTTCGAATCCGGACAATATGATTCTAAAACCTTCAAGGAAACTTGAGGTTTTTTTTATGGAAATTTTTGAGAAAAATTAATTAAAGTTATGTTCGAATCATGGTGATAATTCTAAAGCCTTCAAGGAAACTTTTGGGTTTTTTTGGTGGAAATTTTTAGGGAAAATTAATTAAAGAAGTGTTCGAATCCAGAAGATATGATTCTAAAGCCCTCAAGGAAACTTGGGGGTTTTTTTGGTGGAAATTTTTAGGAAAGGTTTCGTTCTAAAAAGCGATGCCAGGTTACTTAATAGTTTTGTTTTTAACGTTTGGCCGCTTGGCGATGTGGCGGATTAAGGAAGCCTAGACTTTTGGTTAAGCGCAAAGTTTGATATGAGTCAAAAGCCTTGATTTCAGGAATATTTCACCTATTTTTTATATATATTGTTAGGCTTAGTTTCTTTTAACATTATATTCTGATTGGATTATTGGAAGTGCCTTTCAAAGAATCCTTTCCGTTTCAAATTAACTATAAATAACAAAAATACCAATTGAATAATCACGTTTGAATATTCGACAATCCAGTTAGAAACGCCTGAGATTTCAATATTGTATATAGCGCCTAATTTCCAATTAGTCCCAAAAAATGAAAAACCTACCCAATTAACTCCACTATGCATTCCAACACTTAACCAGATTGACCCTGAGTAATAATAGAGCAAAGAATAAATATAAGAGGCAACGAAAAGACTTGTGAAATATCCTATATTAAAGTCGTTGAGCACTAAGTGACCTAAAGCAAAAATTAATCCCATTAAAGTGAAAATGATATGTGGGTTCATATGATTTTTTAACTTCTCGATAGGGTATGCTCTAGTTCCTAATTCTTCAATGAAAGAATTCCAAAAAATAAAGCCAATTAGGAAATAAGCATAATAACCTAAGTAGGTAAGAATGGGTATATTTGAACTGACGGTGGGTGAATAGTTAACGGTTTCTGCGTTGAATATTAAAACGAGATATTTTAAGGAAACTAAAATTGCTCCGATAACGAATCCAATAAATAAGGTTGTCCATATTTTTGACTTAAAACCAAGTTCACTAAACTTCTTTTGATGGATATATTTTTGAGCTAACCAAATGATCCCAATTGAACATATTCCGAATAGAAAAAAGAAAAAGACATTCCCGAAACTAACATCAAAGTTAAGGCCAGTATTCTCTCGGATATTTATTCCAAATTGCTCAGCAATTTTAATCAACGGCAACATTATTGCAACTGATAAAAAAACAATCACTATTACCGTAATCATTTTTACAGATAGGTGTCTTTGATATATTTTTTTTAGTTTTTCTGTCATTTTGAGTTTAGTATGTTATTAAGCCTAACGTCTTGCATATTTATGAAGTGGCGGCTTTTGAAAACGGATGTTTCATTTTAGCACTTAACTTTCTTTGATGCACAAAGTTTACTTTTAGCACCAAACCCGCTTTTTTGCCAAACGCCTGTTAGCAACAGTTATTTTTAGTTTGTCCAAGGCTCTTTGTGTTTAGCGTCCATAAACTTTTCTCCATCAAAAATGCATAGTCCTTGCCAACTTCCAAACCAAACTTGTCCTTTTTTGTCCTCGAGAATACTTTGCGTGACATTAGATGTTAAGCCAACTTCGGTTGTGAATTGTTTGAAATTATTGCCATCATATCGGTAAACACCATAACCTTCTGCCGTAAACCAAATATTCCCTTGACGATCTTCATAAAAATTGTAAGTTTCTTCACCTGTAATAATTCCATCCTTTGTGAAATTGGTGTACGTTGTACCATCAAATTTGCTCACACCGCCATTAAAAGTTCCAATCCAAACATTTCCTTTTTTGTCTTCTAAGATATCTGCAACGTTATTATCGGTAAGTTCATTTTTAGCTGTTAAATGAATAAATTCTCCGTTTTTATATTTAAAAATCCCATTCCCATCAGTAGCAAACCACATATTTCCATTCTGGTCTTCTATGATTTTAAAAACCAATTTGTCAGATAGCATAGGTTTTGCATTTTCGACTTTTGAAACTGGCAGCGAAAAAGGTATAAACTTTTTTCCATCAAAATGACTAACTCCTCCAATAGATCCAACCCAAACGAGTCCACTTTTGTCAATTGTCAAGCCCCATATTTCCGCATCTTCACCTTGCAATCCTTCTTTCTTTGAAAATGTTGTAAACTTTTTACCATCGTATTTTATGAGTCCTTCGGATGTCCCAAACCATAAATTACCTGCTTTGTCTTCTACAATCTCTAAAACCCTAAAATAAGGACTGACATCTGCAATTATCATTTTTTCAAGTGTTTGACCATTATAGTGAATAATCCCATCTCCATTTGTTCCAAACCAAAAGTTCCCTTTTTTGTCCTGATGCATTGTTCTTACAAACTCTCTTACCATTCCATTTAAGTTGGTATGAATTTGAGGAAATGTCGTGTTTTGTTTTAAAAAGAGTGGTTGGGTGTTTACTTGATTTTCAGTTGTATCAGTAACAGATTTTTCTTTCACTTGTCCTGTGCAAGATGTGATTTGAATTGTTAGAAGAACTAAAATTAAGTTCTTTGCGTTTAATATCATCTTATCACTAATTTTTATCATAATGTCGGTTTTATAATTGTTGCTAACTAGTATATACCAGCTATAAAATGGCTCCAATCCACCCAAAAAAGGTTGGCTTTATCTAACAAACGTCAAATTGTATTTTATTCAAATATAACCAATTAAACGCATCAATAATTAAAAAGTGTTTTTAAATACGAGCTTATTTACTCCATTTTCTCCAATGCCTTTTTTACCATTTTTTGGTCGCTTGGAAACCAACCTTGAAGCATAATCGTCATTCCAAAAAGTATCAATAAAATGCTTATTAGTTTTTTGATATTCAAAATGTTTTTTGGTGTCATTTTGTGTTTTAATTGTTTGGCTAATAGCATTTTACCCATATCAACAAACAAATAGGTCAAAATTACAGAAGTGAAAAAAGTAAGCATTCTTGAGGTTTCTAATTCTAGTTTTGGTCCAACCGTAATTAGTATTAAAAACCAAAAAAGAAGCACGCCAACATTAATAAAATTCAATAAAAATCCTTTGATAAAAAGCGCACGATAATTCTTCTTTTGGAACACTATTTCAACATCGTCTTCGTTGGATTTTGAGGAAATTTTTCTAAGTTTTATAAATGAAATCAAACCATAAGTAAGCATTAAAATTCCTCCAAAAATAAAAATTGCAGGATCATTTTTCAAGCTTTGAATCAATCTATAACTACTGAAATAAGCGATTAAAATAAAGAAAACATCTGCTAAAACAACGCCTAAATCAAACACAAAAGCAGCTCTAAATCCTTTAACTGCACTTGTTTCAAGCAACACAAAGAAAACAGGGCCAATAAGAAAACTTAAAAAAATTCCGAGAGGAATTGCTGTTAAAATGTCTTGAATCATTAATGAAATTTAGAGTCGGATTATTATAAATATAAAAATATTATCTATTACTTTGATTGATTGAGCCGCCTAAAACCGTTTTTTGATTAATTTGTATCGGTTTGCCAAAAATTGTGATTGTTCCACCAGCTCTTACCTTCGCATCTACCAATTCCGAAGCGCGAACATCAGCAGTTCCACCAGCGTTAATACTCACATTTGTTTGCTCGGTTTGAAGGTCTTTTGCGTTTAAAACTCCACCTGATGAAATAATAATATCCTGGTTTTTAGCCGTTCCTTCTAAGTTAATTATTCCTCCAGAAGTAGCACGAATACTTAATTTTTGTACCTCTAATTTTAATTTAATTTCAGCTCCTTCTTTTGAATTTAATGAAAATGAAATTTGCTTTATTGCTTTTTCACTTGAAACATAGGAACCTTCGCAAGCATCTAAACTTTGAATGTTTTTATAATACAATAACGCTGTAACATCCTCGCCTGATAAGAATTTACCAATTGGCATTCTTACTTTTAATTCGCCGTTATTGTTAACAATTTCAACTTCTGAACTGTTTTTTCCTGACAATTCAATTTTACTTTCTTCTGATGGAATCAACTGAAGTGAAATTTTATCAAAGACTTTTACAGCATCAAAATCGCCTAAATTTTTAGTGGTAGTTTCTTGCGAAAAACTAATTTGAGTAATTAATAATAGTATAAATAGTTTATAATATTTCATTGTTATTCTTTCTTATAAAATTAAAATCCAATTGTTTTTTAACTAAATCTGCGTTTTTAACTTTTACATAAATCTCATCACCCAATTGCAAAATATTTTGAGTGGTGGCGCCAACTAAAGCATATTGTTTGTCATCAAAAGTATAATAATCGTCCTTGATTTCACGAATTCTTACCATTCCTTCGCATTTATTTTCGATAATTTCAACAAAAATTCCCCATTCAGTAACCCCTGAAATTACTCCCAAAAATTCTTGATCTCGGTGGTCTTGCATATACCGAACTTGCATATATTTTATACTGTCGCGTTCAGCGTGGGTAGCGAGATTTTCCATTGTGGAAGAATGTAAACATTTAGTTTCATACGTTTCTTCATCAGCAGATTTTCCTCCATCTAAATAAAATTGCAATAATCGGTGCACCATTACATCAGGATACCGACGAATTGGCGATGTAAAATGAGAATAATAATCAAAAGCCAAACCGTAATGTCCAATATTATCTGTCGAATATTTGGCTTTACTCATACTTCTAATCGCTAAAGTATCTATTAAATTTTGTTCTTTTTTACCTTGTACATCATTTAATAAAGTATTTAAAGACATTGAAATATCACCCTTAGATTTGAAATTTATACTGTAACCAAATTTAGAAATTACGTTTTGAAGCGCAATTAATTTATCTTCATTTGGCTCATCGTGAATTCTGTAAATAAACGTTTTCTTTTGTTTCCCTATGAATTCCGCCACTTTTTTATTGGCTAAAAGCATAAATTCTTCAATCAAATGATTCGCATCTTTCGACATTTTGAAGAACACACCAATTGGTTCGTGATTGATATTTAAATTAAATTTTACTTCTACTTTATCAAATGAAATAGCGCCTTCGGCCATTCTGTTTCTTCTAAAAATTTTAGCTAATTCATCTAATTTTAAAGTCGCACTTACAATTTCATCGGAAACTACATAGGATTCTCCGGTAATTGAAGTTTCAATTGGAATTGTATTGTCTTTGGTTTCAATGATATATTGTGCTTCTTCATAGGCAAATCGCTGATCAGAATAAATCACGGTTCTACCAAACCAATTGTTCACAACTTCAGCTTTTTCTGTAATTTCAAAAATCGCTGAGAAAGTATATTTTTCTTCATTTGGTCGCAAAGAGCACGCAAAATTCGATAAAACTTCAGGTAACATTGGTACTACTCTATCTACTAAATAAACAGAAGTTGCCCTTTGGTAGGCTTCGTCATCTAAGATTGTTCCTTCTTCTAAATAGTAGGAAACATCCGCAATATGGATTCCAATTTCATAGTTTCCGTTTTCTAATTTTTTAAATGATAACGCATCATCAAAATCTTTGGCATCTTTTGGATCGATTGTAAAAGTCAAGGTATCGCGCATGTCTCGGCGCTTTGCAATTTCACTTTCTTGAATTGAAGTATCTATTTTTTGCGCATAAACTTCTACTTCTAATGGAAATTCTGCAGGTAAACCATATTCTGCTAAAATAGCATGAATTTCAGTATTGTGTTCGCCGGGTTTCCCTAAAACTTTTATTACAGCACCAAATGGACTGTCGGCTCTTGTTGGCCAATCTTCAATATGAACTAAAACTACATCTCCGTTTTCAGCATCACCTAATTTATCTTTTGAAATAAAAATATCGGTGTACATTTTTGGATTTGCAGTCGATACAAAGGCAAAATTCTTTTGAATATCTATTACACCTACAAAATCAGTTTTCTTTCTTTCTATAACTTCTATAACTTCTCCTTCGGCACGTTTTCCTTTTCGTCTGTTATACACATACACTTTTACAGTATCACCATCTAAAGCGTGGTTTAAATTATTAGTCGGAATAAATACATCTTCTTCAAAATCTGTACAAACAAAATAAGCGGTTTTTCTACCCGTCATATCAATTTTACCTTCGTAATAATCTTTACTTGCTTCTACAACTAAATATTTTCCTGGTTCTATTTCGTCTATTTTTTTTTGAGCTACGAGAATCTTTAAATCTTTAATAATTTGATTTCTACTTTGTGTATCATCTAATTCTAATTTAATTCCTATTTGCTTATAATTAAATGCTTTATTGGCATTTTGTGCTAATATTTTTACTATTTTATCTGTTAAATCAGCTTGTTTTTTGACTGGTTTTCTTAGTCTTTTACTCATAATTCTTTTCTTAAAAGTTGAAATTTACAAAATAGTTAGCAGTTGTTTGTTGATAAGTCCGAGTTTTAAAGAAAATATAACTTTTAAAAACTAAATTCACTTACCAATTCTATTCGTAGTACCTTTATAAAAATAAAAAAAAATGGAAGAATTTGTAACTATTGCAACTTTTAATTTTCCTTACGAAATTATTATATTAAAATCTATTTTACAGAATGAAGGAATTGCTTTTTTATTTCTCAATGAAACGTTGGTTTCTGTTAATCCATTAGCAAGTTACGCTTACGGTGGGATTGAGTTAAAAATTCATCCAAATGATTTTGAAGTAGTACAAAAAATATTAGATGAATTAAATAATCATTTAAATATCGTTTAAATTATTTTTAAAGTTTTAATTTCTTAAATGTTATCAACAGATATATAATACAACAAAAAGAAAATTAAATTTAAAATTATTTTTTAATGGTTATTATAGCGTGTTAATAGCTACAATAAATTTATTTTTTTAGGTGTTGTTTTCAAGTTATATTTATTTACAAGAAGTTATAAACATACTTATTTTTATCTAATAAGTTCTAAAATAAGACTTTCTAAATTTTAATTAACAATGGTTAATAATCTTTATAGTCTACCTTTTGTAAATAAGTTTAAAGTTAAAAATTGTTAATAAAACTCAATTTTATAGTTATAACTTTTATAAAAATTCATCAAACTAAATTAGTTTTATTCAATCCAATTTTTGATTACGAATTAATACAATACAACCTAAAAATAGTTATAAAATTCTATATAAAGTTATGAACAGTAATTGTTAAATTAAGGTTAACTGATTATCATATAGTTAGGAAGCGTTGTTAACATTACGTTATTTTAACAATTTTATTACATTAAAAACAACGGAAAAAAGGGAATTAATTGATTTTCAACCTGTTTATAATTTATGTAATTAAAAAATATTAGGAATGTAATTATCATTATTCTTTTGATAAATTTGTATCGAAAACACAACACCTTATAACTATGAAAATTTCTATCGGAAACGACCACGCGGGACCAGAATATAAAAAGGCAATTGTTGAAATGCTCAAGGCAAATGGTTATAAAGTTACCAATTACGGAACCGATTCGGCAGATAGTGTAGATTATCCTGATTTTGGACATCCTGTTGCGTTAGATGTTGCATCTAAAAAAGCAGATTTTGGAATTATTATTTGCGGAAGTGGAAATGGAATTGCAATGTCGGCCAATAAGCATCAAGGAATTCGAGCTGCTTTGTGTTGGATGAAAGAAATTGCAGTTTTAGCACGACAACATAATGACGCTAATATTATTAGTATTCCAGCTCGTTATACTTCTATTCCGCAAGCTGTAGAAATGGTTCAAACTTTCCTGAAAACTGATTTTGAAGGCGGAAGACATCAAAATAGAGTGGACAAAATAAGCTGTTAATTAATTACATTTTATCAAATCCTTTTTAATTCAGTTATTATACTGATGGAATACTATTTTATATAATTATGACCAATATAGAATTCATTTCAAAATTTGTTGCTACTTCGGCAATAAACATTCAAAAAACCATTCAATTGTTGCAGGAAGATTGCACGATTCCCTTTATTTCTAGGTATCGAAAAGATCAAACTGGAAATTTAGACGAGGTTTTTATAGAAAATATAGCCAAGTTTCAGAAGGAATTTGAGATGATTGTAAAGCGAAAAGATGCAATTTTAAAGTCGATTGAAGAGCAAAAAATGCTTTCGACAGAATTAAAGCAAAAAATCCAACAGAGTTTTGATTTGCAAGAGTTGGAAGATTTTTATTTACCTTATAAAAAGAAGAAAAAAACTAAAGCGGATGTGGCGCGAGAAAATGGATTGGAGCCTTTGGCAAAAATAATAATGACGCAAAACAATGACGATGTTGATTTTATCGCTACACAATATTTAAATAAAAATGTCATCAATGAAGACGACGCTTTACAAGGAGCAAGAGACATTATTGCTGAATGGATTAACGAAAATATTTATGTTCGGAAACAATTGCGAAGATTATACCAAAGAAAAGCAACGATTACGACCAAGGTTTCTAAATCTAAAAAAGACGACGAAGCTGCCCAAAAATTTAATCAGTATTTTGATTGGTCAGAAAAATTAACCAAAGCGCCATCACACCGATTATTAGCCATGCTTCGAGCTGAAAATGAAGGATTTGTAAAGTTAAAAGTAGAAGTTGATTCAGAAAATTCGGGGGGAGAAGCTTTAGAAATTATCGATGAATTAATCATAAAAAGGAACAACGATACAACGCCACATTTGCAATTAGCGATTGAAGATAGTTTTAAAAGATTGTTGAATCCAGCGATTTCAAACGAGACTTTACAAGAAGCAAAAGCGAAGGCTGATGCCAATTCTATTCAGGTTTTTGCCAATAATTTAAGTCAATTATTATTGGCGCCGCCTTTGGGAGAAAAGCGAATTTTAGCTATTGATCCTGGATTTCGAAGTGGTTGCAAAATTGTTTGCTTGGACGAAAAAGGCGATTTATTGTACAACGAAACCATTTATCCTCATGCACCTCAAAAAGAAGAGGTAATGGCAATGAAAAAAATCCGTTCAATAGTAAATTCCTATAAAATCGACGCTATTTCTATTGGAAATGGAACTGCTTCAAGAGAAACAGAATTTTTTATAAAGAAAATTGCGTTTGACACTCGAGCCGCAGGCGAACAGGGCGAAGCCAAACCTGTTCAAGTTTTCATAGTTTCTGAAGCTGGCGCATCGGTTTATTCGGCTTCAAAAATTGCGAGAGAAGAATTTCCAAATTATGATGTTACGGTGCGAGGTTCTGTTTCTATTGGAAGGCGTCTTTCGGATCCGTTAGCAGAATTGGTAAAAATTGATCCAAAAGCCATTGGTGTAGGTCAATACCAACACGATGTTGACCAGTCAAAATTAAAAGAAGAACTGGATACAACTGTGATTCGTTGTGTGAATTCGGTGGGGGTAAATATTAACACAGCTTCGAAACATCTGTTGAGTTATGTGAGTGGAATTGGGGAGAAATTGGCTGAAAACATCGTGCAGTATCGATCAGAAAATGGTCCGTTTCAAGACCGAAAACAATTGAAAAAAGTACCGAGATTAGGAGAAAAAGCATACCAACAAGGTGCTGCATTTATTAGGATTTCGAATGCTAAAAACCCTTTGGATAATTCGGCTGTGCATCCTGAAGCCTACGGAATTGTCGAAAAAATGGCTAAAGATTTGAAATTGACGGTGCACGATTTGATTGCCAATAAAGAAAAAACAGCTTTAATAAAACCTGAAAATTATATTACTTCCGAAATTGGATTATTGGGATTAAAAGACATTATAAAAGAGCTTGAAAAACCAGGTTTAGACCCCCGAAAATCGGCAAAAGTTTTTGAATTTGATGCGAATGTAAAATCTATAAAAGACTTAAGAACAGGAATGATTTTGCCTGGAATTGTGAATAACATTACCAACTTTGGTTGCTTTGTGGACGTTGGAATTAAGGAAAGTGGCTTGGTACACATTTCGCAACTCAAAGCAGGTTTTGTAAGTGACGTGAACGAAGTAGTAAAATTACACCAACACGTTCAAGTGAAAGTTACGGAAGTTGATGAAGACAGAAAACGGATTCAATTGACGATGGTTATATAAAAAAAAAGGCTTTTCATATTTGAAAAGCCTTTTTTTTATTTCGTTTCGTCTTCTTTTTTGTCAGCCGGTTGATTTTCTTTAGCTGCATTTTTGAATTCTTTAATTCCAGTTCCTAACCCTTTCATTAATTCTGGAATTTTTCTACCTCCAAACATTAACAAAATTACAGCAACGATTAAAATTATCTCTGTTGGTCCTAATCTTCCCATGATACACTATTTTTTGCTTTCGCAAATTAATATTAAATTCTCTCACAAAGATAATTAGAAAAGTTGGTATTTCATTTCACTCATTAATAAATATTTATGATTTGGTGCGCAACTTATAAATTCCTAAATAATTAAAATTTAACATTATCATAAATACACAAAGCCTGAGATGCAACTTTTATCATTATATTTGTGATAATAATTAATAAAAAATGCCTGAAAAATCTCAAAAAAGACAAATTCTAAAGAAAAAATTATTTACAAAAAACCGATTGGTTATTTTAAATGAAGATACTTTTGAAGAAATTTTTTCCCTACGATTAACATTAATGAATGTTTTTGTCGTGGCATCAATCGGTACAATTTTAATCATCACTTTCACTACTTATGTTATTGCTTTTACACCCTTACGGGAATATATTCCGGGCTATGCATCAACAAAATTAAGACAAGAAGCAACAGAATTGGCTTTAAAATCAGATTCTTTGGCACTGGCATTAAAGAAAAATGATGCGTATTTGAAATCGGTTGTGAAGGTCCTAAATGGCGATTTGGAATATGAAAAAATCAATAAAGATTCTATTATGTCTTCTGATAATGTGGCGAACTCCATTGAAGATGATGCGCCTTCAAAAGCAGAATTACAATTGAGAGAACAGGTTTTGCAAGAAGAAAAAATGCTTTCAAAAGATAAGAAAAAGTCAAAAAAATAGAAAAATGTCTTTAAAATCTTACTTGGCTAAAAATTTTGCGAAAAGCATTTATAGAAAAACTCAAATTTGGTCAAATAATCCTATACAAACCCAGCAAAACGTTTTTAAAGAGTTGATTCGTCAAGCGAAAAACACGCAATTTGGAACCGATCACCAATTTGATTCCATAAAAACATTCGAAGATTTCTCTAAAAATGTTCCCATTCGCGATTACGAAGCTTTAAAAATATATATTGATAAAGTCGTTCAAGGCGAGGAAAATGTCCTTTGGAAAGGCAAACCGTTGTATTTTGCAAAAACATCAGGAACAACATCGGGTGCAAAATACATTCCGTTAACAAAGGAATCAATGCCGTTTCACATTGAAGCCGCTCGAAACGCAATTCTACATTATATTCACGAAACAGGCAACGCTGATTTTGCAAACGGAAAAATGATATTTCTGCAAGGAAGCCCCATTTTAGAAGAAAAAAACGGAATTCAGTTGGGAAGATTATCAGGAATTGTAGCGCATTTTGTTCCAAAATATTTACAAAAAAACCGAATGCCCACTTTTGAAACCAATTGCATAGAAGATTGGGAAACCAAAGTTGACGCCATTGTTGAAGAAACGTTCAATGAAGACATGACGGTAATTTCGGGGATTCCGTCTTGGGTGCAAATGTATTTTGAAAAACTACAACAAAAAGCAGAACAACCAGTTGGCGAACTCTTTAAAAACTTTAATTTATTCATTTACGGCGGTGTTAATTTTGAGCCCTATCGCGCAAAATTTGAAAATTTAATAGGTAGAAAAGTAGATTCAATAGAATTATTTCCAGCTTCGGAAGGTTTTTTCGCGTATCAAGATTCGCAGAAAGAAAAAGGAATGTTGTTGCTTTTGAATGCAGGAATTTTCTACGAATTTATAAAATCGGAAGAGTTTTATACCGAAAATCCCAAACGATATACGATTGGCGAAGTCGAATTGAATGTAAATTATGTTTTGATAATTTCAACAAATGCGGGACTTTGGGGCTATAATATTGGTGATACCGTACAATTTACTTCATTAAAACCATATCGTGTGATTGTTTCCGGACGCATCAAGCATTATATTTCTGCTTTTGGGGAACACGTGATTGGAAAAGAAGTGGAATGTGCGATGAAAGAAGCAATGGAAAATACATTGATTCAAATAAACGAATTTACTGTAGCGCCTCAAATTACGCCGCTTGATGGTTTGCCGTACCACGAATGGTTCATAGAATTTGAAAACGAACCGGAAAACGTAGTAGCATTTGCGGAAGCGATAGATAGTGCAATGAGAACCCAAAACGCGTATTATGACGATTTGATTGTGGGGAAAGTTTTACAGAAATTAGTCATCACAAAAGTGCCCAAAAACGGCTTCCAGGAGTATATGAAATCGATTGGTAAATTAGGTGGACAAAACAAAATTCCAAGGCTGAGTAATGATAGAACGATTGCGGATTTATTAAAAAGAGAATAGAGAAAAGATGCAAGAAAATAGACTTTGGTTGTTGTTGTTTTTAATGAGTTTTTATGTTTCCGCACAAACCAAAGGCGTTGTTGTTGATGAATCTGGAAAGCCCATTCCGTATGTGAATATTTGGGTTGAAAACGAGAATATTGGAACGACTTCGGAGGAAAATGGGGAGTTTTTAATTACTGCTTCCGCAAATAAAAACCTAATATTTTCTATTTTAGGATTTGAAAAAAGAATCATAAAAGCGACCGATGTTTCCAATGTAAAATTAAAAGCAATTTCATTTCAATTAGACGAAGTGGTAATTGCAAGACGATTTGAAACTAGAAAAATAGAAATTGGACAAATAAACAATTCGCCTTTTGAAGCATTTGATAATGGACCAAGAATAGACGCGAAATTTTTTCCTTATAATGCTTCTTATAACAGAACCAGATTCATCAAGAAAGTCAGCATTTTAACTGACAGTAGAATTGACAACGCAACGGTTAAAATCCATTTTTATAAAGCGGATTCCAACGGTTTTCCTGGCGATGAACTTCTTACAAAGGATTTTATTGTAACCCTTCAAAAAGGGGTTGTTAGAAATGGTTTTGATTTGACAGATTTGAATTTAAAAATGCCAAAAACAGGAATTTTTATAGGATTCGAAAAATTGATAATAGCCAAAAACAAACTTGAAAAAACCATCGTAAATTCAAATACAGGGAAAACGACAATTCAAATACTATATTATCCATTTGTGTTGTACAATTATGTAGAAAGGGATTTTTTATACACTTTTTCAGTTGGAAAATGGAGTCGTCAAACGAATGAAAAAACTATAGGTTCTTCAGATAAAATTAAAATGTATGAACCAGCGATAAATTTGGTTTTAACCAATTAAAATATAAAAACAGTATATTTGTGGGTTATAAAATAAAAACCAAATGAAAGAAATCAAAAACATAGTGCGATCAAGAGCACAAGAATCCTCAAGTGCCGTAGAAAAATTATACATCACAATGCGCCATTTGTTTAATAGGGGATTCTATAAACCTATGGGGGTTTCTGGTGATACTTTGCGTGAAGCATTATTGTTATTACGCCCAGAAATCTACGGTACAATTGCTGAAGATAAAGTAGAATTAAACGGACTTTTATATGTAATAGAAAGGCTTCCTATTGGAATTGAAGAATGCAGATTCATCAATTTAACTTCTGACGAAGGCTATTCAAAATCCCATTTTCAAGCGATTATTCCACCTAAAAGAAGAAGAAATTGTTATCGAATTGATGACGAACAAATGAATGTTGAAATTACCCGTGGTCGATCTGACATATATGATATTTTGACTCATTTGACTTTTATTTTCGTTGAATCACATAAAATAAAAAACCGTGTTTTAATTGACGAAAGCGGAGAAGTTTCTCGCGATTGGCAAAAATTAGAACAAGCTGTTTTATCCAATAAAAAATTGATTTTAGTTGATAAAGAAAAAGCTATTTCTCATGCGGCTAATATTCTAGGAAGAACATTTGCTGAGGTTTTAGATATTTATGATGCTTTTGGAACCAAAGAAAAGCCAGACCGGTTTTTACATATTATTTACTGGCTAGGAAAATTAGCCATCGAAGAAGTGGTTGACAATAACAAAAGAACCATTACTTTTAGTCCAATTTTGAGAGAAAGATTAGGGCATCATATTCATGGAGAAATTTGGGCAACCAACATCAAAGAAGTGCTTAAAGCAAATGATTTGTTAGACAGACCAATTCACATTATTAGCGCGAATATGCATTCTGTGATGAATTCTATATTTGCAACCCACGTTTTGAAAACGAAATTCAAGGACAAATCTGATTTCTTTATTTTTGAAGAATTGAGCAAATCTGGTGCTGATGAGGTTCGAAATAAAGTAGAAGATTTTGCAAAACTACACGGAATGATTTCGCTTCCCGATACTTCAGGAACCAACATTGATGTTCAAATATTTGATACCTCGAAAATTGATTGGAATAAAACAGGATTTCAAAAAGCTAAATTAGGCAATAAAAAACCTGTTATTATCGTTATGGACTATGCTTTTGGCGAACAAGCATATGAAACCATCGATGAATTGCTAAAACCCTACAAAAAAGACATCCTTTTGAATGTAGAATCGGTTTCAATAATGGGAAAAGCGGGAATTCTTCAAGGGGGAAAAGGCGACATTATGATTCCTTCAGCACATATAAATGAAGGAACTGGGGATAATTATTTCTTTCATAATGAATTAACAGCCGAAATGCTTGAAGGAAATGACATTGCTGTTTTTGCCGGACCAATGATTACGGTTTTGGGAACATCGTTGCAAAACAAAGATTTGCTGAAGTTTTTCCACGAATCTACTTGGGGCGTAATTGGATTGGAAATGGAAGGCGCTTATTATCAAAAAGCAATTCAATCGGCATCAAAAATTAGAAAAAGCATCAATACAGATGTGAAAGTTAGATATGCTTATTATGCCTCAGATAATCCATTAGAAACGGGGAGTACATTGGCTTCAGGCGGATTAGGAACAACTGGCGTAAAACCAACGTATTTAATTACAATTAAAATATTAGAACAAATTTTTAACATAAAATAGATTTAGATTATGAGTCAAAACATAAATAATTCAGACAATCAAGAGATTGACTTGTCAATGATATCAAATAAGATTAAAGATTTTTTTGATGGAGTAGCATCCTCAATTTTTAGAAACATTTTGTTTTTTAAAGCCAATTTGGTGCGAATAAGTATTTTAGCGGCCATTGGAATAGGGGCCGGGGTTTATCTTGATGAGACCAATAAGTCATACAACTCGGAAATTATTGTCACGCCAAATATCGGTGGAACGGACTACCTTTATTTAAAAATAGATTTTCTTTCTGCTAAACTAATAGAAAAAGATACAATTTTTTTTAAGAACCTCGGGATAAAAAACCTTTCCTATATAAAAACCATTAAAATTGAACCCATTATAGATATTTATAGTTTTGTAAACAATTCTACTTCTGCCGCTAACGCAGAAAACACTCAAAACTTTGAATTGGTTAAGTTACTTGCAGAAGATGGCAGTTTAAAGGATGTTATTAAAGACAAGCTTACCAGTAAAAATTATCCAAATCATAAAATTCAAATAGCAACGTCTGAAATAATCAGCAAAGAAGGATTAATAAATCCGATAATGAAATTTTTAAACACAGATGAATATTACAATAAGATTCTTAAAATATCAATTGAAAGCGTTAAAATAAAAATGAAAAAAGACGAGCAAGAAATTGTTCAAATCGATTCGATATTAAGATTTATGACTTATAATTTGGGGAAAAACAAAAACCAGAATTTGATTTATAATAATGAAAACAATCAAATTAATCCTCTATTTGATTTGAAAAACAGTTTGATAAACGATATTGCGGGCCATAAAATCAATCTTGAAAATTTGAAACTTTTCATTAGAGACACAAGCACAATTACTAATGTTTTAAACACAAAATTACTCAATAATAAATTAAAATTTTTTCTACCGCTTTTTTTAATTTTTGGATTTATTTTCATCAATTTATTCCTAAAATTCTATAAAAAACAATCCCTAAAAGCGTTACAAAACAAGGCATAATTAAAGTATTAAATAATGAAAGGAATAATATTAGCCGGAGGCTCAGGTACAAGATTACACCCATTGACACTTGCCGTGAGTAAACAATTGATGCCTATTTATGACAAACCAATGATTTATTATCCACTTTCATCATTGCTTTGGTCAGGAATTAGAGAAATTTTAATCATTTCTACGCCGCATGATTTGCCTTTGTTCAGACAATTATTAGGAGACGGAAAACGTTTGGGTTGTCGATTTGAATATGCTGTTCAAGAACATCCAAATGGTTTGGCAGAGGCTTTTATTATCGGAAAAGAATTCATCGGAAAAGATAAAGTCGCCTTAGTTTTAGGAGACAATATTTTTTACGGAACGGGATTATCGGATTTGCTTCAAGCCAATAATAATCCTGATGGAGGAATTATTTATGCTTATCACGTGAATGATCCAGAACGATATGGAGTTGTGGATTTTGATTCTGAAGGAAATGTACTTTCAATTGAAGAAAAACCAGAACATCCAAAGTCAAACTTTGCGGTTCCCGGGATTTATTTTTATGACAACGACGTCGTTGAAATCGCAGCAAATATTAAACCAAGTCATCGCGGTGAAATTGAAATTACAGATGTAAATAAAGAATACCTTAGAAGAGGAAAATTAAAAGTTAGCATTCTTGACAGAGGAACCGCTTGGTTTGATACAGGAACGTTTAATTCCCTAATGCAAGCATCTCAATTTGTTCAAGTTATTGAAGAACGTCAAGGATTAAAAATCGGTTCTATTGAAGAAGCGGCCTATAAAATGGGCTTTATTAATGCTGAACAATTAAAAGCATTGGCGCAACCCTTATTAAAAAGTGGTTACGGTACACACTTGTTAGATATTTTATAAAAATGAATTTTACACCTACAAAATTAGAAGGCTGTTTTATAATTGAACCAAAAATAATCAAAGACGAAAGGGGTTATTTTATGGAAAGTTTTAATGAAAACACTTTTCAAAAAGGAATAGGGAAACCCGTTCATTTTGTTCAGGACAACCAATCTTTTTCTACAAAAGGAGTTTTGCGTGGATTACATTACCAAACTAGAGAACACGCTCAAGCCAAATTAGTTCGGGTTTTGCAAGGCGAAGTTTTAGACGTTGTGGTTGACATTAGACCAAATTCTGAGACGTTTGGAGAATATGTTTCTGTTTTTCTTACAGGAGAAAATCAAATTCAATTTTTCGTCCCAAGAGGTTTTGCACACGGATTTTTAGTGTTGAGCGATACCGCAACTTTTTTCTATAAATGTGATAATTTTTATAACAAAGAAAGCGAAGGCGGAATTATTTATAATGATCCATCCATTAATATTAATTGGCAATTCCCAACTGATAATCTAATAATTTCAGAGAAAGATTTGATTTTGCCAACAATAGAAAATGCCAAAAAAGTATGGTAGTTTTAGTAACTGGAGCCAACGGACAATTGGGTCAAGCCATTCAGTTTGTTGCTGGAAATTATCCTAACATCAACTTTGTTTTTTGTTCTTCTTCGGATTTAGATATTACCAATAAAGAAAATTGCGATTCTATTTTTAATAAAGAAAAGCCCGATTTTTGTATAAATGCCGCTGCTTATACTGCCGTTGATAAAGCGGAATCAGAGCCAGAACAAGCACATTTAATAAATTGTATTGGAGCAAAAAATTTAGCGGAAACCTGTAAAGAATTTAATGCAAAACTAATTCATATTTCTACAGATTTTGTTTTTGATGGTTCAAAAAATTCGCCTTACAATGAAACTGATTTACCCAATCCGAAAGGAGTTTACGGACAAACAAAATTAGAGGGTGAAATAGCAATTCAAGAAGTGTTTGACGCTTATTTTATCATCAGAACGTCTTGGGTTTATTCGCAATTTGGAAATAACTTTATGAAAACAATGTTGCGATTGGCTTCCGAAAGAACGTCGCTGAGTGTTGTAAATGACCAAATCGGAACGCCTACAAATGCGGTTGATTTAGCAAACGCTATTTTGAAAATAGCAATATCTTGTCATACTGAACTTGTTTCAGCATCTAGCTACGGCATTTACAATTATAGTAACGAGGGGCAATGCAGTTGGTTTGATTTTGCAAAGAAAATACTTGAAATTAATCAAGTCAAAATTGATGTAATACCAATTCCAACAACACAATTTCCAACACCTGCAGAAAGACCAAAATATAGCGTTTTAGACAAAGCCAAAATCAAATCTGCTTTTGGAATTGAAATAAAACCTTGGGAACAATCCATAGAAATATATAAATAAAAACGGAGGAAACAATTACGAATCCCCCGTTTTAATCAATCTAGATGGCGTTTATTGTTTAATTATTCTGTGCGTTTCTTTTTTGCCATTGGACAATAATTGAAGAAAATAAACCCCTTTTGAGAATTCCCCTAAATCAATTTGAGCATTTTGCAAACGTTGATTTTTGATTAACTTTCCTTCCATTGTATAAATAGAATATGTGGCTGCATCTTTAATTCCTGTGATATTAATTACATCTGAAAAAGGATTTGGGAAGATTTTATACTTGGATATATTATCTTCGGTTACTTGCAACGGCAACTGAAGTCCATCAACAGCAACATTGTTAAAAGTTACTCTATTTCCAGTATCTAAAGTCATATCTGGCCCTGTAAATCGCAACCGCACCTTGAAATTAGCATTGTCATTTGCAGATAAAATTTGCGTGAAATCTATTTGAAATAATTGATATGTACTTGAAAGCGACAAAGAAGTTGCAGATAATCCCAACGTTTGCCAAACAGGCGTTCCTGAATTTGTTGCATAATCAACCGATAATCCGGTTACACCCGCAAGTTCATTCATCGCAGCAAAAGACAAAATAATGTTTTTGAAACCCGAAGTTGAGATATTAAAAATCATCAAATTTTCAAGTGAACCGCTTTGAAACATTTGTTTGATTTGCAAACCTTTCATTAACGCTGCATCATACGGTAGATTACTGTTTGTTGATGGGCGATAATTGATATTTGTTGGGCTATTTCTTCTTTCCATCGAAGCTTTATTTCTGTTTGCGTTTCCAATAGGAAAAGGATAACCCACAAGACACGACTGGTATTGAATAGATGCTCCTGAACCAATTTGATAGGTCGAATTCAGGGTTTCTAATGGAACATTATTGGCTATAGCCCCATTCATATACCAAAAATAAATTGGTACACTTGCTTCGAAAGCGCTATCAGGAATAAAATGCGCAACAACAGAAAAATCAGCATTTGGAGTAATCGTAATTTCCGAATTGGTACTTGTTGAAGCGCCACTCCAATAACTGAAAACGAATCCAGGTTTTGCAATAGCCGTTAATCTCACTGGAATTCCATTGAAATATATACCTGTCCAAGGATATGGATTTCCAATAATCCCAGGTGTTCCATCAATAATTTCAATAGTATTCATCTTTATATAACCATGATTTGTATTGGAAACATTTAAATTGGCATTTATATTTGCAGTAATCCCAAATTTCAAACGAATATGATCTCTTTGAAACGCTGGCCTTGCAGCAGCAAAATCTTTTTCTCGATTGAGGTATATTTCCCAATCCGTTAAATTTGATGGTACGCTCCATCGAGAAATTTCTTCAGGCATTTCAGGTGCAATCACGGTTTTTAATTCGTCAATTTTAGAAATAATTCTAGAAGATAGAAACGAGGTATTCATCAAATCGGCAAATCGGTTGATAAAGTCAATTTTAAAAGTATCGTTTTCTAATAATTTTCTTAGAATCAATGTAGACCAATCTGGATTTACATCGGTGGTATTAATTGATGTTGCAATTGCCAATGAATCTCCATTAAAATCATTCGTTCCAAACGAAAATGAAGCGTCCATATCGTGCAATAGCCATCGCCATCTACCGTCCAATCCGTAAGCAGCATTTGGTTCATACGAACTCGTTCTATTTCTCCAATATTGCACATTGTTATTAGGAAAATCAGCATTTTGAAAAAAGATATTAGCGATGAAAAAATCACTAAAACTTTCAGGATCAAGCAGTGTTTTTATATAATTATAATTGGACTCCGAAGCCACAGAATTTGACTCTAAATAATTTGTCATTGCAGTATAATGAACATCATCTCCTTCTTTTATATCCGCACTATTTTCTAATAAATCAACCGAATTAGTGTTGTAAACCCGTTGGAAATAATTGTTATCATAGCGTTCTCTTATATTTAATATTCCGAAATATTCTCCATTTACAAAAGAAATTGTTGGCTGATATGCTTCCGATTCTACGTTCAATGATTTACATAATGAATGCGCCATTGCGTCTCTAAATTTAGTGTGACGGAAATCCCATCCAGAGTTGGAAAGCGTTAATCTGTCGTAACTTGTATAAGGCAAATCTGGAAAAAAATTATAATCCATTGTTCCATCGCCATATTCAGATCGTGCATAAACAGTTAATGACTTTTTTTCGTACCTTCTGGTAGAACCGCCACGGATTTTTAAACCAATATCTTGATTAATTACTTCGGAACCATTAACAAAATAGCACATATTTCCGATTCTTTCATCATTTTCCTCCCAATAATAATTACCAGCCTTACTTGATCTTGACACTCCGTTTGGGTTTGCAATTCGCCAATCATCAAAGACTTTCCCAGCCACATATATTCCGTTTTCATAGCCATAAAAACGGTCTTCATTGATGCTTAATGAAATGACGGGCAATGAAAATCTAGCGCTTCCTTGAGGTGTAATAAAATAATTTTTAGTGCTAATTTTACTGCTGATAAAACCAGGTTTCACAACTTTTGCCCTTACAATTGTTCCTTTAAAAACTGGGTTATCAGGAATATAAAAGGAAGGGTCATAATCATACGTTGAAGAAATTGCCGAGACTTTATTGGGCTGGGAACTTCTATCGGTGATGTTAATTGGATTGGTATATTGATACGTTTGAAAACTATTATTTAAAAGCTCCCCGAAGTGCTGCTCTGGCAATTCAGGATATTGATTTTTATAGGTATAAGTTGTTCCGTTCAAATTATTTTCGGTTGGTTCCGAGCCGTCAAACGTATAAAATATAGTCGAATCGGCATCTGTTGATGAAACTATTAAATCAAAATCAGAAGTATAAAAACCTCCGTTTTGTGAAAATTCAGGTGGATTTAATACCCCAGAAAATCCTTGAGAGGAGTTTTCGGCTGCGGGTGTAATTGTTTGAAAAAAAACGAAATTTCCAGTTCCATTCGGACTTCTACCATAGGAAATGTCTGTTGGAATTATTGTTGCAGGAACCACGTCTAAAACGTTTCCCAAGGAATTACTCAAAGTGATGCTTTCTCCAGAAGAACTAATTTTATAATTAGTATGCAAAGGGTTTCCAGGCGTTGTTCTATTTTTGTCGGATGCCCAAATTAAAAGATATTGACCAGCTCCAATTGTAACATTTGGAAAGACCCATTTATTCAAAATAGCCGTATCGTCTGATAATCCAAAACCAGATAAATTTATGGCAACACTTCCTTTATTAAATAATTCTATCCAATCTTGTGGCGTTCCATCTTCATCGGTGTTGGAAGCGATATTGGAAGTTAAAATCTCATTAATAACTAAATTTTGTGCTAATACAGGCTGTGTGTATAGAAATATTGAAAAGAAAATTAGCGTGAATGTATTTTTCATTTGTAGTTGACTTTTAGATTAGTAGTTTATTTATTGATAAGAGATAGATTTTATTTCGCTTCAAAAAAAAACAATTATTTCTAAAGTTTTAAAAACAAAAAACGAAGGAAACGATTGTTGAACCTCCGTTTTTTGATATTTTTAATGGCTTTTAATTCTTAATGATTTTCTGCGTTTCTTTTTTTCCTTCGGATGCTATTTGAAGTAAATACATTCCTTTTGATAAATCACTTAAATGGATTTGAGCATTTTGGATTATACCTTTTTTTAATAATTTACCATCAATTGTATAAATTGTATATTCTGAATAATTGTTTATCCCGACGATATTGATAACATCTGAAAATGGATTTGGATAGCTTTTGAATCTCGCAGCATAATTATCATCCACTATCAAAGGAAGTTGAACTCCATCTACAGAAATATTGTTGAAAGTGACTCTATTTCCTGCATCCAAAGTTAAATCGGTACCTGTAAATCGCAAACGAATTTTAAAATCGGCATTGTTATTTGCGGAAGCAATTGCGGAACAATCTATTTGAAGCAATTGATAGGCACTAAAAAGCGGTAACGATGTTGCTGATAATCCAGCTGTTAGCCAGATGGGAGTTCCAGAATTTACAGAATAATCTACGGAAATTCCGTTTATTCCCGCCAATTCATTGATAGCTGCAAATGATAGTTTTATGTTTTTGAAACCCGTTGTTGACAAATTGAAAATCATTAAGTTTTCGAGTCCGCCGTTTTGAAAAAACTGTTTTATTTGCAAGCCTTTCATCAACGCTACATTATAGGGAAGATTATTGTTTGCCACAGGATTATAATTGATGTTCGTTGGACTGTTTCTTCTTTCCATTGAAGCCTTATTTCTGTTGATATTTCCAACAGGAAAAGGGTATCCCGCAAGGCAAGATTGAAATTGGATGGAAGCATTTGTTCCCAAACTATAGGTTGAATTTAGTGTTTCTAATGGAACATTATTTGCAATAAGTCCGTCCATATACCAGTAATATATCGGTATACTGATTTCATAAGTAGCATCCGGAATAAAGTTGGCAGTAATTGAATAATCAGCCGTTGGTGTAACTGTAATTTCTGGATTTGTGCTTATTGAAGCGCCACTCCAACCACTAAAAACAAATCCAGGCTTAGCAATAGCTTTTAATTTTACTGGAATCCCATTAAAATATACTCCAGTCCAAGGATATGGATTACTCACAATTCCTGGCGTTCCTTCTGAAATTACTACCGAGTTCATTTTGATAAATCCGTGATTTGTATTGGAAACATTCAAAGTTGCATTTATATTTGATGTAATTCCAAATTGCAAACGAATATGATCTCTTTGAATTGCAGGTCTTGCATTCGCAAAATTAGTTTGAGTAGTTATAAAATAATTCCAATCTTCAATATCAATTGGCTCAGCCCATCTTGCAGATTGTTCAGGAACTTCTGGTTCAAGAACTGCTTTCATTTCGTTCATTTTAGTAATAATTCTTGAAGATAAAAAGGAAGTATTCAACAAGTCGGCAAAACGATTTACAAAATCAATTTTAAAATCGTTATTTTCCAGCATTTTACGTAACAATAATGTTGACCAATCAGGATTTGGATAATTTATCCCGTTTGGAGCCGTTGCCATAGCAAGAGTATTAGTGTCAAAATTTGGATTAGAAATAGAAAAAGTATCGTCCATATCGTGAGCCAACCATCTCCATCTTCCGTCATTTCCGTAAGGCGCATTAGGTTCATAATTTGCTGTTTTTTTTCTCCAATATAGAATATTGTTCATCGGCCAATCTCCATTTCCAAAGAAAATATTAGAAATAAAATAGTCACTAAAATTTTCTGGATCAAGCCGTGTTTTTATATAATCATAATTGGAAGGTATTGCTAAAGAGTTATTGGTAACGTAATTTATCATATCTAAATAATTAGAATTATCACCACCTTCAATAATAATATATTTTTCTTCAAGCAGTTCAATTTCTGATGTTGGAATATTGAAAACCCTTTTGAAATACTGACTGTCAATTTTATCTCTAGCACTTAAAATTCCCCAATATTCACCATTTATAAAAGTAATAACGGGCTGATATCCTTTTGTAACTACATTTAACGACTTCATTAATTCTTGGCAAAGCGCATCTCGAAACATCGTTTGATCAAAATCATTTCCTGAATTATGAAGCACCAAATCGGAATAACTATCAAATGGTTTGTCGTTAAAAAAAGGATAACTCAAAGAATTATCGCCATAAATCGTTTTGGCACTAATGTTGAATGATTTATTTTGAGCAACTCTTGACGAACCTCCATGAATGCGAATACCGATATTTTGATTGAGAACATTTGTTCCATTTACAAAATAATTCATGTTGGCTATTCTTTCATTAGCAATACCTTTTCGGAAAAAATTTGCGGTAGCACCACTTGTTGGAGGCTCTAAAGTTGGATTTGCAGTTCTCCAAGTATCAAAGTCAACTCCTGCAACTAGAATTCCATCATTATAATCAAATAATTTATTTTCTGGGATACTTAAAGACATTACGGGTAGCGTAAAGCGGTTGTTTCCTTGTGGGGAAATAAAATAGTTTTTAGTTTCAATTGCACTTGACAAAGCCCCTGGTTTTATCAATTTGGCTCTTACAACAGTTCCTTTAAAAATTGGATTTGATGGAATATACGTTGGATCAAAACTATATGTAGTTGAAATAGTTGCTATTTTATTGGCAACAGCCGACCGATCAATAATTGGAATTGGTGCCGAATATTGCAAGGTTTGATAACTTTTTTGTAATAATGGACCCGATAAATTACCTGGAAATTCGGGATACTGATTTTTATAATTATAAGTTGTTCCGCTTAGATTATTTTCATCAGGATCTGAGCCGTCAAGCGTATATAAAACCGTAGTTCCAGGAATGGTTGAGCTTAAAGTCAAATCGAAACCAGCTGTAAAAAAGCCACTGTTTTGAGAGAATGTTGGTGGCGTTAACAATTCAGAATAACCAACAGTGGAATTCACAGTATTTGGTGTTATGGCTTGAAAAAACACAAACGCACCAGAGCCATTAGGCAATCTTCCATAAGAAATATCAGATTGCATTGGAATAGAAGGAACCGTATCTACTGTGGTTCCAGCTGGATTTGTCAATAATACAGTATTTCCAGCCATTGACAATTTAAAATTAGTGTGTAGCGGACTTCCAGCAACAGTTCGGTTTTTATCGGAAGCCCAAACTAATAAATACTCGCCAGGTGCAATAGAAATGCTAGGAAAAGTCCATTTATACAGAATTGTTGCATCATCGGAAAGTCCATAACCCGATAAATTTTCGATAGTTGCCCCGTTATTGTACAACTCTATCCAATCTTGATAGGAACCGTCTTCATCCATATTGGAAAAAGAATTTGAAGATAATATTTCATTGATTACAATGTTTTGACTTAAAACGGAATTTGTAACTGCAAGAAAAAGCAAAAGGTTAAATAAATTTCTCATCATTATATAATGTGTTGATTAATAATTAGATGAAAATTATGACAATAAAATAAAAAGATTTTTTTTAGTCGGCATTCAGCATTTATTTTCTTTAAAATGCAGAAAAAATTAATAATTAGAATAGAAATAGTACGAACTTTTTTCGGACTTAAAAAGCGGAATAAAAAATAAGTACACTTATCCAATATTTTGAGTATTTCATCGTTTATTAAATTAATTTTATTAGATTTACAGAATAAATACTCGATTTTTCTAGTTAATAATAATAACTGAATAACAAATAAATGTCAAGAATAGTAGTAACGGGTGGCGCAGGATTTGTGGGTTCAACCCTTTGTATGAAATTAAAACAGAAGTATCCAAATTATTCAGTTATTGCATTTGACAATTTAAAAAGACGTGGTTCCGAATTAAATTTATTAGACTTCCAAAAATCAGGAATCCCATTTATTCACGGAGATATTCGTAATTCAGAGGACATAATTGCCCTTGGAGAATTTGATATTTTAATTGAAGCCTCCGCAGAACCATCAGTCACTGCTGGGCTTGATTCGGATCCTACTTATGTAATTAACAACAATCTTTACGGATCTATAAACTGTTTTAATGCTTGTTTAAAAAATAAAGCGAAATTAATTTTCCTATCAACAAGTAGGGTTTATCCAATAGAAATTATTGAAAAAGCGAATTTTATAGAGGAACCAACTCGCTTTTCTTTTGATGAAAATCAAACGGATTTAGGCATTTCAAAAAGCGGAATTTCTGAAAAACTAAGCCTTAACGGAGCACGTTCATTTTATGGAACTACAAAACTGTCTTCAGAGATGTTCATTCAAGAATATTCTACTTTCTATGGTTTGAAAGCTGCAATTACAAGATTTGGCGTTATTGCGGGACCAAGACAAATGGGGAAAACCGATCAAGGTGTTGTTACGCTTTGGATGGCAAAACATTTCTGGAAACAATCCCTAAAATATATTGGCTATGGAGGTACTGGAAAACAGGTTCGCGATATACTTCATGTCGATGATTTAGTAGATTTAATAGATTTGCAAATTCACCAAATAGAAAAATTTGAAGGCAAAATTTATAACGTGGGTGGCGGATTAGAAAATAGCGCCTCCTTATTAGAAATGACGGCTATTTGTGAAAAAATCACAGGAAATAAAATCACGATTGGTTCTGAAACCGAAACTAGATCAGCCGATTTACGGATGTATGTAACAGATAATGCTTTGATAGAAAAAGAAATAGGATGGAAACCAACTAGAAATGTAGAACAAGTTTTTACAGATATTTTTCATTGGATTAAAAATAATGAGAAACAATTAGAATCAATATTAAAATAAATATGGACATTATTAAAAACATTTTTAAGGATAAAATCAATGTTTTGAGTTTTTTCATTGCTTTTTTGGGAGCATTTATGCTGATTCCAAATTATTTTGAAGCAGACATAATGCCCCTACCATTAGCCAATGACTTATGGATGTCATTAGACCCATCATGGGGAATTGCGCTAAATTATGTTAAATTAAAAAATTTAACGTGGGGAACAGATGTCGCCTTTACTTATGGACCATTAGCACTTTTTTGTACTCGAGCGGGTTGGGGAGAAAACAAGTTTACTTTTTTACTTTTTGACCTTTTTATGTTTCTAAACTTTTTCCCACTTTTTTTTATTTCACTAAAAAAGAGCTCTAATAAAGTTATAACCGCTTTAATCCTTATTGCATTTTGTCTGTTAGCACCATTGTGGCTCGGTTCATCTAATTCATTGATACTAATGGCTTTTTTAATTTTTTGGATAAGAATAAGTTTAGACGAACCCAAACCCATTTATTATTTTTTTCAAATTGCAATCATCACACTTGTTTTCTTTATTAAATTTAACACAAGCCTAATTGCCCTACCTTTATTTGTAGCGGGGATTATTTATAATTTATTTTCAAAAAAAGAGAAAGCCCAATATCTTTTTCTATATGCCTTACTACCATTTGTACTAATTATTATTTTAAGTAACATATTAAATGTTGCATTAGTTCCCTATTTTAAGTCTGGATTAGAAATGGTAAAAGGATATAACGATGTTATGTTTTTTGATGGAAATATTAAAAACAGTGCTAAATATTCTTATATATTATTGGCTTTAACGACGGTAGTTTTTCTATTCAATATTTCAGTTTTTGACAAAAGCAAATTGTTCAAAAACGGAATTATACTATTTTTAATTGGCTCATCGGTATTTGTTTTATACAAACAATCATTTGTCAGAGCCGATGGAGGACACGTTTATGATTTTTTCATTTATTTGCCTTTGTTATTATTGTGTAATTTAGATTTTCACATCTACAACAACAAATGGTTTTTAAAAGTAATAACGCTCATAATTCTTTTAATACCCTTTAAATTTTTAGCATTAGAACAAGATAAAACGGTCGAAATTAAAGGTAAATTCCCCAAATCGAATTACATTTTTGAGTTTAATAAATTTACAACAACATCAGGAATGCATTTAATGCCCAATGATTATAAATTACCAAACTCTGTTTTGCAAAAAATTGGCAACAATACGGTTGATGTTTTACCTTGGAACATTCTATTATTACTACAAAATAATTTAAATTACCATCCAAGACCTGTTTTGCAATCCTATTCGGCTTATACTCAATATTTAGAAAACATGAATTTTGAGCATTATAATTCAAAAAACGCACCCGAATTTGTAATATATGAAGTTGCTGGGATTGATAATCGGTATGCATTCTTTGATGAATCAAAGGTTAATGTTGCCTTAATAAAAAATTATTTGTTGATTGAAACATTTGATTTTGATGGAAGGAAAGTACAATTGTTACAGAAAAAGCAAGATTTTAAACCCATTAAACTAGAAAAAATAAAGGAATATGCCATGCTTTTAAATTCACCTTTAGTTCCACAAAAAGATGTTTTTTATGAAATAGGAATTTATAATTCATTGTCAGGAAAAATAACTTCTCTATTTAGCCATGCCCCAGAAATAAGATTAGAAATGAAAACTTCTGATGGCTATATAAAAGAATATAGAACTTCAAAAATGTTACTCGAAACAGGAATTTTTTGTAATCAATACATTTCTGAAACGAAAAGTTTAAATTCGCTTTTTGATTCAAAAATTGACGAATTAAAAATTAAATATTACATTATTAAACCCGTTGACGAATCATTTTTTAATGACAAAATCAGAATCACAGAATATAAAATAACACAATAACATGAACATTTGCATCATCACAGGGTCGTCAGGGTTAATAGGAAGTGAGTCTGTCGCTTTTTTTGCTCCGAAATTTGATAAAATTATTGGAATTGATAACAATATGCGCCAGGTTTTCTTTGGTGCGGACGCTTCAACAGAGTGGAATACAAAAAAATTAACAGAAACAATTCCGAATTTTGAGCACCATCATGCAGATATTCGAAATATCGATGAGTTAGAAAAAATATTCTCTACTTATGGTTCAGACATAAAATTGGTAATTCATACAGCGGCACAACCAAGCCATGATTGGGCGGCTAATGAACCAATTACAGATTTTACTGTAAATGCTAACGGAACCTTGAATATGCTTGAAGCAACAAGATTGCATTGTCCAAAAGCCACATTTATTTTTACATCTACTAATAAAGTATATGGTGATACACCAAATTATTTACCATTGGTGGAGCTCGAAAAAAGATGGGAAATCGACGAAAGTCATCCCTATTTTATAAACGGCATAGATGAAAAAATGAGTATCGACCAAACGAAACACTCTTTATTTGGGGCTTCAAAAGTCGCTGCTGATGTACTAGTTCAAGAATATGGAAAATATTTCGGAATGAATACGGGAGTTTTTAGAGGAGGTTGCTTGACAGGACCAAATCATTCGGGGACCAAACTCCACGGATTTTTGTCCTACCTTATGAAATGTGCTATTACAGGCGATAAATACACTGTTTTTGGTTACCAAGGAAAACAAGTTCGAGACAACATTCACAGTTGGGATTTAGTGAACATGTTTTGGCATTTTTATCAAAATCCACGTCAAGGCGAAGTGTATAACGCAGGTGGCGGAAGACATTCGAATTGCTCGATGTCAGAAGCAATCGAAATGTGTGAAGCCATCACAGGAAAACCTATGAATCATGAATATTCAGAAGACAACCGTATTGGCGATCATATTTGGTGGATTAGTGATGTTTCTAAATTTAAAGCACATTACCCAGATTGGACTTGGAAGTACAACATCAATGATATTTTGACGCAGATATACGAAAACACGTCTAAAAGACAATAATAAATGAAATTAAGTATTGTAATTCCGGCCTATAACGAAGAAGAATCTATAGCCGAAACGATAGATCAAATTGAAGAAGCTTTTTCAAAAGTAGCTATTGAGCACGAAATATTTATTGTCAATGACAATTCAAAAGACAACACGATTAAAGTTTTGGAAGAATTGGCTATTAAATACCCAGCAGTAAAATACGAAACAAATATAGGTCCTAATGGATTTGGATACGCAGTTCGTTATGGTTTAGAAAGATATTCTGGTGATTGTGTTGCCGTAATGATGGCTGATTTATCCGATTCTCCTTACGATTTGATTCGGTATTATACGACCATGTTAGAAGGTAATTATGATTGTGTTTTTGGGAGTAGGTTTATAAAAGGTGGAAAAGTAATAGATTATCCTTGGATAAAAAAAATCATTAATAGAGTTGCTAATTTTATTATAAGAATGGTAATGAGAATCAAATACAACGATACAACAAATGCTTTTAAACTATATAAAAGGGAGGCAATTGATGGTGTAAAACCAATATTGTCCCCACACTTTAATTTAACTATCGAGTTGCCTTTAAAAGCAATAATTAGAGGTTATTCCTATGCGATTGTTCCCAATTCCTGGACGAATAGAAAATATGGGGTTTCAAAATTGAAAATTAAAGAAATGGGAAGCCGCTATTTTTTTATTTTAGTGTATTGTTTTGTAGAAAAATATTTTTCTAGAGGCGATTTTTCAAAGAAATAAAAAGGAATTAATTTTAACACTTAACAAAAAAATATTTATTTTTGTAAAAAAAAAAGAAATGAGAACAAAATTTTTTATTGCAGCAATACTATTGGCAGGAATCTTCACAAGTTGTAAAAACGAAAAATCAGTTGATTCTTTAGATGTTGTAAAATCGGAAGTGGTAGACAATAATTTTCAAGTAACACTTGATGTAATTGTTAAAAAGAATGATGATTTTGCTCTTTTTTACTCAGAAGATGGTACTTCAAACTTCACGCTAGCACCAGTATGGATGGGAGTTAAAGGATCCGAAAATGTTCAAAAAGTTGTATTCGCACTTCCAGAAAATACTATTCCTACGCATTTAAGAATTGATTTTGGAATTAATAAGGACCAAGAGCCGATGACTATAATCAATTATAAAATGACCTACGCAGGAAAAACTTTCGAAACCCCAGGAGCAAGTTTTTTTAGGTATTTTAGACCAAATGAAGAATGCACACAAATTGACAAAGAGAAAGGCTTAATTATACCTGTTAAAAAAGGAGAAAAGTATTTTGGACCATCATTCTATCCAGAACAGTTGATATGTGATGAAATAGTTAAATGGGTAAAATAATCGTAATAAATTCAATTAAAAATGCTATTCAATATTTTGGTGTTGAACAGCATTTTTTTTAAATCGTTTAGCCAATTTTTATTAAAAAAATTATTTTATATTTACCACATTGAGTTATTGAAGCGCTAAATAATATTAAACAAAATAAATACTATTAAAATTGAATTTAATTGATATATCCATAATTGTTCCATTATATAACGAAGAGGATGTTTTTGAAACACTAATTCAAAGATTGACACAAGTTATAGATACAGCAAAATTTCAATGTGAAGTGGTGCTTATTAATGATGGAAGTACCGACAAAACGGCGGAGTTAATAAACCTAACATGTAGGAAAGACAACCGATTTTCAGGTGTACTTTTATCAAGAAATCATGGACATCAATTAGCGGTAAGCGCTGGATTAACCTATTCAAGAGGAAAAAAAGGAGCTATGATAATTGACGGAGATTTACAAGATCCACCTGAGTTAATAAATGAGTTTTATAATTTATTAATTGATGGATATGACGTAATTTATGCCATTAGAAAAAACAGAAAAGAAATTTTTTTTAAAAAATTAGCCTATTCAGTATATTACAGACTACAAAAGAAAATTTCTAGTTTTAATATTCCAATAGATAGTGGCGATTTCTCGATGTTAAGCCGACGAGTTGTTGATACAATAGTAAGCATGCCAGAGCAAAGCAGGTATTTGAGAGGAATGAGAGCTTGGGTTGGATATAAACAAATTGGTTTTGAATATGATAGAGACGAAAGATACGCTGGTGAAACCAAGTACAGTTGGTCAAAATTATTTGAATTGGCCTTCAACGGGATTTTTAATTTCAGTGATTTCCCAGTAAAAATAATAACTCGATTGGGTTTTTTTACCGTCCTATTTTCATTAATCTATTTTTTGTACAATATATACAGAAAGATATATTATAATGATGTTCCGCAAGGTTTTACAGCAACAATATTGGCAATAATTTTATTCAGTGGCGTTCAAATGATTTCATTAGGATTAATAGGCGAATATGTATTAAGAATATATAATCAAGTTAGAAATAGACCGTTATTTGTAGTCGATAAAATAATTCAAGACGGAATAGATAAATAAAAACGATGGATCATTTATACTACAAAGAATACTATAATTTAGAAAGAAATCATTGGTGGTTTGTAGCCCGAGAAAGAATAATTACTAGTTTTATTGTCAAGCTATTAAATCAAAATAAGCTAAGTACAACCAATTTAAATATATTAAATATTGGATGTAGCACAGGAAGAAGTTCAGAATATTTATCAAATTTTGGGACAGTAACCTCCATCGAGTACGATCAATTTTGTTGTGAGTTTGCAAGAGAAAAAACAGGGTTAGAGATTATTCACGGATCAATAGCCGAGTTGCCATTTGAAAAGGAATCGTTCGATTTAGTATGTGCTTTTGATGTAATTGAGCATGTAGAAAATGATGAATTAGCAGTTTTTGAGATGAAACGCGTAGCAAAAAGCAAAGGATTATTGTTAATAACAGTTCCTGCTTACATGGATTTATGGAGTCACCATGATGTTATAAATCACCATTTCAGAAGGTATAAATCAGAACAAATTAAAAACTTATTTAATTTGGAAATTAACGGAAAAGAAGTTTTTTCGTCTTATTTCAATTTTTTCTTATTCATCCCAATTTACCTCATTAGAAAAGTCAGTAATTTATTAAACTCTGGAAAGAACAGGCCGGGCTCGGGAAGTGACTTCGAGGCATTTAAACCAGGAATTTTAAATCAGGCACTTAATTATTTGATGGGTTCCGAAAAGTTATTTATAAATAATAATATTAGGTTGCCATTTGGGGTTTCATTTATTTTTTCGTGGAAAAAAGATTAAAAAGATATAAAATATGAAAGCAATTAATTTAATTAAAAGCAATTACATCCTTTTGGCAATTATGTTTATTGCTGCTATAGCAAGGTTTTATCATATTGATTTTCAAAGCGTATGGCTGGATGAAATACATACACTTAACGAGGCAAATCCAACAAAATCATTTTCGGAAGTGTACGATGCATTACTGGTTTCTGAACCCCATCCGCCATTATATTTTTTTATAACACACATCGCTTTTAAGTTATTTGGATATACAACGTTCGTTGCAAGAATAGTTTCTGCCATTATAGGAATTGTAGGAGTTTTTAGCATATTCTTGTTAGGAAAGGAAATCTTTAACAAGAAAGTAGGAATTTATGCGGCTGTATTATTAGCCTTTAATTATTTTCATATTTACTATTCACAGGATGCAAGAATGTATCCTTTATTGTTTTTAATGACGGTATTGTCTTTTTATTACCTCATTAAATTTATTAAAAAGCCTACTTATAAGTCCGTTTCAATGTATGTTCTTTTTTCTACATTGATGATTTATTGTCATTTTTTCGCACTATTTACATTGGTATCTCAATATCTAATTTTGTCTTATTTTATAATAAAACCATATGAAACAGCAAGAAAAAAGTTCTTCACTTATACATTGATTTCAGGAATAGTAACCATTATTTTATTTTTACCGGCCTACCGTTTATTTATCAAAACAACTGAAATAACTTCTATTTGGATTCAAATGCCAACACTAGATGTTTATACTCAGTTTTTTAAAGACTTTTTTGGGCAATCAGAAATTGTTTTGTTTTTTGTTGTTTCATTAATCATATTGTTTTTCATTCAACTATTTTCTATCGAAAACACTAAAAAATTCACGATAAACCCTAAGGAAGATAAATTATTATTTAGTTTTTTTATACTTTTTATTTGGTTGCTCGTAACACTTTTTTTACCATTAGTAAGAACCTATACAAGCTTACCGATGTTAATAAATAGGTACTTTATTAATATTCTTCCAGTAATAATAATAGTGGTTTCTACAGGGCTTTATTTTATAAAAAATGAAGTCGTTAGGTATTCAATTCTGAGTATTGTTTTGTTGTTTTCTGTTACAGATATTGTCATAGTTAAAAAATATTACAAGCAACCAAACAAAACCCAATTTAGGGAAGTAACTCAATTTATAATCGATAATAATTCAAATAATGATCCTGTTGTAACTAGTTTAAGTTGGTATTTCCCTTATTTTTTAAACAATGAAAAAGTGAAAAACACCATAATTGACGGAACTCTTGACAACTATGTAAACGAGATGATTCAGGATTCTATAAAAAGAAAATCCTTTTGGTATGTTGATGCTCATAATAGGCCTTATAAGATTACAGATGAAACACAAAAATATTTAGAGAGTAACTTTTCTATTGAAAACAATGTTGATTTATATGACACTTGGACTAAACATTACGTAAAAAGTTCTAGCGAACTTTCTAAAAAAGACATTTCAGAATTTAATCCAATTAAAGATAAAAATGGAGATGGAATTAATTTTACAATTGAAAAATTTGAAAGTAATGAAGAGACAATTAATATTGTTGGATGGGCTTACTTAGAAAATATAGAATCTCAAAATTCGAATTTAGAATTAATATTAATTTCGAATGGCAAGGCCTACTTGCTTACAAAGCAAAAAATGAAACGCGACGATGTCACAACCTATTTTAAAAGTCAAAAAGATTTAAGTAACTCTGGTTTTGAATCGAAAACATATCTTAAAAAAGTGCCGTCAGGAAAATACCAGTTAGGAATTATTATTAATAATCCTAATGAAAATAAAAAAGGCCTGGTCATAACAGATAAAATTTTTGAAAAGAATTAATGGAATAATATCGCTTTAGTTTTCACTTCATTCTATTAATAAAATTAATGTTAAAAGAAAAATTAATTCAAAAGTTAGGCGCTAAACAAACCAAAGATTTTATAATTTATGGTTTCGGGCAAGCTATTAATCTAATCAGTCCTTTATTAGTAATTCCCTACATTGTATCAATTTGTGGAGAAGAAGGTATAGGAAAAGCGGGTGTTGGTTTTTCTTTTGCATTAATCGCGATTGTATTAGTTGATTATGGATCTTATATAAATGGAACCAAAGAAGTCTCCATTAACAACAATAACAAAGAAATATTAGAAGAACGATTTACAACAATATTTTTAGCCAAATTTATTTTGTTGTTAGCGGTAATTTCGCTTTGTAGTATTATAATTTTTACCATTCCTTTTTTTCAAAAAGACAAAATACAATTACTATTGAGCCTTTTAATTGTTGTGGGTCAGTTTATTAATCCAATATGGTTTTTTCAAGGACTTCAAAACTTCAAATGGATAACTATTATCAATGTGCTCTCTAAGGCCATTTATGTTTCGGCTGTATTTATATTTATAAAAAAACCAGAAGATTATATATACATCAACTTTTTATTAGGCGTAGGATTAGTTATAGCCAGTTTATTAGGCTTTTTCTGGATTTATAAAACGTTTTCATTTTCATTAAAAAAATGTTCTTTAACAGCTGCATTAACTTTGATAAAGACTGAATTTTCATTGACGGTTTCTCAACTATTTTTTTCATTTTATCAATATGCCCCAATTATGATAATCAGTTATGTATGCGGAAGCTTCATTGCAGGGCAATACAGAATCATAGACCAAGTTATCATGATTTTTAGAACGTATTTTCAAATTTTTTTTAATTTTATTTATGCAGACATTTGTCTAAAAATATCCAACGATGTAACAATAGGAGTTTCTAGCTGGAAATTTTTTAACGGATTCAATTATTTGTTTGTCATGCTAATTCTAATTTGTTTTTATTTTAATGCAAGTGAAATTTTAGTTTTCTTTAAAATAAACCCAAACGACAATATCAAATTAGTACAATATTTAAAAATTGGACTATTAATTCCGCTATTAATGGGGATTTCCTTCGCATTAAAACAATTGATGTTCTCGTTCAATAAAAACGAACAATATATAAAAATCACAATTTTTTCAACGATTTTAAGTATGATTGTGTTGTTTACATTATTACAATTAATAGGATTAAAAGGCGCTTTTATTTCTACCATTATTATCGAATTTATTATCATAATGTCGTATAGTTTGGTATTAAGAAGTAGTTTTGTAAAAAATACCATAAAATAACCTAATGATTCAAGAAAAGTCAAATAATGTTCTTTATCAATTGCTTTTTGCACTTTGTGTCTTGATACCGTATATAAATATTTACGAATTAACTTTTTTGGTTTGGTTCTTGACTTTTGCAATAACAATTTCTAATAGATATTCTATAAGAATAGTTAAATACATAACCTGTTTTTCAGTTATTTTAGCGACAGCATTTGTAGTTAGTTTCTTTACAAATGAAAGCACGTATAATTTTTTTAGAGATATTGCCTACTTGCTTAAACCAATAATTGGTCTGTTAGTTGGTTATCAATTGTATAAAAAATGTCAAAATAAATTTTTCACAACAGTAATTTATACAGGTTTATTAATATCTTGTTTTCACCTAGTTATTGTTTTCGTTACATTTATTAGATTCCATGCCATTACTGTAAATTTATTGCGAGAATATTGTGGCTACCATAGCGACTATGAAGTTTATGTCTTAGTAATACTAATGTTTTATAATAAATTTGAAATAAATTGGTCTAAGAAAAAGGCACATGTTTTTATAGCAATCGTTGCCCTTTCAAGTTTTTTATATTTATCAAGAACCAATTTCATTCAACTAATAATTCTTTTTATTGCGATGAAAGGATATTTTGTACTCAACAAAAAGTCAGTAACAATAGTAGCATCCATTATCTTTTTTGTAGTTTTTGGATATACTGCCGTTTATCAATCTAATCCTCATAGATCGGGTAAAGGAATTGAGGCCTTTTTATACAAAATTAAAAACGCACCCATCGAACCGTTTAAAACAAAAATAGATAAAGACAATTGGAAAGATTTTAATGATAATTACAGATCATATGAAAATATTCTTACGGTAAAACAAGTTTCTATTCAAGGAACATCAGCAGTACTTTTTGGAAAAGGATTAGGCGCTACAATAAACCTAGGTAGAGAAATTTGGACAAATGATGGCGAATTTATTCAGTACATCCCAATTCTTCATAATGGTTTTGCTACAGTTTTTCTAAAATCAGGTATTTTCGGACTGTTTTTTTTATTGATTTTCATATATTTATTAGGCAAACCAGTAAAGTCAAATCTTGTTTCTGTTCAAAACCTAAATTTTATTTTAATTGGAACAGCGGTTTTTCTAATCGTTTCAAATTGGGTTTTTATGGGCTTATATTTAAAACTTGATAATAAATCCATACTTCTAGGATTCATCATTTGCTACCGTGAATTTTTATTAAAAAACAATAATCAACAAAAAAACAAACAAGTTACTTTAGAATGAAAACAGTAAATTTTTTTGTTGATTGTCATGTGTTTGATGGAAACCTTCAAGGCACTACGACCTATTTGAAAGGATTATATCAAGAGTTGATTAATGATAAAACTAAAAATTTTTTCTTAGCAGCTCACAATATTGAAAAGCTACAATCTGTTTTTGGAATCCATGAGAATGTTATTTATTTACAATATGCTTCCAAAAATAAGTTCGTCAGATTATTGTTTGATATTCCCAAGCTAATCACTCAAAATAAAATTGACTACGCCCATTTTCAGTATGTAATTCCGCCCGTAAAAAGATGCAAATACATTATTACTATTCACGACGTACTATTTTTAGATTTCCCACAATATTTCCCACTTTTTTATCGAATAAAAAACCACTTTTTATTTAAATATAGCGCTAAAAAATCAGATGTTGTTCTCACAGTTTCCCAATATTCTAAAGAAAAAATCGAAAAACATTTTCATCTTTCCGATGTAAAAATAACTCCCAACGCTATTGATTTGGCGTATTTTGAAAAATACAATAAAGAAAATGAAGTTCAAATTGTAAAAGATAAATTCAATTTTGAAAATTATTTTTTATTTGTTAGCCGATGGGAACCAAGAAAAAATCATCTTACCTTGCTTAAAACATTTGTTGAAAACGGATATTACAATAAATACAAATTAGTTTTTATTGGCGATGATGCAATTGAAAATAAAAAGTATAATAACTATTATAATTTACTGGGAAACGAAGTAAAAGAACAAATAGTCAACTTAAAGAAAATAGGATTTCATGATTTAGTGCACCTAGTAAGAGCAGCAACATTATCGGTATATCCCTCCTTCGCAGAAGGATTTGGCATTCCTCCATTAGAGTCCATAGCGTCAAGTATTCCAACAGTTTGTTCTAATACAACCGCAATGTCAGATTTTAAATTTATTGGTAATTGCCTTTTTGATCCATCTAGTTCAGACGATTTGAACTTGAAAATTATGATAGCTTTACAAGACAATTTAATTGAAGAAAAACGAAATCAAGTCCATTTGAAATACAAATGGGATTTGTCTGCCCAAATTTTTAAAAAATTGTTTTAATTTAATATTTCAAAACATAAAATTTTTCATAAAAAGACTATTTTAGCCATCTGAAAATCAAATATTTCATGAAAATAGCCATTTTAGGAACTCGAGGAGTACCAAACTATTACGGAGGTTTTGAACAGTTTGCAGAATTTTTCTCTGTTTACCTTGTCGAAAAAGGGCATGAAGTATTTGTATATAACTCCCACAATCACCCTTTTCAAGAAAAAACCTTTCACGGGGTTAATATTATTCATCAAAATGACCCCGAACATAAATTAGGCACTTTCGGACAATTCATTTATGATTTTAATTGCATTGTGGATTCTCGTAAAAGAGATTTTGATATAATCTTGCAGTTGGGATATACAAGCAATTCAATTTGGTTTTTTCTACTTCCCAAAAAACCAATTATTATAACCAATATGGACGGGTTGGAATGGAAACGCACAAAATATTCTAAGCCAGTTCAACAATTTCTAAAATTTGCCGAAAGGCTAGCGGCAGTCAGTAGCGATTATCTTGTCTCGGATTCTTTAGGGATAAAAACATTTTTAAGAAAGCAATATGATAAAGAATCTACATATATTGCCTATGGTGCGCATCCTTTTACAAATCCTGATGAAACAATAATTTCAGATTATAATGTGACCAAAAACAACTATAATATGATTATGGCACGTTTTGAGCCTGAAAATAATCTGGAAATGGTGTTGGACGGAGTTGCATTAAATATTGATAAAACGCCAATTCTTGTTATAGGAAATCATGAAACAAAATACGGGAATTTTTTAAAAACCAAATATAAAGAAAACGAGAATATTCGATTTTTAGGTGGTATCTATAACATAGACCATTTAAACAACTTACGTTATTTCTCGAATATATATTTCCATGGACATTCTGTTGGGGGCACCAATCCTTCACTTTTAGAAGCAATGGCTTCGAAAGCATTTGTAATCGCTCATAACAACCATTTTAATAAGGCAATTCTTAAAGAAAACGGCTATTATTTTTCTAATCCACAGGAGGTGAAAAATATTTTAGAAACAATCAAAAAAAATGATAACTTGCAATTGGTTCTAAACAACTTTGACGCGATTGAAAATGAATTTAATTGGGATAAAATAAATGGCGAATATCTTCAACTTTTCGAAGAATGTATATCAAAATCTGAAACAAGAAAACAGTAGCCATTCTGCTTTACTTTTAGTTTTATTGGCATTATTATGCATTCCTTTAAGTTATGCGTTTAATAGTATAGCTCTAGTTTTTCTGTTAATTGTCACTTTATTATCATTCAAAAAACAAAATTTAAAATTGGATTTAAGTCTGATTTTGCCAATTGTTTTGTATGTTTTGATGTTGCT
Source organism: Flavobacterium sp. (assembly GCA_044237565.1). Classification (GTDB taxonomy): domain Bacteria; phylum Bacteroidota; class Bacteroidia; order Flavobacteriales; family Flavobacteriaceae; genus Flavobacterium. The sequence goes on from JBIIFA010000001.1 coordinate 41,745, forward strand.
TTCCATTACTTGGACAATAGATTTAGAGAGAACTTTAAATGGCTTGTCAAAAGAATTGCCGCTGTTATTAATTCCAGTTTATTTTTTGTTATTCCGTTCTTTTTCTGCTTTAGAAAAAGAGAAAATAATCAAGTGGTACAGTTATGGAATTATAGCGTATAGCTTATTTTACTTAGCAAAAGCGCTTTTGCGCTTTATAATCTCAAAGGACACATCGGTTTTCTTTTATCATGAATTGGTTACAAAAGATGTAAATGCAATTCATGTTTCTGTTTATGTTGCCGTTTCCTTCTTTTACTTTCTTGAAAAACAACAGAAAAGGCTATTTGATAAATTAGCATTAGTGCTATTATTCACAATGGTTTTTTTATTGTCATCCAAAAATATTATTATCGTTTTTATGGGGCTTTTGGTTTGTTACCAACTTTTTTATTCGAAAACATCAAAAAAATTACGTCTTAAAAATCTAATTTTATTGATTGTATTGCTTTTATTCCTTCCTTTTGTAGGGAAAATAAAAGAGCGGTTCAAAGAAGAATATGAAACCATAATGACAGATAGCAGCGTCAATGATGTTATTAGCAAAGGCTCTGAAAAAGTTTATAATGTGAGCATTAAACAAGCCTGGACAAACACCACTTTCAAACCAAACGATTATTTTCCTGGCACCGCTTTTAGAGTGTATCAATTTAGAATTTTTATCGAATTTCTTCAGGAAGAATCTATTTTTTGGACTGGATTTGGGCTTGACGCATCCTATTCTAAAATTGCCGAAAAAGGAATTCATTACAATCTTTTCCTAGGGAATGAAGTCCAGGAAGGCTACCAAACTAAAAATTTTCACAACCAATACGTTCAAATATTTGCAGAACTTGGAATATTTGGATTGCTATTATTGCTTTCAATGTTATTGCTTTCAATAAGAAATGCAATTAAGTCAAAGAACTTTATTCACATTGCCTTTTCGGTCTTAATAATTTCACTTTTTTTTACAGAATCTTTTCTTTGGAGACAAAGGGGGATTACATTTTTTATTCTAATGTACTGTATTTTCAACGCCAATTTTCAACCCAAAAAAACAATTTCACTTTAGTATAATATTATAATTATTTTAACGTTTATTATACAATAACAGGTCAGAAACGTAACATAAGCAAAATATGAAAAGAATTTTAATTACAGGAGCCGCAGGATTTTTAGGCTCCCATTTGTGTGATCGTTTTATAAAAGAAGGATATCAAGTTATTGGCATGGATAACCTAATAACAGGAGATTTAAGAAATATTGAGCATTTGTTCAAACTCGAACATTTTGAGTTTTACCACCACGACATTACAAAATTTGTACATATTCCAGGTAAGCTAGATTATATTTTGCATTTTGCGTCGCCTGCGAGTCCAATAGATTATCTAAAAATCCCTATTCAAACATTAAAAGTAGGTTCTCTTGGAACTCATAATCTTTTGGGATTAGCTCGTGTTAAAAACGCGAGAATCCTTATCGCATCTACTTCTGAAGTTTATGGAGATCCATTGGTTCATCCACAAACGGAAGAATATTATGGAAACGTAAATACAATAGGACCACGTGGCGTATATGATGAAGCCAAGCGTTTTCAAGAATCCATTACAATGGCATACCACACTTTCCATGGTGTGGAAACTAGAATTGTTAGAATATTTAATACTTATGGACCAAGAATGCGATTGAACGACGGAAGGGTAATCCCTGCGTTTATCGGACAAGCGCTTCGAGGAGAAGATTTAACTATTTTTGGCGATGGAATGCAAACGCGATCATTTTGTTATGTTGATGATCAAGTTGAAGGAATTTTCAGATTGCTTCATTCTGACTATGTATATCCCGTGAATATTGGAAATCCAGACGAAATCACGATTAAAGATTTTGCAGACGAAATTATAAAATTAACTGGAACCAATCAAAAAGTTGTTTACCACCCTTTACCAGTCAACGATCCCCTACAACGCCAACCAGACATAACTAAAGCAAGAACATTACTAGGCTGGGAAGCAAAAATATCTAGAGAAGTTGGCATGAAAATAACCTATGATTATTTCAAATCGCTTTCAAAAGAGGAGTTATTAAAAGAAGAGCACAAGGATTTTTCTGGATATATTCGATAATATGACTTCAGCTCAATCAGGAAGATACTCTAAATATATAAGACCAATAAGCATTATCTCTGACTTGTTGGTGATTTCTTTGTTGGCAATATTTCTTTTTAAAGGGCTCAATTTAAATTACAGCATCTATATAGGGTATTTATTAATTTCATGGGGAACTATTGCTTTTTTTATAAAGTTTTATGACATTTTTAGATTCACATCTCCTGTTGAAATACTAACTAAAATTATAAAACAAGGAATCCTGTTTTCTCTTCTAATAATAGCTTTCTTCCCGTTTTCAAAAGAAGTTATTTTTAGCGAAAATGCTTTATTACGATATATAATATTTAGTTTTATATTGATAACGATCTCCAAATCCATATTGTTTTATTACTTAAAGAAATACCGAATAATAACAGGGAGTAATTATAGAAACATTGTAATTATTGGATTTACTACAGAATCAATTCGCTTGAAAGAACTTTTTGAGGAGAGAAATGATTACGGCTATCGGTTTTTAGGATATTTTTCAAATAAAAAGAAAAAGGCAGAGATTTTAGGAGATTTAGACTATTTAAAAACGTTTGTAATTGAGAATAGAGTAGATGAAATTTACTGCGCTTTAGACGAAATGACAAATGAACAATTAGCAGATATTGTTGAATTTTCTGATGCAAATGAAATAGAAATTAAATTCATTCCAGGATTAAAGGAGATTTTTTCCAAAAAGTTGAAAATTAATTATTACGAAGTGTTCCCTGTCCTTTCTCTGCAAAAAACAGTATTGCACGATCCTGTTATAAAACTAGTTAAAAGAATTTTTGACATTGTTTTTTCATTAATAATTTTAGTCTTTATACTATCATGGTTTGTTCCTCTATTAACTCTATTGATAAAATTAGAATCTAAAGGACCTGTTTTTTTTAAACAAGGCAGACCGGGTTTAGATGAAAAAGAATTTTTTTGTTATAAATTTCGTTCAATGAAATTAAATGAAACAACAGAGACAGAAGCTTCTAAAAACGACCCCAGGGTTACTAAAATTGGCAGAATTATTAGAAAAACTAGTATTGACGAATTACCACAATTTATTAATGTTTTTTTAGGAGACATGTCAGTTGTAGGGCCAAGACCGCATCTATGGTCTCAAAATAAATCGTATGGCAAAAAAATTAATAAATATATGGTTCGACATTATATAAAACCTGGAATCACTGGATTAGCTCAAGTAAAAGGATTTAGAGGCGAGATAGAATCCGATGAAGATATGAGATGCAGAATAAAACTCGATGTTTTTTATATTGATAATTGGTCATTAATTTTAGATATTAAAATTATAGTTCAAACCGTTTTGAATATTTTAAAAGGCGAAAAAAAGGCGTATTAATTTAGAATGACTTTTTGAAAATATATTTCGCAATCTGTTAATATAAATTCATCTAAAATTTTTCTCTTTTATTGACTTTTTAAACGCAAAAGAAATTATTTTTGCACTTCACAACAATCAACTAAATCATGACAATTTTACTATTAGGTTCAGGGGGAAGAGAGCACGCTTTTGCATGGAAAATGCTTCAAAGCCCAATTTGCACCCAACTTTTTGTTGCCCCAGGAAATGCTGGGACAGAAAGTATTGCAACAAATGTGAATCTAAAAATCACTGATTTTGAAGCCATAAAAACATTCGCCTTGAGCGAAAAAGTAGAAATGGTAGTTGTGGGTCCAGAAGATCCTTTGGTAAAAGGGATTTTTGATTTTTTCCAAAATGATACCGATTTAAAACATATTCCTGTTATTGGCCCTTCAAAAAGAGGTGCGCAATTAGAAGGAAGTAAAGAATTTGCCAAAGAGTTTTTGGTAAGACATAATATTCCAACGGCTGGGTATGATAGTTTTACAAAAGAAACTGTTGAAGCCGGATGTGCTTTTTTAGAAACATTGCAACCCCCATATGTGCTTAAGGCTGACGGATTAGCGGCTGGAAAAGGCGTTTTAATCATTCAAGAATTGGCGGAAGCCAAACAAGAATTAAGAAACATGTTGGTTCATTCAAAATTTGGTGAAGCAAGTTCTAAAGTCGTAATTGAGGAATTTTTAGACGGAATAGAATTAAGTTGTTTCGTTTTAACCGATGGAAAAAATTATAAGATTTTACCTACAGCCAAAGATTACAAACGAATTGGCGAAGGGGACACAGGATTGAATACAGGCGGAATGGGAGCAGTTTCCCCAGTTCCTTTCGCAGATGCTATTTTATTAGAAAAAATCGAAAATAGAATCGTTAAACCCACAATTGATGGATTGCAAAAAGACGGAATTCAATACAAAGGATTTGTTTTTATTGGCTTAATCAATGTGAAGGGCGAACCAATTGTTATAGAATACAACGTGAGAATGGGTGATCCTGAAACCGAAGTGGTAATTCCAAGATTAAAATCGGATTTAGTGGAATTGTTTTTGGCTGTAGCCAATGAAAAACTGGACGAAAAAACGCTTGAAATAGATAGCCAAAGCGCTGCAAC
>JBIIFA010000149.1:0-4771 GCA_044237565.1 Flavobacterium sp.
AAAGTACGGATTATATAATTCGTACTTTATTTTTTAAATGAAGTTTATTATGGACTTACAAGACCAATTAAAAAACCTTTTTCCAGACCACGAACCTTCTCCTGAAGAAGAAAAAATCATAGAAGATAAAGAACTTTGGATTCAAGAGGAACCAATGATTTGCAAATTTGAAAAACGAAAAGGGAAACCTACAACCATTATTGAAGGATATACAGGAACCGATGAAGACTTCAAAATTTTAGCCAAAGAATTAAAAACTAAATTAAGCGTTGGTGGTTCTTTCAAAGATGATTCAATCATAATACAAGGGGATTATCGTGATAAAATCATGACAATTCTAAAAGAAAAAGGCTTCAAAGTCAAACGCGTTGGAGGTTAATAAACTGTTTTTAAGAACTTTAAACCTTAAACATAAAACGAAATAAATGATACAATCATCAGAATTAATTCTCAATCCAGACGGAAGTGTTTATCACTTGAATTTATTGCCAGGGAATATTGCTCATGACATTATTTTTGTTGGTGATCAAAATAGAGTTGAAAAAATAACTCAATTTTTCGATAGCATCGAATTTTCAACTCAAAAAAGAGAATTCAAAACACAAACAGGAACCCTCAAAGGAAAACGAATCACTGTGTTGTCAACAGGAATTGGACCTGATAATATCGATATTGTCATGAATGAATTGGATGCGCTGGTAAATATCGATTTGAAAACGCGCCAACCTAAAACAGAATTAACAGCACTAAATATCATTAGAATAGGTACTTCTGGGTCTTTGCAAGCGGATATTCCAGTAGATAGTTTTGTAATGGCAAAGTTTGGATTGGGATTAGACAACATGCTCCGCTCCTATTTAATCGATTCAATTTCAAATTCAGCTATGGAAGATGCTTTCATCAAACACACCAATTGGGATTTACGAAAAGGAAAACCTTATATAATTTCTTGCTCAGAAAAGTTAGAGCAACTTATCGAAAGTGATAAAATGCACAAAGGAATTACAGCTACTGCAGGCGGTTTTTATGGACCTCAAGGGCGCGTTTTACGTTTGAATATTCAAGATGAAAAATTAAATTCTAAAATGGATAATTTCAAATTTGATGCTAATAGGATAACCAATTTAGAGATGGAAACTGCAGCAATATATGGACTTTCAAAACTATTGGGTCATAATGCATTGTCATTAAATGCAATAATTGCTAATCGAGCCTCGGGAACTTTTAGTGAAGATCCATACAAAGCAGTTGATGAATTGATTGCTTATACATTGGATAAATTGACAACGTAAACATTTAAAATATTTATTAAATGGATATACTGTTTGAAACTGATAGATTACTACTAAGACCATTATTACTTGAAGATACTGATGCAATGTTTGCAATGGATAACAATCCAAACGTGCATAAATATTTATGGCAATCACCTACCCAAACAAAAGTTGAAACCATTAAGATTATTGAAATGGTTCAAAATCAATATTTAGAAAATAACATCGGCCGATTTGCAACTATATTAAAGGAAACAAATCAATTTATTGGTTGGACAGGAATTAAATATGTTAATGATCATATTGAAAACGGAAATTCAAATTTCTTCGATTATGGTTATAGATTAGATGAGAAATTTTGGAACAAAGGATATGCAACAGAGGCTTCTATTTTTTGGTTAAACTACGGATTTAAAAATCTCAAAATTGAAGTAATGAACGCATATACTCATTCAGAAAATGGAGCTTCAAATCAAATTTTACAGAAAATAGGAATGAAATTCATGGAGAATTATTTGGATAAAGATGGCGAAATCTGGAAATGGTGGCAAATGGAGAATCCAAACAGACTATTAAAAGCTGTTAAAAAATAAAAAAAATGACAACAATAAAAATCGCAGGAGTTCCCGAACATTTCAATTTACCTTGGCATTTATCCATCGAAAACGGAAAATTTCAAGCTAATGAAATAGATTTGCAATGGACTGATGTTCCAGAAGGAACGGGAAAATTGTGTCAAATGCTTCGAAATGGAGAAACGGATATTGCCGTTATTTTAACTGAAGGAATAATCAAAGATATTATTGCTGGAAATCAAAGCAAGATTGTACAAATATATGTTGAAACTCCATTGATTTGGGGAATTCATGTGTCTGCAAATTCAAAATTTAAAACACTTTCTGATTTAGAAAATACAAAAGTTGCCATTTCAAGATTGGGTTCAGGTTCTCAATTAATGTCGTATGTAAATGCTAATAATCAAGGTTGGAAAACTGAAAATTTACAATTTGAAATCATAAATACGATTGATGGGGCTGTTGAAGCGCTCACCAAAGGAACCGCCGATTATTTTATGTGGGAGCGCTTTATGACAAAACCATTAGTTGACAAAGGGGTTTTTAGAAGAATTGGTGATTGCCCAACTCCTTGGCCTTGCTTTGTAATTGCAGTTCGCAATAAAATCCTTGAAAAATATCCAGAAATTGTTACCGAAATATTGGAAATCATAAATTCTAAAACGTCAAATTTTAAAGAAATCCCTAATATCAACAGTATTTTAGCAAATAAATACCATCAAAAATTAGAAGACATTCAAGAATGGTTATCCCTGACAAAATGGTCGCAAAAACAACTTTCAGAAGAAGAGTTTAATTCAATTCAAGACCAATTGATAGCCTTAAAAATCATATCTAAAAAAATATTTTTTTCAGAAATCACCAATTAATTTCTTGAATTCCTTCTGATTTCAAGTAGTCATTAGTTTTACTAAAATGTTTGTTTCCGAACCATTTTCCTTGATTGGCACTCATTGGCGATGGATGTCCAGATTCTAAAACCAAGTGTTTGGTTCGGTCGATTTTTAGTCCTTTTTTATGAGCAAAATTTCCCCAAAGTAGGAAAACTACATTACTTTTTTTATCTGATATTTCCTGAATTACAGCATCTGTAAATTTTCCCCAATTCAAATTTTTGTGGCTGTTGGGCTTGTCTTTTTGAACCGATAATGTGGCATTCAAAAGCAAAATACCTTGTTTCGCCCAACGCTCTAAATTTCCTGAAGTTGGTAAAAACAAACTGTCTAAATCAGAATTTAGTTCTCTAAATATATTCCTTAAAGAAGGTGGAATTTTCATATTTTCATTCACAGAAAAGCATAATCCATTCGCTTCGCCTTCACCGTGATAGGGATCTTGCCCAATAATTACAACTTTCAAATCATCGAAACTACAATTATCAAAAGCTGAGAAAAGGAGTTCTTTAGGTGGGAAACAATTATTTACAGAATATTCATTGGCTACAGCCAACATTAAATCCTTAAAATACGGCTTTTGTATTTCGGTAGCTAAAATATATTGCCAGGAAGAATTCAAATGAGATTCCATAATTTTCTATAAAAAACAAATATACAAATTACAATGCACATCTTTATTAATCTAAAAATTCAACAACTATGAAAACTTTGTGAAACTACTTCTAAAAGTCTTACCATTTGCCTATTTTTGTACTGTAAAATTTCTAAAAAGCATAATGATTAACATTAACGAAAAAACACTTCAAGACCTTCAATTTCCTACAGTTTTAGAAACTATTTCTTCAATTTGTAATACTGATATTGGAAAACAAAAAGCATTAGAAATTACGCCTTTCAAAGAAAAAAATGAATTGATGGACGCTTTAATGCAAACATCAGAATATCTTTCCTCGTTTCAAAATAACAATGCAATTCCTAATCACGGATTTGAAACCATCAACCACGAGATAAAATTCCTTGCTATTGAAGATAGTTTTTTGGAAGTGGGAAGCTTTCGGAAAATTGCCAATATTTCAGCATCTGTAAATGTATTATTGCTTTATTTTAAGAAATTTGACGACTATTATCCGTATTTAAACAAACGCGCAATTCAAGTAGAATATACCAAAGATATTATTACGATGGTGGATGATGTCGTGGATAAGTATGGCGAAATAAAAGACAATGCATCTGTTGATTTGCTAAATATTCGCAGAAATATGAATACGGTGCGTGGCAAGGTCAATCAGAGTTTTGGTATGGCAATGACGCAATACAATTCGTTGGGTTATTTAGACGATATCAAAGAAAGCTTTGTACAAAATCGAAGGGTTTTAGCAGTTTTAGCAATGTATCGCAGGAAAGTTAAAGGTTCTATTCTTGGAAGTTCAAAAACAGGAAGCATTGCATACATTGAACCTGAAGCCACCTTAAATTACTCTCGTGAATTGAGTAATTTGGAATATGAAGAAAAAGAAGAAATCACTCGGATTTTAAAGTATTTGACCAATACCATAAGACCTTTTTTACCTTTAATAATTCAATATCAAGATTTTTTGAGTGACATTGATGTAATTGCTGCAAAAGCAAAATATGCAAATCGAATTAATGGTATTTTACCAAAAATTACCAACGAAAGAAGGTTGTATTTCAAAGATGCCTTCCACCCTATTTTATATTTAAACAATAAAGAAAGCAACCAAATTACGCATCCGCAAACTATTGAATTAGATACAAAAAATCGGATTATTGTAATTTCAGGTCCCAATGCAGGAGGAAAAACGATTTCCCTGAAAACAGTAGGATTGTTGCAATTAATGTTGCAATCTGGGATGTTAATTCCCGTTCACGAAAGAAGCGAAACGTTCTTATTTAATAGAATTTTGACTGATATTGGTGACAATCAATCGATAGAAAATCATTTGAGCACGTACAGTTATCGCTTGAAGAATATGAATTATTTCTTGAAAAAGTGCAACAATAAAAC
>JBIIFA010000037.1:0-13208 GCA_044237565.1 Flavobacterium sp.
TTGTCTTAACTAAATAATTAATATACCCATTTAATATTGCTTTGGTTCTTTCAAACCGTTCTCTAAATTGTTGTAACAAATCTTCTTCAATATAATTTTCATCTCGTGCTGTAATTACTTGATTTAACGATTCATGTAATGAACCTCTTGCAATTCTACAAAATTGAATATTTTCTTGGTAGTGAAATCTTCCATAACCTTCGGCTATATTATCACTTATAGATCTTGAAGACCTTCTTAATTGACTAGTTAAAGCATATTTTTCTTCAATTGAAAATTTTGAAATTATATTTTGAGCAGCAAAGATTCTTAACTCTCTTGCAGCTTTCCAACATTCTAAATCTTCAAATGACTTTAATGAACTCATAACCTTTAACTCTTAACTTATTTTCTATTTATAACTTCTTTGAACTAATTTAACGTTTTCGAATTTCAATTCTTCTTTGTGCAATACGGCATCACTTGGATTTCCTTTGTATTCCCAAGCTGCTACATACGCAAAATTTTCATCGTCACGTTGCGCTTCTCCATCAGGTGTTTGAAACTCTTCACGGAAGTGACCGCCACAAGATTCGTTTCTGTGTAAGGCATCTTTCGCGAATAATTCACCCAATTCGAGGAAATCGGCAACGCGAAGTGCTTTTGCTAATTCTGGATTGAAACTATTTGCAGTACCTGGAATTTTAACTTCTTTATAGAAATCTGCTCTAATTTGTGCAATTTCTGCTTGCGCTTCTAATAATCCTTTTTCATTTCGAGCCATTCCAACTTTATCCCACATAATTTTTCCTAATTTCTTATGGAAATAATCTGCAGGTTTAGAACCGCCGTTGTTCATTAATTGATCTATTTGAGCAAGAACATTTTTTTCTGCAGCTTCAAATTCTGGTAAATCGGTAGAAATTGTTCCCAATTTAATATCTGGTGCTAAATAATCGCCAATTGTATATGGCAATACGAAATAGCCATCAGCCAAACCTTGCATTAATGCAGAAGCTCCCAATCTGTTGGCTCCGTGGTCTGAAAAGTTTGATTCTCCAATAGAGAAACAACCAGGAATTGTAGTTTGTAAGTTATAATCAACCCAAGTTCCACCCATTGTATAGTGAACCGCTGGATAAATCATCATTGGTGTAGAATAGGGGTTTTCATCAACAATTTTCTCATACATTTGAAACAAGTTACCATATTTATTAGCAACAACTTCTGTTCCTAATTTTGTAACTAAAGTCAAATCATTTTCATCTTGATGTTTTAATCTTGCTTGATCGACACCATATCGTTGAATTGCCGCAGCAAAATCTAAATATACAGCTTCTCCAGTTTTATTAACACCAAAACCAGCATCACATCTTTCTTTAGCAGCACGAGAAGCAATATCACGAGGCACTAAATTTCCAAAAGCGGGGTAACGTCTTTCTAAAAAATAATCTCTATCCGCTTCAGCGATTTGTGTTGGTTTTAATTTTCCTTCACGAATTGCTTTTGCATCTTCTAATTTTCCGGGAACCCAAATTCGTCCGTCATTACGCAATGATTCCGACATTAATGTCAGCTTTGCTTGATGATCTCCAGAAACTGGAATACAAGTTGGGTGAATTTGTGTGTAACAAGGATTTGCGAAATACGCTCCTCTTTTGTGAATTTTCCAAGCGGCAGTTACGTTACTTCCCATTGCATTTGTAGAAAGGAAAAATACATTTCCGTATCCACCAGAAGCAATAACAACGGCGTGTGCAGAATGTCTTTCGATTTTTCCAGACACTAAATCACGTGCTATAATTCCTCTTGCTTTTCCATCAACGATAACTAAATCAAGCATTTCGTGACGGTTGTGCATTTTTATTTTTCCACGACCTATTTGGCGGTTCATTGCCGAATAAGCTCCTAATAATAATTGTTGTCCAGTTTGTCCTTTCGCATAAAAAGTACGAGAAACTAATGTTCCACCAAAAGAACGGTTGTCTAATAATCCACCATATTCACGAGCAAAAGGAACACCTTGAGCCACACATTGATCGATAATATTAACTGAAACTTCAGCCAAACGATGCACATTTGCTTCACGCGCACGGTAATCGCCACCTTTTACAGTATCATAAAACAAACGGAAAGTTGAATCTCCATCGCCTTGATAATTTTTTGCCGCATTAATTCCACCTTGAGCAGCAATTGAGTGCGCACGTCTCGGAGAATCTTGGAAACAAAAAGCTTTTACGTTATACCCCAATTCTGCTAATGTTGCCGCAGCAGATCCTCCAGCAAGTCCAGTTCCAACAACGATAATATCTAAATTACGTTTGTTTGCAGGATTTACTAAATTGATATGATCTTTATAATTTGTCCATTTGTCCGAGATTGAACCTTCTGGAATTTTTGAATCTAATGCCATTATTAATTGAATTAAATTTGATTGAAATGATGAAACAACGCAATAACAATGAATCCGAAAGGAACAACTATTGCAAAAGAATATCCTAGTTTGTGAAGTGCTTTAGAATATTTATTATTGAAACCTACCGATTGAAATGAAGAGTTAAAGCCGTGCCACAAGTGCAATGACAATAATAAAAATGCTACAGAATACAATCCGGTACGAATAGGACTTTCAAATTTGTGATTCAATTCATGATAATACCTTGTTGCATCTAAAGCATTTGAATCCACATATTTATAAACGATTTCTTGAACCCAAAAATCGTAAAAATGCAATCCAATAAACGCTAAAACCACTAATCCTGAAACAATCATATTTCTTGACGCCCAAGAAGCGTTTGCGGCTCCGTTGTATTTTGCATAAGAAATTGGTCTTGAACTACGATTTTTTAATTCTAAAACCATTCCCATTACAAAATGAAAAACAACTCCTGCAACCAAAACAGGCTGCATTACGAATTGAATTATTGGATTGTAACCCATAAAATGTGAAGCAACATTAAAAGCATCAGCACTAAAAACTGAAGTAAAATTGATAGCAAAATGCAAAGTAAGAAATGTAATCAAAAAAAGTCCAGAAAGTGCCATTGCGACTTTCTTTGCAATTGAGGACTTTAATACTGTAGAATTGGCCATGATAAAAACAATTTTTATATAATAATTGACAAAAATAATCATAAATGAAAGATACTACAACCTTTTCGTAGTTATTTATAATGATTTTAAAGTGTTTTGGACAATTGCTTATTTATTGTTGAAAGTTTTTACAATTATTCAATGAATTAATGAAAAATCAACAAAAAATTAAATTTCATTTTATGCAATTAATAGGTTTTGGTGACATCTTCATCGATTACAATTATGAACGTTGCTTTATTGTAATTTTCAATTTCCAATTTTGAGATGTCTTTTTGAGAAACTGTGGCAATAGTAATTATTTTCAAATTTGGATTTTGCTGTTTCAAATACCAATAAATTCCTTCAAAATTATCACTGTGATAGGAACCGTTATAATGAACAAAAAGCGAGTTTTCGGGTCGATTTTTATTTATAAAATAGGCCATAGTTGCGTCTTTCACAGCTTGTGCTTTCGGAAGATTTTCACCGCCGTGACCACCCATTTCCTGAACCATTTTTACATATCCAGGCAATGTTGCATCATATAAAATAGGCAGAGGCGCAATCCAAGTTTTTTCTTCAACAGATAATATATTCAACGCTTCAAATCCTTTTTTGAAAACTAAACTTGCGAATCTTCGTGGGATATTTGTAGCAACAAAAGCAATATTTAAATCTTTTGCAAAATCAACTAACGGCTTGTAATCTGTTTTGTAATTGGGCCAAAGCCGGGCGGTGCTGTCTAACTTTTTCTGATTTATTTCACCTTTCAAATACTGATTAACTTGTTTTTGATTGTCGGCTTCAAACATTTCAGCCCCTAAAACCAAATTTTTTTTATCTAATAAATCTTTTGTGATTTCTAATTCAAGCCAATGTGCCACAGAATTATCGTGGTATTCTCCAAACAAAAGCACATCTGATTTTTGGGAACTGTTTATTATTTTTTTATAACAACCTTTTCTTCCATTTTGATTAAAAATCTGATACGATTGTTTGTTTTGAGAAGGTGAAACAATAAAGAAACTCATCAAAAAAATCAAAAATATAGTTTTCATAAAAAGAACATTTGTTAAATTAAATCTTCTGCTAAATTAACTAAATAAACGCTTGTTTCAATATAAAATTATTAAATTGATAGAAGAACTTGCTGTTTGTTTTAAATATCGTAAAAATCATACAACTTACTGATTTTAGGGGTTAATTACTATAAAACATCGCTTTCATCTTTGTAATTTTACAAAAAAAATTGAAAATGAATTTCGGAATCGACGCTATTGCTTTTGATGTTGCAAAAATACATTTACCTATAAATACTTTGGCGAAAGCCAGAAACATAGAACCTGAAAAACTAGAAAAAGGTTTGGGTTTGCTCAAAATGACATTGCCAGACGTTCATCAAGACTCGGTTGTTTTTGGTGCTAATGCCCTGACAAAACTAATCCTAGATACCAATATTAATTTAGAGGATATTGCTCGGATTTATGTTGGGACAGAAAGTGCCATTGACAGTTCAAAACCAATCGCTTCCTTTTTAGTGTCGTTGATGGAACAAAAATTTGGAGAAAACTCGTTGTCCGAATGCGATGTTGTCGATTTTACATTTGCTTGTATTGGCGGTGTAGATGCAGTGCAAAACTGTATCGATTTTGTACGATTGAATCCAACTAAAAAAGCAATTGTTGTAACCACAGATATTGCAAAATACGACCTGAATTCTACTGGCGAATATACACAAGGTGCTGGAGCAGTAGCTTTATTAATTACTCAAAATCCTAGAATTATTGCTTTTGATAACAATTGGGCAACAAGTACAAAAGGAGTTTTTGATTTTTTTAAACCCTACCGAACCCTTTCAAAAGAAGCTATTACTGGAAATTCAAATAATGAAAATTGGTTTGATAATTTAGAAGCTGAAATTGAAATTCACAAAGACCAACCGGTTTTTGACGGTCAATATTCCAACCAATGTTATATGGATAGAACGAGAAACGCGTATTTTTCATTCAAGAAAATTTCCGATTCTTCGACTCCCGTTTATGACACATGGAAGAGCATAATTATGCACTTACCGTATTCCTTTCAAGGGCGTAGAATGTTATCTGAAATCTATGCTTTAGATCATGAAAATCCGATTATTTCTGGAAATGAAGATGCTTCAGAATACCAAAATAAAATAAAAGAAATCAGTAAAACTGAGGAATACCGCAACTTTGTAAACGAAAAATTACAGCCTGCAGAACTAGCCTCTTCTTTGATTGGGAATTTATACACGGGTTCTATATTTATGGGATTCTTATCGACTTTGGCTCATTTTTATGATACTAAAATTGATATTGCGAATGAAAAATTTGGGTTTCTTGCTTACGGAAGTGGTTCTAAATCTAAAGTTTTTGAAGGGACAATTCAACCCAATTGGGCAGCGGCTGTAGCCAATGTAAATCTGTTTGAAACATTAGAAAATAGTTGTGAAATTGGATTTGAATCCTACGAAAAATTGCATAAAAAAGAACAAAAACAAAGTATTCAATCTCCAAAAAGCGAGTGGATATTGGATAAAATAGAAAATGAAAATCCAAATTTAATTGGTGCTCGATATTACAAATGGATTGATTAGATTTGTAATCTAATTTTATACATTATGAAATACCATCAAATTGACCATAATTTATTTATAAAAAACCGCGCAAAGTTCTCGGCACAAATGAAGCCGAAAAGTGTGGCGATTTTCAATTCTAACGATATTTATCCAGTTTCTGCTGATAGCACTCTGCCATTTTCGCAACATCGCGACATTTTTTACTTATCTGGCGTAGATCAAGAAGAAAGTGTTTTGTTGCTATTTCCTGATGCACCATATGAGCATCAACGTGAAATTTTATTTCTAAAAGAAACTAACGATCATATTGCGATTTGGGAAGGCGAAAAGCTTTCTAAAGACCGTGCATTTGAAGTTTCAGGAATAAAAACAGTGTATTGGCTTCAAGATTTCGAGAAAATATTATTCGAAATGATGACGCATTCTGAAACAATTTATATCAATACAAACGAGCATTATCGCGCTACGGTAGAAACCGAAACTCGGGAAGCACGTTTTGTAAAATGGTGGAAAGAGAAATATCCAGCGCACGCTGTCGCAAAAAGCAATCCAATTTTGCAACGAATTCGTTCCGTAAAAGAAAGTGAAGAATTGGATTTAATCCAAAATGCATGCAACATTACTGAAAAAGGCTTTCGAAGAGTTTTGTCATTTGTTAAACCAAATGTCACAGAATATGAAATTGAAGCCGAATTTATCCACGAATTTATTCGAAATCGCTCAAAAGGTTTTGCCTATACGCCGATAATTGCGTCTGGAAATAATGCTAATGTTTTGCATTATATTGAAAATAACCAACAATGTAAAGCCGGAGATTTGATTTTGCTTGACGTTGCAGCAGAATACGCCAATTATTCCAGCGATATGACGCGTATGATTCCAATTTCAGGACGTTTTTCTGAAAGACAAAAAGAGGTGTACAATGCGGTTTTGAGGGTGAAAAATGAAGCAACAAAAATGCTAACCCCAGGAACACTTTGGAAACAATATCATTTTGAAGTTGGAAAAATTATGACTTCGGAATTGTTAGGGTTAGGATTAATTAACAAAGCTGATGTGCAAAATGAAAACCCAGAATGGCCAGCCTATAAAAAATATTTTATGCACGGAACTTCTCACCATATGGGATTAGACACGCATGATTATGGAATTTTAACCGAGCCAATGAAAGCCAATATGGTTTTTACCGTTGAGCCAGGAATCTATATTCCAGAAGAAGGTTTTGGAATTCGATTGGAAGATAATTTGGTCGTTCAGGAAAAAGGAGAACCGTTTAACTTGATGCGAAATATTCCGATTGAAGTGGAAGAAATTGAAACGATTATGAATTCGTAATTTTTGTTTGAAGTTTAAATTTGCTCGCACTCACATGAAACTTTAAACTTTAAACTTTAAACTTTTTTTGAAACAAATCCTCTACAAAAACACTACAATTTCTTATTCCGATTCGGGGAAGGGAACTGCTGTGGTTTTACTTCATGGTTTTTTGGAAAACAAAACAATGTGGAAGGATTTAGTTCCAATTTCATCACAAAAAAACCGTGTAATTACTATTGATTTATTAGGACACGGATCAACTGGATGTCTTGGATACGTTCATTCGATGGAAAATAATGCGGAAATAGTAAAGGCTGTTTTGTCTCATTTACGGATTCGGAAAGTAATTTTTGTTGGACATTCAATGGGAGGTTATGTGGCTTTGGCTTTCGCCGAATTATATCCTGCAACTATAAAAGGATTGGTGCTTTTGAACACCACATCTAAAGAAGATAGTGCGGAACGTAAACACAATCGGGATCGCGCAATCAAAGCGGTAAAACAGAATTATGTCAATTTTGTTCGGTTATCGATTGCCAATTTGTTCAGTGTGAACAATCGAGAACGCCTTGAAAACGAAATTGAGAATGTAAAATTAGAAGCTTTAAAAACCCCTTTACAAGGAATTGTAGCTTCACTCGAAGGAATGAAAATCAGGAAAAACCGAGAATTTATTTTGCACGAGAGTGAATTTCCAAAGTTGCTGATTCTCGGAGAAAAAGACGGCGTTTTAATTTACAAAGATAATTTAGCCCAACTTGAAAATACCGATGTGAAATTAGTTACATTTCAAGATGGTCACATGAGTCATATTGAAAATAAAGAGGAATTGGAAAAAACTTTATTAGGGTTTCTTAGGGGAATTTAGATTTCACTACAAAAGAATCCTTTTGTGGTAAAAAAACCTAAACTTTCTCTTCAAACGCAATATTCTCATCCAATATCTCACGCAATAAAACCACAATTTGTTCCAAATAATCATTCAAGGTTTCCTTATTAATTATTGTATTCACCTCTTTTCCAACTTTAAAATTAAAAGGCATAAAACCTGCTTTTAAGTTCTTGAAGGAAATAATTCCAGCTTCCATAGATTGCTCTAAAGCGAATTTTTCATACATGAAAGCATAGGCCAAAACTTGAATTATTTTGTCATTGCTAATGTCTTCTGTAAGTCCAGACCAAGTAGTTAATATTATATCCCCTTTATCAACCTTTCCGGTCTTATAGTCAATAATTCTGATGATTCCGTTGCGTTCTTCAATTCTATCAACATTTCCTTTTATCAAAACGGGAAAAGGTAAATCGGGATGAATTAGAGTTTCCATGTATTTTTCTTCCAAAGCTAGAATTTTAATAGCATCTCCACTTTTAACACATTCTAATTCGACTTTCAAAAAATTAAAAACATTCCGCTTGGCGACTTCAAAAGCTAATAGATTTCTTCCTTTTTTGATTTCCCCTTCTTTATAAACCACTTTAAATTGTTTTAAAACTTCAGAATCAATTTGTTTAAAGCAATTTGAAATATCAGTTTCAGAAATAAATTTACCAATAAATGGCTCATATAAAGCCTTCAATGTTTCGTGAATTATGGTTCCTAACGTACTCAAGGCGACATTTTCTTCCACTTCTTCCACTTCCCGAATTCTCAAAATATTTTGAAAATAAAACTGAATTGGATTCCGAATATAGGTCGTTAACGAGGACGGGGAAAACCCTTTTTCGGCAATTTCTTTCAAGCGTTCCATCACCGATTCCGATTTCGGAATTACCATGGGCTGATAGGCTTTTTCGGGAAGAACAGCATTGTAAATTTCGTGCGTGAGAATATGTTTATCTTGTTTTTCGACTTCCAATTGTGTGATGAATCGGCTTTTTTCACCTGCGTCCAAACCTTCACTTTCGGTGTTGTAAAGCAAGTAAATATTTTTTGCACGTTGCAACAAATGATAGAAATGATAAGTGTAAATAGAGTCTTTTTCTTTGAAAGTTGGCAATCCTAATTCTCGTTTTACATCATACGGAATAAACGAATTCTGCGATTTTCCAGCGGGTAATTTCCCCTCATTCATAGAAGTAATAATTACGGTTTCAAAGTCCAAAACCCGACTTTCTAAAACACCCATAATTTGCAAACCATTCAAAGGTTCCCCCTCAAAGGAAACCTCAGCTAAATCAATTACTTGTTTGTAAATTGCGTGAAGCGTGTCGATTTTGTCAATGTGGCTGTGTTTGGAATAGTAATTTATCAACTTATTAATTACTTTAAAAATCGAAAAAACAAATGCTTTTGTAATTTTTTCATCTTCACTATCATTACTTAAATTGGCTTTTATAGTTTGCAATAATTGCGATAAAGACGCTAAGACTTTCAACGAACCTTCTTCCCATTTTCCAAATAACAAAAGAAACAAATCGATTGGATTTGGATTTAAATCCATCAATTTTTGATGCGTAATAAAAGTATAATTGTATTGATTTATCGTATTTACCAAAGCACTTGTTTTGGAATAAGGCTCTACCAAAGGATGGGTTAAAATATCCAAAACATCTTTGTAATAAAACACATAATTCTTCGCGTTTCTAGACAAAGCATTGGTATGCATTTTGAACAGTTTTGCAATTAAAATTTGTGCGGGATTGTTTTTACTTGAATATCCCATCGTAATATTCAGTGCGCCAACAGTTGCTGGAAGTGAATATAAAAGCGGAACGAGCATGTTTTCATCTCCCAAAACAACAGCTACTTTGTCAAGAGTCGCCGTTGGATTATCTTCAATTATTTTTTCAATAATACTTCCTGTGATTTTGGCTTGACCAATAGTTTTAGGCGTGCCAATGACATGAATTTTTTTTGGTTCTGAAAAATCGTTTACAATCCATTCAAATGGATTTGACTTGTAATGTTTCCAACTTTCCTTGAACCGACGAACAAATAAACCTGCATCGTGATTGGAGTCGTTTAAAAAAGTTTGGTCAATATCCCAATATACTTTTGCTTGATCGGCTGCTATCAAATGCTGCACTATTTTTTCTTCGGCAGAATTTAAGGCATTAAACCCTGCAAAAACATATTTTTTATCGTTTACAAGTTTAGAAAATGAATTCAAATTATTAACCGCTTCCCGATAAATTAATCCTTGATATCCTATTCCGCTTTTCAATAAATGGGCATAAAACGTTTGATAATAATTAGGCAATAATTTCCAAAAATCGATGTAATTCTCTAGTAATTTGGTTTTGTTTTCAACTTCAATTCCCCATTTCTTGATGTCTTCAATGTCTTTTAAATAGGAAAGCACATGATTTGGATCTAATAAATAACGGTCAATTTCATTGAAATCTTGAAGTAGCATTTTCGCCCAATTGGCAAAAAGTTCAAATGATTGTTGGTTTTTAACATCTGTAATTGAAAGATATACTTCATAGAATTCAAAGACCAACTCGATTGGATCAATAGTTCTAATTCCAGAAACGTCTTGAATGAAATCTTCGATGCTTATAATTTCTGGAGAAAGAATATTATTTTGAACTTGCTTTTTCAGGGCTTCAATCAAAAATATTTTGGCGCGTTTATTAGGTAAAACCACAATTGTACTTGTTAGATTATTCGAATAATCAGCAATTAAGACTTGTGCGATTTTATATAAAAAAGTAGGATTTATCATTTCGTAAATATAAAAAAAACGCCTCGATAAATCGAGGCGTTTTATAACTATAAAGAAAAAATTATTTTTGTAATTTCACTTCAGTTCTTCTATTTTGAGCTTTTCCTTCCGCTTTTTTATTAGAAGCTATTGGAGCAGTTTCTCCAAAACCTATGGCAACTACATTACTTGCTGAAATACCTCTTTTAATTATTGCATCTCTAACTGCATTTGCTCTAGCTTCAGAAAGTTTTTGATTATACATTTCTGAACCATCGCTATCTGTATGTCCTTCAACAATAAATTTAGCATTTGGATATTGAACAAGAATTGCTGCAATTGCATCTAGCCTTACAGGAACATCACTTGTTTTGAAAGTAGCTTTGCCAGAGTTAAAGTAAATTGATTTTGCTTGAAGGTTAACGTCTTCTAAAGTTTGAACCGTTACTTCAGGACAACCATTATTTGCAACTGACCCTTTTTCAGCTGGACATTTGTCATCTTTATCTAAAACCGAATCTCCGTCCGTATCTGGCCAAGGACAACCTGCGTTTTCTTTAGGCCCATTAACAGTTGGGCATTTATCAGCTTTATCTGTAGTTCCATCTCCGTCAGTATCAGGACATCCTTTAAGTGCTTTTAATCCAGCAACTTCTGGACAAGAATCATCTTTATCAGCTACTCCGTCTCCATCAGTATCAGGACATCCATTCATAGCTACAGAACCAGCAGCGTCTGGACAAGCATCGCTTGCATCAACAATTCCATCTCCATCTGTATCAGGACAACCATTAAATTGTTTTAATCCTGCAACATCTGGACAAGCATCAAATTTATCATAAACACCGTCACCATCTGTATCTTTTCCTCCAAATTTGTAGATAAGTCCAGCAAAATGTTGCATGTGTGAAGGTATGTCTGATCCAACTATTCTTGAATTATCAAATGAATGTTTGTATGTTGATTGTAAAGAAACACCAACTTGCTCACTCATCCAAAAAGTCAATCCTAATCCTGCGTTCAAATTCCCTGAACTTACTTTGTCAATGAAAGTATAACCTCCACCAATGTGTGCAGATGGCTCAATTACTTTTGAACCTAATAAACTCATAAAGCTATATTTAATATTTGTATCAATAGCATAATAAGCTAAATCTCCAGGATTTGTTACTAGGTAAGAACCTGTTCCAACTCTAGGATTTACAAATTTTGAAATTTTGTTCATAGAACCGGTTAACCCAACAGAGAAGTTATCCCCAACATATTTTGACACATTTAAATAAGATACAGATGGAAGAATGTTCCAATTGTCTTTTGTATTAAAATATTGTGAAAATTGATCTTTAATGCTAGAAGCCGCACTAACTCTTGTATCAACTGCATTTGCTCCAAATGACAATGACCAAGGATTGTTATTGTCTTGAGCTTGAGAGCCTAAGCCTACAAAAAGACATATAACAACTACTAATTTGTTAAGATGTTTCATACTTGTTTTTTGTTAAATTATAATATTAATTTGGACAAAAGTAATGTGTAATTATTTAATTACAAAAAGAATTAATAAAAATCTGATTAAAACCATCTTAGATTAAGATTAAATACTAACTATTTGTGTTTCTAAATTACATTTAAATCTTTCCCAACCTCAATAAATGCTAGTATCGCCTTGTCTAAATGTTCTTTTGTATGTGCTGCAGATAATTGCACTCTAATCCTCGCTTTTTCTTTTGGAACGACTGGAAAAAAGAATCCGATGACATAAATTCCCTTTTTTAGCAATTCATTCGCCATATTTTGAGCCAGTTTTGCATCATAAAGCATAACTGGAACAATAGCGGAATCTCCATCAATAATATCAAACCCTGCTTTTTTCATACCTTCTTTGAAATAATTAGTGTTTTCTTCTAATATATCTCTTAGCGAAGTATCCTTTTCCAATAATTCGAAAACCTTGATCGATGCTCCCACAATTGCAGGTGCTAATGAATTTGAAAATAAATAAGGACGTGAACGCTGTCTTAATATTTCGATAATTTCTTTTTTAGCTGTTGTATATCCGCCCATTGCACCACCTAAAGCCTTTCCTAACGTTCCCGTGATTATGTCAACGCGCCCCATTACACCTTTTGCTTCAAGCGTTCCTTTACCGGTTGCTCCTATAAATCCTGCGGCGTGACATTCATCCACCATGACCATAGCGTCATATTTATCAGCCAAATCACAAATTTTATCCAAAGGAGCGACAACGCCATCCATAGAAAAAACGCCATCTGTAACAATTAGTTTGAAACGAGTTCCAGCCTCTGTCGCTTTTATTAATTGTTGTTCCAAATCTCCCATATTGCTGTTTTCGTAGCGATATCGGGCAGCTTTACACAAACGAACACCGTCTATAATGGAAGCGTGATTCAAACTGTCTGAAATAATACAATCTTGTTCTCCTAATAAAGGTTCAAAAACACCCCCGTTTGCATCAAATGCAGCAGCATATAAAATAGTGTCTTCTGTTCCATAAAATTCAGAAATTTTTCTTTCCAATGTTTTATGAATGTCTTGAGTTCCACATATAAAACGTACCGATGACATTCCAA
>JBIIFA010000150.1:0-4730 GCA_044237565.1 Flavobacterium sp.
GGGCCTAATTTTCCTGAAACTATTATTATTCCTACAACAAATCCAACCGCTAACAGCATTTGCATTAGTATTGGAAAATAACTGGATAAACTTGATTGCATAGTAAATGTTTTAACCTTTGATTTTATCCGCAAAGATAACTTTCAATAATTGATTTCGCAACGAAAAAATAAAAATTCGTTACAACTATATCGATATAATTTTATAATTTTTAATGATTATAAATAACGCTTGATTTATGAGGTTGTCAAGATTTTTAAATTGTCAGATAATTCTATGGCAGAATTTATTCTTTTGACAAAAAACAGTTGGGAATAATCCAAAAAAAAACGTTCCGAAATGATCCGGAACGTTTACACTTTAGGTAACAAAAATATATATATTTTTAGTCTTCAAGTACTGCAACTTGTGCAGCAACTTTACCTTTTCTACCTTCTTCTTCTTCGTAACTTACTCTGTCACCTTCGCGTAATTCTTCCGCTCTGATTCCTGAAGCATGCACAAAAATGTCTTTTCCTGTTTCTTCGTCTGTAATGAATCCGTAACCTTTTGATTCATTGAAAAATTTAACTGTACCTGTACGCATTGTAAAAATAATAATAATTTATAATGAGACAAATGTAAACTTTATTGTAATACGAAAATCATTTGTGTGTATTTTTTTTGCAAAAATATTGATATTCAACGTTTTCGAGCACATTTTATCGATGAACTACACGATATCTAATTTTATATGTAGCTCGTTTAACTGCGTTTCATCAATAATTGACGGTGCATCAATCATTACATCGCGACCCGAATTGTTTTTTGGGAAGGCGATAAAATCGCGAATGGTCTCTTGACCGCCCAAAATAGCAACCAATCTGTCCAATCCAAACGCCAATCCTCCGTGTGGTGGCGCACCAAATTGAAAAGCGTCCATCAAGAAACCAAATTGTTCTTTGGCACCTTCTTCGGTGAAACCTAAATATTTAAACATTAATTGTTGTGTTGCTTTGTCGTGAATTCTGATAGAACCACCGCCAATTTCGTTTCCGTTTAACACCATATCATAGGCATTGGCACGCACTTTTCCTGGATTGGTTTCCAACAAATGCATGTCTTCTGGTTTTGGCGAGGTAAACGGATGGTGCATTGCGTGGTAACGACCCGTCTCTTCTTCAAATTCTAATAATGGGAAATCTACAACCCATAAAGGAGCAAATTCTGCTGGATTTCTCAATCCTAAACGTGTTGCTAACTCCATTCGTAAAGCGGAAAGTTGCGTTCTTGTTTTATCGGTTTGACCTGAAAGAACAAAAATCATATCGCCTGGTTTTGCACCTGTAATTTTTGCCCAATTTTCCAAATCGTCTTGGTCGTAAAATTTATCTACAGATGATTTATAGGTTCCGTCTTCGTTGCATTTTACATAAACCATTCCTAAAGCGCCAATTTGAGGGCGTTTCATCCAATCTATTAAAGCGTCAATTTCTTTACGGGTATATTCGCTTGCTCCAGGTGCTGCAATTCCAACTACTAATTCAGCAGCGTTAAAAACTGGAAAATCTTTGTGTTGTGCACATTCGTTCAACTTTCCAAACTCCATTCCGAAACGAATATCTGGTTTGTCATTTCCGTAGGTTTTCATGGCATAATCGTAGGTAATTCTTGGGAATTTTTCTACTTCAATGCCTTTTATTTCTTTTAATAAATGACGGGTCAATCCTTCAAAAACATTCAGAATATCTTCTTGTTCTACAAATGCCATTTCACAATCTATTTGTGTGAATTCTGGCTGTCTGTCGGCGCGTAAATCCTCGTCACGGAAACATTTCACGATTTGGAAATATTTGTCCATTCCACCCACCATCAATAATTGTTTGAAGGTTTGTGGCGATTGTGGCAACGCATAAAATTGTCCCGCATTCATTCGGCTTGGCACCACAAAATCTCTTGCGCCTTCTGGGGTTGACTTAATTAAATAAGGGGTTTCAACTTCACAAAAATCTAAATCTGAAAGGTATTTTCGTACCTCCATTGCCACTTTGTGACGGAAAAGCAAGTTGTTTTTCACAGGATTTCTACGAATATCCAAATAGCGGTATTTCATTCTGATGTCTTCGCCACCATCGGTTTCATCTTCAATTGTAAAAGGCGGAGTCAAAGCAGCATTTAAAATAGTCATTTCTGAAACTAAAATTTCAATGTCGCCAGTTTTCATGTTGGCGTTTTTGGATTCGCGCTCTATAACGGTTCCTTTTACTTGAATTACAAATTCGCGACCAAGGGTTTTTGCCAATTCAAAAACTACTTTATTGCTACGACTTTCGTCAAATAGTAATTGGGTAACTCCATAACGATCGCGTAAATCGACCCAATTCATAAATCCTTTATCCCGAGATTTTTGAACCCAACCAGCAAGAGTAACATCCGTATTAATATGTGAGGCATTGAGTTCGCCACAAGTATGACTTCTATACATTATTGAAATTTTATTAAATTTTATTTTTTACTATTTAATAGCACTGCAAATTTAGGACTTATTATGAATTATATGGTTAGTTATTTCAAATTAGACTCATAAAAATTGATTGAAATGAAATAAAAAACACCACTTTAACCAAAATAATTGAAAAATAGTATAGTAACAATTATTGCTTATTTCTCAAGTTTTACAAGCATTCTTCCAAAATGATTGATTTAAAAATATGTTAAATTTTCCAATGTTACCAAATTGTTAAGTAAAAGTAATGTTTATGTAAATTATTTTTATATATTTGTAATGAAATAAATTTTAATTTAAAATAAAGCGTTATGAAAAAGTATATGATTATGGTAGCTGTGTTAATATCTGGGGTTTTTTTTGCACAATCAATAGAACCAAAATTGCAGATTGTAGATCAAAAAGTAAAAGCAACTTACTATTTTGAAAACGGATTGGTTCATCAGGAAGGGTTTTTTAAAGATGGAAAACTAGATGGTTTGTGGATTTCTTATGACATTAATGGGAATAAAAAAACAATTGGAGAATATAATAATGGAGTGAAATCTGGAAAATGGTTATTTTGGAATGAGGCTACTTTAACAGAAGTTGAATTTTCAAAAAGTAAAATAGAATCTATTCAAAACTGGAAAAAAGATGCATTAGCAAAATATTAGATAGGAGCTAAACTATAAAACATTGAGAACCGTCAAAATTATTTGACGGTTTTTTTATGCTATTTAGTAATTAAATTTGATTTCTTAAAAAATAGTATTGGATAATTAATAATAATGTTTGAACAAAAACTATATTTGATATCTAAAATTAAACCACATAATTATGAAAAGAGTACTTATTATAGGAATGGTATTAGTAGCTGCTTTTACTGCTCAAGCACAAACAAAAAGCTATGTTACTTTTAAAGCCGAAATTGCAAATAAAAACGGTGATTTTATTTCTTTGAGAGATAATAAAAAGGTGTATAAAAAAATTCAAGTTAATAAAGAAGGGGTTTTCAAAGATACTGTAACCATAAAAGAAGGATTGTATCAAATGTATGATGGTGTTGAATATACCGATTTGTATTTGAAAAACGGTTACGATTTGACTTTGAAAATGAATGCCAAAAATTTTGACGAATCTATTGAGTATTCGGGTGTTGGTGCAAACGAAAATAATTATTTGGCGAAAGCAACCCTTGCAGAAAGTGCATTTGAATTTGACAAATTAATGGAATTGAATGATGCTGATTTTAGTGCTGCGATAGAAAACAAAACCAAATCGGATTTGGCAAAACTAGAAGGAAGTAAATTGGACGCTAGTTTTGTTGCCTTACAAAAAAAGAAAATTGAAGGAAACAAAGCAGGAATGACTGCCTATTTCAAAGAGAGTAAGGAAAAGCTAAAACTAAATAATACTGTGGCTCCGGGTTTTGATTATGTGAATTTTAAAGGCGGAACAACCAAGCTTTCTGACTTAAACGGAAAATTTGTTTACATTGATGTTTGGGCCACTTGGTGCGGTCCTTGCCGTGCTGAAATTCCATTTTTGAAAAAAGTAGAAGAAAAATACCACGATAAAAACATTGCTTTTGTGAGTATTTCGGTAGATGTGGATAAGGATTTAGAGAAATGGAAAAAGTTTGTTGAAGAGAAACAATTGGGTGGTATTCAATTGTTTGCTGACAAAAACTGGAACTCCGATTTCATGAAAAGTTTCAGCATCAATAGTATTCCAAGATTTATTTTGATTGACCCAAGCGGTAAAGTAGTTAGCGCTGATGCAGCGAGACCTTCGTCACCAAAACTTCAAGAACAGTTGGATGGATTGCTGAAATAGACGAAATTAAAAGTATAGAAAACTCGCCATAGTAGAATGCGCTATCGGATATCTGAATACTAAAATCTAAACCTCGCGTGAGGGATGGCAGTGAAAATCCCACGCTTTTTAGCGTGGATTGCAACGAAGAGCCCGACCGAGTTTACAACAGATTTCCTCTTACCTCGAAATGTCTAAACGAGGGCACGCCCAAATAAAAAACCCTTACATTGCTGCAAGGGTTCTGAAAAATCTGAAATCTAAAATAGATTTAGTATCTGTAATATTCTGGTTTGAATGGTCCTTGAACGGGAACTCCAATATAATCGGCTTGGTCAACACGTAAAGTTTCTAATTCAACACCTAGTTTCGCCAAGTGCAACATAGCTACTTTTTCGTCTAAATGTTTTGGTAACATATAAACTTCATTATTGTAAGCCGCACTGTT
>JBIIFA010000151.1:0-4711 GCA_044237565.1 Flavobacterium sp.
AATATATGTTCGATAATTTAAGTGATAAATTAGACAAAGCCTTTCATATACTAAAAGGACACGGAAAAATAACAGAAATAAATGTTGCCGAAACATTAAAAGAAGTTCGTCGTGCCTTATTAGATGCTGATGTTAACTTTAAAATAGCCAAAGATTTTACTACCAAAGTAAAGGAAAAAGCCATTGGACAAAATGTATTAACCACACTACAACCAGGACAATTATTAGTTAAATTAGTCAAAGACGAACTAACCGAATTAATGGGCGGTGAAGTTGCAGGAATTAATCTTTCTGGTGCACCAACCGTAATTTTAATGTCGGGTTTGCAAGGTTCTGGAAAAACTACTTTCTCAGGTAAATTAGCTAATTTCCTTAAAACCAAAAAGAATAAAAATCCACTTTTAGTTGCGTGTGATGTTTATCGTCCTGCGGCAATTAATCAACTACACGTGGTAGGAAGTCAAATTGGTGTTGAAGTGTATTCTGAATTGGGAAATAATAATCCTGTTGAAATTGCACAAAATGCAGTAAAATATGCCAAAGAAAAAGGATACAATGTTGTAATTGTCGATACCGCTGGACGTCTCGCTGTTGATGCTCAAATGATGGATGAAATTGCACGTGTTCACAAAGCAATTCAACCACAAGAAACGTTATTTGTTGTTGATGCAATGACGGGTCAAGATGCTGTAAATACTGCAAAAGCGTTCAATGATATATTAAATTTTGACGGGGTAATCCTTACCAAATTAGACGGTGATAGTCGTGGTGGAGCTGCTATTTCTATCAAATCGGTGGTTAACAAACCAATTAAATTTGTTGGAACTGGTGAAAAAATGGAAGCAATTGACATTTTCTATCCAGAACGTATGGCGGAACGAATCCTTGGAATGGGTGATGTTGTGTCGTTGGTAGAAAGAGCGCAAGAGCAATATGATGAGGAAGAAGCGAGAAAAATTCAAAAGAAAATTGCCAAAAACGAATTTGGTTTTGATGATTTCCTTTCTCAAATTCAACAAGTCAAAAAAATGGGAAATATGAAAGACTTGGTCGGAATGATTCCCGGAGCTACAAAAGCAATGAAAGATGTAGAAATTGAAGATGATGCTTTTAAACATATTGAAGCAATTATTCATTCAATGACGCCAAAAGAAAGAACAAAGCCCGCAATTATTGATATGAAAAGAAAAACCAGAATTGCAAAAGGTTCTGGAACTAAAATCGAACAAGTGAATCAATTGATGAAACAGTTTGAACAAATGAGCAAAATGATGAAAATGATGCAAGGGCCAGGCGGAAAAAATATGATGAAAATGATGGGCGGAATGACAGGTGGAATGCCCGGAATGAGGTAGTTTTTTTAAGTCGAATGTCGAAAGTCTTAAAGTCTAAAGAAAAGACTAAAAGATAATAGACGAAGAGATAAAAGACTTAAAATTGTCGAAAGTCGGAAGTCAAAAAAATAATAACATACAACAACTGTTTTAGCTTAATTTTTTTCGTTCTATCAAGAACTTTAAACCTTAAACTTTAAACTTTACAAACAACAATAACAATGCAACTACTAGACGGAAAAAAAGTATCTGAAGATATTAAGGTCGAAATCACGGCTGAAGTACAAAAGATGAAAGACAACAACGAGAAAGTGCCGCATTTGGCTGCGATTATCGTTGGGAATGACGGCGCAAGTTTAACTTACGTTGGAAGCAAAGTGAAAGCATGCGAAAGGATAGGTTTTGAATCGACACTTATAAATTTACCAAGCACCACTTCGGAAACCGAATTACTTCTAAAAATTAAGGAGTTAAACGAAGACGACAACATCGATGGATTTATAGTTCAATTGCCTTTGCCAGAACAAATTGACACTCAAAAAGTGTTAATGGCTGTTGATCCAAGTAAAGATGTAGATGGTTTCCATCCTGAAAATTTCGGTAAAATGGCATTGGATATGACCACTTTTATTCCTGCAACGCCTTTTGGAATCTTAGAATTATTAGAACGGTACAAAGTTGAAACCAAAGGAAAACATACCGTTGTTATTGGTCGTAGCCATATTGTTGGTCGTCCGATGAGTATTTTGATGGGAAGAAAAGGATTTCCCGGAAATTCTACCGTTACATTAACACACAGTTACACCAAAAACATAGCGCAAATTACTACGCAAGCAGATATTATAATTACGGCTTTGGGAGTTCCAAATTACCTTAAAGCAGAAATGGTAAAAGACGGTGCCGTTGTAATTGACGTTGGTATTACTCGAGTTGCTGACGAAACTTCTGAAAAAGGATATGTAATTACGGGTGATGTTGATTTTGAAAATGTAAGCAAAAAAGCATCATATATAACTCCAGTTCCGGGTGGTGTTGGTCCAATGACTATTGCAATGCTGTTGAAAAATACATTGTTGGCAAGAGAACAGAGAAAATTAGCTAATAAATAATACTAGAAAAGCCTTAAACATTTACGTTTAAGGATTTTTTGTTTTTAATAATCTCCTCGGTTTTTAAATCTCGGATCGTCTTTTTTGATAAACTCTGTTCTTCGTTTTATAGGTTCTATTTTTGGCAAACTCGCTTCTTCTGTTTTGCTTGAGGGTTCAATAAGTTGGTTCAATTCAAGAATTTCTGCATCAGTCAAATCACGAAATCTTCCCACAGGAATATCCAATGAAATATTGATAATCCGAATACGTTTTAACGCCACAACATCATACCCTAAATATTCTGACATTCTACGAATTTGGCGGTTTAATCCTTGTGTCAAAACAATTTTAAATATAAATTGACTGATTTGTTCTACCTTACATTTACGAGTTACCGTATCTAAAATCGGGATTCCGTTGCCCATTCTTTCAATAAACTGAGCGGTTATAGGTTTGTTAACTGTTACCGTATATTCTTTTTCATGATTGTTTCTAGCACGTAGTATTTTATTGACAATGTCACCGTCATTTGTCATAAAAATTAATCCTTCGCTGGCTTTATCCAATCTTCCAATTGGGAAAATCCGTTTTGGATAATTGATATAATCTACAATATTATTCCGAACATCTAAATTGGTTGTGCATTCAATTCCCACGGGCTTGTTGAACGCCAAATAAACTGGTTTTTCTCGTTGTTCTCGGATTAATTTTCCGTCAATGCGAACTTCGTCTGAATTGGAAACTTTCGTGCCCAATTCTGGAATTACGCCATTGATAGTTACTCGACCTTCGTCAATTAATTTATCGGCTTCTCGACGCGAACAATAACCTGTTTCTCCAATGAATTTATTGAGACGCTTTAGATTTTCTTCCATTGTGCAAAGTTAATTATAAAATCGCTTATTATCTTATTTGTAAATTAAATACTTACGCTTCTACTAAAAAAGTAACTATTTTTTGATATAAATCAGTATCATTCATACTGTGTCCAATTCCTTTTGTTGGAACAAAAATAGAATCTTTCCAAGCGATAGCATTTTTTTCTCCTTCAGAAAAAGCAACAATTTTATCATCAATATCGTGAGCAATTAAACCTTTGGTTGAGATATTGGATGAGAAAATTTGACCGCTAAATTCAGTAATATTAAGATTGTAATTTTCCAAATAATAGTTTTTTAAACCTTTATATATAATGGAATTCAAACTTAATAACGCAATATAATTTTTGAGTATTACTTTAAAATCTGATGGTGCGCCAAGAATAACCATCTTTTGAATTGAAGGATTTTGATATAGCGATTGATAATACAAACACGCTTTGCCGCCAATGGAATGACCAATTAAAATTTGAGGATTATATTTTTGGGCTACGTGATTTATGAATTCGGCATATTTTGGAACATTGAAATCTATCCCACCCGATAATCCGTGAGCAGGCGCATCAATTGCAATAATAGTATTTCCAGATTCTAATAAAAATGGAAGTGCTTTTTTCCAACGACCCGAATTGCTTTCCCATCCGTGAATTAAAAAAATTACGGTTTCATCGCCTTTCCAAATATAAGTTTGAATGGCATTTCCTGCAAAATCCAAAGTTACTTGTTCGGCATCTTGAAGAATTTCTGGAATTGAATTCAATATAATTTTTCCTTTTCTGGGAATACTGAATAAATCATACGCCTTTTGAGTTGCTTTCTTAGGAGAAATAAAACTCAGTACATTGATATAAAAACCTATTGATTTTGTGAGCAGTAAATAATTGATTTTCTTCATAATAAAAAAGCCACGTTATTAGCGTGGCTTCAAATAATTAAAATTCAGAAAACAACTTTTCCATTTTTTCTCTTTCCTCTTCCGCTAGCGAACTATCAACTAGGATTCTTCCTGAATGTTCGTCGGTAATGATTTTTTTTCTTGACGCAATTTCCACTTGTGTTTGTGGTGGAATTGTAAAGAAAGAACCTGCAGACGCACCTCTTTCAATTGAAACTACCGCCAATCCATTACGAACACTTGATCTAATTCTTGTGTAAGCAGCCAATAATCTTTGCTCTATTAAAGCTTGGTATTCCGCGGATTTCTGAGTTAAGAAACCTTCTTCTTTTTCAGTTTCAGACATAATTGCATTCAATTCTGTCTTTTTATGTTTCAAGTGAGTTGATTTAATATCTAATTTTTCTTTAGATTGAGAAATCACTTCTTTTTTATGTTCAATAGTAGCTTTCATTTCTTTAATTTGCTTTTCAGCCAATTGAATTTCAAGCTCTTGAAACTCAACTTCTTTTG
>JBIIFA010000152.1:0-4696 GCA_044237565.1 Flavobacterium sp.
TGTTACAGCAACTTTTAGGACTCAAAGAATTGCCTAAAAACCTTGATAGTACCGATGGATTAGCGGCGGCAGTTTGTCATTTTTTCAATTCAGGAAAAACAGTTGGCGAAAAAAGTTATACAGGCTGGGATGCTTTTGTAAAAAATAATGAATCCCGTGTAAAAAAATAGTAACAGGTTTTAACAAGTGACCACTGACCACTAATTTATGAGCGGAATATACATTCATATACCATTCTGCAAACAAGCGTGTCATTATTGTGACTTTCATTTTTCGACTTCAATGAAGAAGAAAGAGGAGATGGTTTTGGCTATTGCCAATGAATTAAAGTTACGAAAAAGTGAGTTTGAGAATGAAATAATTGAAACCATTTATTTTGGCGGAGGAACGCCATCTGTTTTGGAACTTGACGAAATTAACTTCTTGATTAGAACAGTTTATGAAAATTATTCAGTCTCAGAAACTTCAGAAATTACCCTAGAAGCCAATCCAGATGATTTAACCGAGGAACGAATTATTGAATTTTCCCAAACAAAAATCAACCGTTTAAGTATTGGAATTCAATCTTTTTTTGAAGACGATTTAAAACTGATGAATCGTGCACACAATTCGGAGGAAGCCAAAAAATGTTTGGAAATTGCCACTCAATATTTTGATAATATTTCACTCGATTTGATTTATGGGATTCCTGGAATGACGAATGATATTTGGAAAAAAAATATAGAAACAGCCCTGTCTTTTGGTATTCCGCACATTTCGAGTTACGCATTAACGGTCGAACCGAAAACCGCTTTGCACAAATTAATTCAGACAGGAAAAATTGAAAAACCAAATGATGATGTTGCCCAGGAACATTTTTCTATTTTGGTAGAACTGCTTGAAGCAAATGATTTTATCCATTACGAATTATCAAATTTTGGAAAGGAGAATTACTTTTCAAAAAATAATTCGTCCTATTGGCTAGGAAAAAAATACATTGGTATTGGCCCTTCTGCACACAGTTATAATGGAATTTCTAGAAGTTGGAATGTGTCAAATAATTCACTTTATATAAAAGCATTACAGGAAAATCAACTTCCAAATGAAGTAGAAATTTTATCCATAACCGATCGTTACAATGAATATGTAATGACTGGCTTGCGAACGATTTGGGGCGTTTCATTGGATAAAATAAAAATAGAGTTCGGGAGTATTTATGCTGATTATTTGACGACCCAAATTCAGAAATTCTTGAAGGATGATTTGGTTTTTATAGATGAAAAAGTTTTGAAGCCTACAAAAAAAGGAAAGTTTTTGACGGATGGAATTGCATCAGATTTATTTTACTTAAATTTGGAGTAGTTTAACCACAAAGTACACAAAGAAAAACAAATCTTAGTGAACTTAGTGAAACCTTTGTGCCCTTCGTGGTTTAATATATTATGATAGCAAAAATAAATAATTTCGAAGTTGACTTATCAAAACCAATTGATATTTCCATTTCATTGTCCAATACTGATGAAAATCCGATTGCGTGGTATATTGAAAAACCCGTAATTGAACCCGTGGTTTTTGGTGATTGGATTGGAAAAGTTTCTGAAGGAAGTTCTTCAACAAATTTCAATAATATCTACTTTAATCCTCACGGACACGGAACGCATACCGAATGTTTGGGACATATTACCAAAGAATTCTATTCGATAAATCAATCTTTGAAGCAGTTTTTCTTTTTGGCAGAATTGATTTCCGTACATCCAGAATTACAAAATAAAGACTTGGTAATTACCAAAATTCAAATTGAAAATGCTTTAAACGGAATTTCACCCGAAGCCATTATCATCCGAACATTGCCCAATACTTCCGAGAAATTATCCAAGAAATATTCCAATACCAATCCGCCGTATTTATCCGAGGATGCTGCGATTTTCATACGTGAAAGCGGCATCCAACATTTGCTTATCGATTTGCCAAGTGTCGATAAAGAACACGATCAAGGAAAATTATTGGCGCACAAAGCCTTTTGGAATGTGAAAGATGTTGCTAATTTAAACGCCGATGCCCGCATAAATTCTACCATTACAGAAATGATTTTTGTGAATGATACTGTAAAAGACGGGAGTTATTTGTTGAATTTACAAATTGCACCTTTTGAAAACGATGCAAGTCCGAGCAAACCTATTTTATTCGCAATTAAAAAATGAACCTAGAAACTTTCTACGAATATTGCCTTTCCAAAAACGGCGTTACCGAACATTTTCCTTTTGACGAAGAAACTTTGGTGTTTAAAGTAGGTGGAAAAATGTTTGCATTATCGTCGTTAACCCAATGGGAAAAAGGAATTCCGTCTGTAAATTTGAAATGCAATCCAGAATATGCAGAAGAATTACGGGCACAATATGACGACATAAAACCCGGTTGGCACATGAGCAAAATTCATTGGAACACCATAGAAATCAACCGTGACGTACCCGATTCCCTTATCAAGGATTTGATTGACCATTCCTATGAGTTGGTTTTTAAAAGCTTAACAAAAAAATTGCAACAGAAATTTTAGAATATAAAAATCCGTTCCATCTGTAATGAAAAAATGGATTTTTGAATTTTGAAAGATTTAAAAAATAGTATCAAAATCAATTCTTGTTTAGTTTAAAAAACAACTTTATGAAATCTATTTCTTATATTTTTTCTGAAACAAACTCTAAA
The DNA here is from genome assembly GCA_044237565.1 of Flavobacterium sp. Classification (GTDB taxonomy): domain Bacteria; phylum Bacteroidota; class Bacteroidia; order Flavobacteriales; family Flavobacteriaceae; genus Flavobacterium. Next base: position 2,683 of record JBIIFA010000152.1, read on the forward strand.
ATGGTTTTTGCAATTTCTTTTTGCCCTTTTTCGGTATTTATATAGTTTCTGTCCTTCTCATTAGAAAGAAACCCTAATTCAAGCACCAAAGTCGGACATTCCGATTTTTTTAATATCATAAATGGAGCAGCTTTAATACCTCTGTTTTTTAATGGAGTAGTATTTGAAATGGCTGTTGCCAATTGATAGGCTAATTCTCTTGATTTTTCTGAAGTTGGAGAGTTATCAGAAACATAAATCTCAAAACCATTTGTTTCTATATTTTTATTAAAATTAAAATGTAAAGAAATAGCTAAATCCGGTTGATATGAATTTACAATTCTAGATCTTTCAATTAAATCAATAAATGAATCGTTGGTTCTTGTAAAATGAATTTTAACATCGCTATTCTGATTCATATTTTGTATTTTTTTTGAAATAATCTCTGTCAACGATTTCTCTGTTAAACCATCTTTTGAGGCACCATGATCTATGCCACCGTGTCCTGCGTCAATTACAATCGTTTTAATATTTTTGTTTTCATCTATATATAAATTATACCCATCTTTCCCTTTTGTATACCAAACAATTGTATCAACTACAATTTTAGGACTAAGTATTTGAGAAACTTTTTTCCAATTCTTTTCTGATTCATAAATCACCATTTTTATTGTGTCGTTGCTAAAATGCAAATGACTGTTTTTTAAATTTTCATCAAAATACTTTTTTGTATATAAAGTATATTGGAATTCTTGTGGAAAGCGTTTAGTTCTGGCATTTTTGTGAACAAAACTATAGGTGTAATAACTAAAATCTGTTCGTTTAAACTTTTTTATTTCCTCTTTAGAACTCGTTTTACCATTTATCCAAATTGCCATGTTTTTAACTTTCATTTTTTCAAATAATGATTTTGGTACTTCCTTTTCAACAATCATATCTGGAACCCAACTTAAATATTTTCTTTTTTCTTCAAGAGTTAAATCCTCATACATTTTATTAATTGAAATGTTGGTTCTCTTGTCTTTAAGACATATTCTAACATTAGAATAATAACTATCTCTAATTTTATCTTTGTCAGTTAATTCAGAACTGTTACTTTTTGAATTGGTATTGATTACCTTCTCTTGTGCTACAACTTTAATGCAGAATAAGTAAATTAATCCCGCAAGAATTGGAACAATAGCTACTTTTTTAAACAGTGCTATTTTTTGCGATGTGCTTTTTGTCATCATAATTAATCGTTTTTTAGTCACTAAATAATTCAAATTACTGGCTAAGTAAATCGTTGGGTTGCCATTCCCTTTTTGTAAAAGTAAATTTTGATAAAAAGGAACATTGTTATACGTTTTCACAATCTCATCATCGGCAAGAAATTCGTGATTGAGCTGAATGGCTTTTTTATAGAATATAAAAATTGGATTAAACCAAAATAGCACTTTCAAAAATTCAATAAATAAAATATCTAAAGAGTGTTTTTGTGTTACGTGAACTAATTCGTGTGTGAATAATTCATCTTCAATACTTCTGCTATTATAATCATCAAAATTGATGAAAATGTAATTCAAAAAAGTATGAGGAAGTACTTTTTCATCAACCAAAACCAATTTTGCATTTTTATATTTTACAATTGGATTGGAGTTCGTTTTTGAAATCAATTTTAAACCATTTTTTACAAATCTTACTAGTAATATAAACGTAATCAAAGCATACAAACTCCAAAATATATAAGGTGTGTAATTAATGGTTTCTATTATTGGGACAGCATTTTCCCTAATCACATTTTCATTAATTTCTGAAGGAATTGTTACGCTTTTTATTGGTTCAATATTTACAAATAAAGGAATAACTTTTATTATTTCAAAAGTTAAAAACGGCATTACAAATGAAATAAAAATGGAGATTAAAAGATAAAATCGATTGAAATGATGAATTTTTTCTCGTCCTAAAACTAAATGATAGAAGGAAAGTAAAATCGTTAAAATAATTGTAGATTTTATTAGAAAGTCGGTCATGATTTCTTTTTTTGAAGTTGAAC
>JBIIFA010000038.1:0-13048 GCA_044237565.1 Flavobacterium sp.
AGGTGTAGAAGCATAAATTTTTACTCCAGGAGCAAATACATCAACATTTAATTTACCATAATTTGAAAAATCGGCAACTACATTAGTACCATATTCATAGTTCAAGGCACCAATAGTGATCATATTGTCTGCAAATTCTGTTTTTTTGTCATCAGAATCATTTGGAAAATTGTTTTCTGTATCAATATCTTTTGCGTCATTTCCAGCAGCGTGAACTATTAAAACATCTTTTGATTCTGCATATTTAATCGCATCATAAACCCATTGTTTGTGAGGAGAAAAAGCTTTTCCAAAACTTCCGTTTATCACTTTTGCACCATTGTCAACCGCATAACGAATTCCAAGAGCAATATCTTTATCATATTCATCGCCATCAGGAACAGCACGAACAGTAAGAATTTGAACATTATTTGCAATTCCATCACCGCCAACATTGTTGTTTCGTACTTGTGCTACAATTCCTGCAACATGCGTTCCGTGAAGAATTTCTTTTTTATCTGGACCCATAACGTTGTTATCACCATATTTTACATCCTTAATATCTTCTGGATTATCACCTAAAACTTTTCTGTAATTCGTTTTTAAATTTTCACCACTCAAAACTTTAATATAAGTGTCCAATTCTTTTTGAATTTCTTTTTTTAAATCGGCAACACTCAAACCATAAGCAAGCATTTGTTTCATAATGGCTTTACTTTGGATTACTTCTGGTTCTTTAGAATCTATTGCATCTAAATCTTCTGCAGTATAAGTTGGTTTTCCAAGAAGTTTTACCAATGTTTCATCTGCTTTTGTAGTTCCGTTCAAAGCGCGTTCTATTTGACTTTTTGCTTGATTGGCTTCCTCAATTTTATCGTCATTAATTTTCTTTGCTTCTAAATAAGTAGCTTCATCAACTAAGCTTTTATCATTGATGATTCTTTCGTATTCATAATTCTCCTTGGTAATATTTCCAAGAAAATTCCAACCGTGAATGTCATCGATATAACCGTTTTTGTCATCATCAATTCCGTTTCCAGCGATTTCTTTTTTGTTCGTCCAAACCACAGATTTCAAATCTTCGTGTTCAATATCCACACCTGAATCCACAATTCCCACAATTACAGGAACTCCTTTTTTACCTTTTAACAATTCAGAATATACTTTGTCAACGCTCATTCCAGGAATACTGTCTTTGTCTAAATCCAAATGACTCCATCTTTTTAGTTGAATTTCAGTAAGTTTTCCTTTTTTAGCAACAACTACTTTTTCGGAGGATTGAGCATTTGCTGAAAGCGACACTGTTAATGCTACAATAAGCGATAAATACGTTAATTTGATTACATTCATTTTGTTGGTTTTATTTAATTTTCGGCTCAAAAATACTTTAAGAAATTGAATTATACGATATTGATTAACACTATTTTAAGATGTCATTGCAAGTGAATTTTTCTTTCAATCGAACCCCCTTTTCTGTTTTTTCAACGGTAATTATTTCATTGTGCGCATCGTGTTCCAAGAATAAATAGTAATTATTATCTGCCGCGGCATTCATGAATTTTGCTTTTTCATCCATTGTTAATAATGGCCTTGTGTCATACCCCATAACATACGGAATTGGAACGTGTCCGGCTGTTGCCAATAAATCGGCGCAAAAAACAATTGTTTTATCTTGGTATTTTATGTGCGGAATCATCTGTTTTTCGGTGTGCCCATCAGCAAAGAAAATGCCAAATCCAAGTTCTGATTTTTCAAGGAAATCGCCATCAGGTTTTTGAATAAAATGCATTTGTCCGCTTTCTTGAATTGGAATAATATTTTCGTGCAAAAAAGAAGCTTTTTCACGAGGATTTGGTTTTGTTGCCCATTCCCAATGATTTTCATTTGTCCAATATTTGGCATTTTTGAAAGCAATTTCATATCCTGTTTTGTCAGAATTCCACTGTACACTTCCGCCGCAATGGTCAAAATGCAAATGCGTCATAAAAACATCCGTAATATCATCTCTGTGAAATCCATATTTTGCCAACGATTTATCGATAGAATGTGTTCCCCAAAGTGAATAATAACTAAAAAATTTCTCCGATTGTTTGTTCCCCATTCCGGTATCAATCAAAATTAAGCGGTTACCATCTTCAATTAATAAGCATCTTGCGGCAATATCGATCAGGTTATTTTCATCGGCTGGATTGGTTTTGTTCCAAATAGTTTTTGGCACAACGCCAAACATTGCGCCTCCATCGAGTTTAAAATTTCCAGATTCTATTGGGTATAATTTCATAGTTTAGATTTAATGATTTGAAATCTTTTGCAATTTAGGAAATCTGAACGGCTTTACAGAGGTGTCAAATCAATTTTTCTATACAAATATTAGTTAAAAAGTATTGAAGGAATAGGACAAAAAGATTTTATTGTAATATATTTGCCCTTTATTTAGACAAAATCAAAATAAGCTGTTTTTTTAGTGTTTAAAAACTCAAAATAGTACGTTGATTTTCAAATTAAAATTACAGTTTTTACTTTTATAAAAAAATAAGAAAATGATACAAGTATCAGATACAGCAAGTAAAAAAATCGTCGACATGATGAAAGACGATGGTTTTGATGCGGCCATAGATTACGTTCGAGTGGGTGTAAAAAGTGGTGGTTGCTCGGGTTTGTCCTATGAATTAAAATTTGACAAACAAATTGGCGAAACCGACAAAGTTTTTGAAGTTAACAATGTGAAAATTGCAGTCGAAAAAAAATCGTTCTTGTATTTGGCAGGAACCATTTTAGAATTTTCAGGCGGATTAAACGGAAAAGGATTTGTTTTTAATAATCCAAATGCAAGTAGAACTTGTGGATGTGGGGAATCATTTTCTCTTTAAGCCCCCTAACCCCCAAAGGGGGAATTCTCAACATTGTCAATAATATAAATATATAAATTAATTCCTATTTACCCCTAATAGGAGTTCCCCCATAGGGGGTTAGGGGGCTAATATGTCAAAATATACAGAAGACCATTTACGAGTTGAACTCGAAAGCAAAGAGTACGAATACGGATTTTACACTGATTTAGAATCGGAAACGTTTCCTATTGGTTTAAATGAAGACATTGTTCGTGCCATTTCCCATAAAAAAGAAGAGCCACAATGGATGACCGATTGGCGTATTGAAGCTTTTCGTGCTTGGCAACAAATGATTGAGCCTGAATGGGCAAATGTTCATTATACAAAACCAGATTTCCAAGCGATTTCCTATTATTCGGCTCCAAAAGCGGTAGATCCAAATAAGACACTAGACGATGTAGATCCTGAACTTTTGGAAATGTACAAGAAGTTAGGAATTTCTGTTGATGAGCAAAAAATGATGAACAATGTTGCGATGGATATTGTCGTCGATTCCGTTTCGGTGGCGACGACTTTCAAGAAAACATTAAGCGAAAAAGGAATTATTTTTATGAGTATTTCCGAAGCAATTCGCGAATATCCTGAATTAGTTCGAAAACATCTGGGAACGGTTGTTCCTCAAAAAGACAATTTTTATGCAGCTTTAAATTCGGCTGTTTTCTCTGACGGTTCATTTTGTTATATTCCAAAAGGCGTTCGATGTCCAATGGAATTATCAACCTATTTCCGAATCAATCAAGCAGGAACGGGACAATTCGAAAGAACATTATTAATCGCCGACGAAGGAAGTTATGTTTCTTATTTGGAAGGTTGTACCGCCCCAAGTCGTGATGAAAATCAATTGCACGCTGCGGTTGTTGAACTTATTGCTTTGGAAGATGCCGAAATAAAATATTCTACCGTTCAAAACTGGTATCCTGGAAACAAAGAAGGTGTTGGGGGAGTATTCAATTTTGTTACCAAAAGAGGAATCTGTGATAAAAACGCAAAAATTTCTTGGACACAAGTCGAAACAGGATCTGCAATTACTTGGAAATACCCTTCTGTAGTTTTAAAAGGAGACAATTCCGTTGGAGAATTTTATTCGATTGCGGTAACCAATAATTTTCAACAAGCCGATACGGGAACAAAAATGGTTCACATTGGGAAAAACACCAAATCGACCATTATTTCTAAAGGAATTTCAGCAGGAAAATCACAAAATAGTTATAGAGGTTTGGTGAAAATTGGTTCTGGAGCAGACAACGCAAGGAATTTCTCACAATGTGATTCCTTATTAATGGGGAACAATTGTGGCGCACATACTTTTCCATACATCGAAAGTAAAAACACATCTGCGAAAATAGAACACGAAGCGACAACGAGTAAAATTGGTGAAGACCAAGTTTTTTATTGCAACCAACGTGGAATTCCAACTGAAAAAGCCATCGCATTAATAGTGAATGGTTTCAGTAAAGAAGTTCTAAATAAGTTACCAATGGAATTTGCAGTTGAAGCGCAAAAATTATTGGAGATTAGTTTAGAAGGAAGTGTAGGATAATTTGAAAATTTTTTAATTTGAAAATTTGTAAATGGAGAACAAAGAGAATATAATTGTAACCTTAACTTTTAAGTTTGCTCTTGAAATCATCAAATATTGTGATAGCTTACAAGAGAGTAAAAAGTTTGTAATTGCAAATCAATTATTAAAATCTGGAACTTCAATTGGCGCAAATATTAGGGAAGCTCAAAATGCTGAAAGCAAAGCTGATTTTATTCATAAATTTAAAATCTCTGCAAAAGAAATAGAAGAAACCATTTACTGGTTAGAATTATGCAAATTCTCAGAGAATTATCCGAATGCAGATGAATTAATAGAACAAATAAACAATATATCAAGAATTACAAATAAAATAATAATTACATCAAAACAAAAATAATGAGATAATTTGAAAATGAGATAATTTAAAAATAAAAAGGATTCTTTTTTAATTGTCAAATTTCCAAATTTCCAAATTTCCAAATTAATTATGTTATCAATAAAAAATTTACACGCATCAATTGGCGATAAAGAAATCTTAAAAGGAATCAACCTTGAGGTAAAAGCCGGAGAAATCCATGCAATAATGGGACCAAACGGAGCTGGAAAAAGTACGCTTTCGGCAATAATTGCTGGAAATGAAAATTACGAAATAACCGAAGGAGAAATCTTTTTGGAAGGAGAAGATTTATCTGATTTAGCTCCAGAAGAAAGAGCGCATAAAGGCGTTTTCCTTTCGTTTCAGTATCCTGTAGAAATTCCAGGTGTTTCGGTAACCAATTTCATTAGAACGGCAATTAACGAAACTCGTAAAGCAAATAAACTGGAAGAAATGCCAGCTAACGAAATGCTGAAAGTCATTCGTGAAAAATCGGAATTATTGGAAATTGACCGTAAATTTTTGTCCCGTTCTTTAAATGAAGGTTTTTCTGGAGGCGAGAAAAAACGAAACGAAATTTTCCAAATGGCAATGTTAGAACCGAAATTGGCAATTCTTGATGAAACCGATTCTGGATTGGATATCGATGCCCTTCGAATTGTTGCCAATGGCGTAAATAAATTGAAAAGTGACAAAAATGCAATTATTGTAATCACCCACTATCAAAGACTTTTAGACTATATCGTTCCTGATTTTGTTCACGTATTATACAACGGAAAAATCGTGAAATCTGGCGATGCTTCATTGGCGTTAGAGTTAGAAGAAAAAGGATACGATTGGATCAAACAAGAACAAGAAGCATAAGAGTTGTCGGTTGTTGGTTGTTGGTTGTCAGTTTTGAGAACCAACAACCAACAACCATTAACCATTAACCACATATGGAATTAAAAGAAAAATTACTGTCGTCTTTTATGGCTTTTGAAGAGCGAATTGATGTGACTTCGGAGTTGCATGATGTTCGTACTTCGGCTATAAAAAACTTTGAAAATAAAGGTTTCCCAACTAAAAAAGAGGAATCTTGGAAATACACATCACTAAATTCGATTTTAAAAAACGACTTTTCCGTATTTCCAAAAATCGAAAATACAATTGAATTTGCTGATGTAAAAAAGTATTTTTTACACGAAATTGATACCTATAAAGTGGTGTTTATTGATGGTGTTTTCAACTCATTTTTATCATCAACAACTCATGATGGAATTGATGTTTGCCTAATGTCATCAGCATTAAACAAGCCAAAATACAAAATGGTAATCGATAATTATTTCAATAAAATAGCCAGTAAAGACGAAAGTTTAACATCGCTAAATACGGCTTTCGCCAATGAAGGAGCGTATATCAATATTCCAAAAAGCAAAGTCGTTGACAAACCAATAGAAATCATGTATTTCTCTACAGGAAGTGAAGCGGCGCTTTTAGTTCAGCCACGAAACTTGATTGTTGTTGGTGAAAATTCTCACGTTCAAATCATCGAAAGACATCAAAGTTTGAATGAAAATCCCGTATTAACCAATTCGGTTACGGAGATTTTTGCCCAAAAAAGAGCCATTGTCGATTATTATAAAATTCAAAATGACAACCTTGAGGCCAATTTAATTGATAACACTTATGTTTCACAACAGAAGGAAACTAATGTTTCTGTAAATACGTTTTCATTTGGAGGAAATTTGACGAGAAACAACTTGAATTTTTATCATTTTGGCGAACGAATTGTCAGCATTTTGAACGGAATTACCATCATTGGCGACAAGCAACACGTAGATCATTATACTTTGGTGCAACACTCGACACCAAATTGCGAAAGCCACCAAGATTATAAAGGGATATTTTCAGATCGTTCGACAGGGGTTTTTAATGGTAAAATTTTTGTTGAAAGAGAAGCTCAAAAAACCAATGCTTTCCAAAAAAGCAACAATATTTTATTGAGTGACAAAGCTACAATTAATGCCAAACCACAATTGGAGATTTTTGCCGATGACGTGAAATGTTCGCACGGCTGCACCATTGGTCAGCTTGACGAAACGGCAATGTTTTATATGCAACAACGTGGGATTCCTAAGAAAGAAGCAAAAGCATTATTAATGTACGCGTTTTCAAATGCCGTAATCGAAAGCATAAAAATTCCAGAATTGAAACAACGAATTACTAAGATTATTGCTACTAAATTAGGGGTTAAAATGGGATTTGATCTGTAGTTTTTAACCGCAAAGTTCACTAAGATTTACACTAAGGGCGCGAAGTTTGTTTTTAAACTGGCGCCTTTTTTTATTAATTGCATTCCGAAATTTCCAAAAACAATACTTGATATTTATCAAAAGCAGAATCTAATTTAGAGTATTAGGACATAATTTTACTTAATTATTAACAGCTGTTTCACAATAAACTATAGAAGTTTTACTACTTTTGTATTTAGAAAAATTCTAAATAAAGAAATGTTAGATATTCAAAAAATTAGAGCCGATTTCCCAATTCTTACCCAAAAGGTAAACGGGAAATCATTAGTTTATTTCGACAATGGAGCAACTTCACAAAAACCACAGGTTGTGATTGATGCAATTGCCAAATATTATAAGGAAATCAATGCCAATATTCACCGAGGGGTTCACACGTTGAGTCAATTGGCCACAGATGCTTACGAGACTTCAAGAGGGAAAATCCAACAGCACATTAATGCAAAATTTGCCCATGAAGTGCTTTTTACTTCAGGAACAACCCATGGAATTAATTTGGTTACCAATGGTTTTGCGTCCTTATTAAAATCAGGGGATGAGGTTTTGGTTTCAGCAATGGAGCACCATTCTAATATTGTGCCTTGGCAAATGTTGTGTGAGAAAACAGGAGCCGTTTTGCGAGTCATTCCAATGAATGAAAACGGGGAATTAATAATGGCTGAATTTGATAAATTACTTTCCAATAAAACCAAAATTGTCACTGTAAATCATATTTCGAATGCTTTGGGAACTGTCAATCCGATAAAATATATGATTGATAAAGCCCATGAATTTGGAGCTGCAATTTTGATTGACGGTGCACAAGCAGTTCCGCATTTGAAACCAGATGTCCAAGAATTAGATTGTGATTTTTATGTTTTTTCAGGACATAAAATTTGTGGACCAACAGGAACAGGAATTTTATATGGAAAAGAAGCTTGGTTGAACAAATTACCGCCTTATCAAGGTGGTGGTGAAATGATTAAAGAAGTGACTTTCGAGAAAACTACTTATGCCGAATTGCCTCATAAATTTGAAGCCGGAACACCAAATATTGCGGGTGGAATTGCCCTAGGAACTGCAATTGATTATATGAATCAAGTTGGTTTTGAAAACATCCAAATTCAAGAAAAAGAATTACTAGATTACGGCACCAAACGCTTATTAGAAATTGAAGGATTGAAAATTTATGGAACTGCCAAAGAAAAAACGTCTGTAATTTCCTTTAACATTGAAGGGATCCACCCATATGATATTGGTACGATAATTGACAAATTAGGAATAGCGGTTCGAACGGGACATCATTGCGCGCAACCGATCATGGATTTTTTCAAAATTCCCGGAACAATTAGAGCGTCATTTGCATTTTATAATACCAAAGAAGAAATTGATGTCTTTGTAGAAGGCGTTAAAAGAGCAAAATTAATGTTATCATAAAAAAATAAATTATGAAAGTACTTACATTTTTAGCATTACTATTGTTAGTTTGTTCAGGCTGTTATTCTAGTAAAAGTACTTTTGACGCTGAAAAGCAAAATCTTGAAACTTTAGTAATTCAGTACGAAGCCAATACGAGAGGATTTTATCAAAAATTAGTAGTTCAAAATCACACCATTTCTTCTACTAATGATAGAAATGGTAAAAAAAATCCAATTGTTCAGAAAATTTCAGATGCCGATTGGAATGCTTTAATTTTTGAATTAAATAAAGTTGATTTAGAGAGTTTGCCAAACTTAAAAGCGCCAACAGAAAAACGATTTTATGATGGTGCAGCAATTGCGGAATTAAAAATCACCTTTAAGGGAAAAACATTTGAAACGACTAGTTTTGATCACGGAACTCCTCCAATGGAAATCCAAAAAGTTGTAGAAATTGTAAACGCATTATTTAAAGCAGAAGAATGAAAATAAAAGCAATACAAGACGAAATTGTAGACGAATTTTCGATGTTCGACGATTGGATGGAGCGCTACGAATACATCATCGAATTGGGTAAAAAGTTACCTTTAATAAAAGAAGAATTTAAAACCGAGGACAATATTATTAAGGGTTGTCAATCAAAAGTTTGGTTAAAAGGGGAAAAAAATAATGAAATAATTGTTTTTACGGCGGATAGCGATGCGATTTTAACCAAAGGAATTATTGCTATTTTGATTCGTACTTTTTCCAATCAAAAAGCAGCCGATATTTTAGCAGCCGATATGGATTTCATTGATGAAATTGGTTTGAAAGAACATTTGTCACCAACGCGCGCCAATGGATTGGTATCGATGATAAAAAACATTAAAATGTATGCTTTGGCATTTGAAGCAAAAAATTAACTTTTAACGGATTTGCACGATTTTAATAAAAAATTAAAAAATTATGGAAGAATACACTGATACAATTAACTTAGGAGATAACGTAGTAAAAAAATTAAAAGGAATTTACGACCCAGAAATTCCTGTTGATATTTATGAGTTAGGACTCATTTATGATGTGATGATTAATGAAGATAACGAAGTCAAAATCCTAATGACCTTAACGTCTCCGAACTGTCCCGTTGCAGAATCTTTGCCTCGTGAAGTTGAGGAAAAAGTGCAGTCAATTGATGAAGTAAAATCGTGCGAAGTTGAAATTACTTTTGACCCACCTTGGAGCAAAGATTTGATGAGCGAAGAGGCAAAATTAGAATTGGGGATGTTGTAAAATTTGTTCAAAGTTTAAAGTTTAAGGTTGAGTAACTTTAAACTTTAAACCTTTTAAACCTTTTTAAAATGGATGAAATCATAAATAAAGTTACCAATAGTTCGCTTGAGGTTTTCGATTTGGAAGAGTATTATCCAAAGGGGATTCGCGTGCAAATTGACATTTCACAATGGCTTTTAGAAGGTTTTATTTTGAAAGAAAAAGAGTTTCGGGAGCATTTGAAACAACACGATTGGTCGAAATATCAAGATAATTATGTTGCTGTTTTTTGTAGTACCGACGCCATAGTTCCTGCTTGGGCTTCCATTTTAGTTGCATTGCAATTGGCTCCATTTGCCAAGAAAATTATGAATGGAACAATAGAAGATTTAGACACCTCATTATACCAAGAAATTTTACCTACAATTGATTATTCCGGTTTTAAAAACAAGTCCGTTATTGTAAAAGGATGTTCGAAAAAACCAGTTCCAATGAGTGCCTATGTTTTAGTAGCCCAATATTTGCAGCCTTTTGCAAAAAGTATTATGTATGGAGAAGCCTGTTCAGCAGTTCCTTTGTACAAGAAATAATAATAATTTAATACCATTCAAAAATGAAAAAATTAGGAATTATTTTGCTTTGTATATTTGGGATTTCATCTGCGCAATCTCAAGATTTGATTAAACCGGATACTTTGAAAGTTTGGACTCAAAAAGGAAATTTTTCATTACTTTTCAATCAATCCAATTTTAATAATTGGGCCGCTGGAGGTGAAAACAATCTTTCTGGAAACGTTGGGGTCAACTATGATTTCAATTACAAAAAGAATAATGTAACTTGGGACAACAAAATTATTGCTTCTTATGGATTGGTAAAAACTAAAAATTCGCCTTTCGAGAAAAAAACAGACGACCGATTAGAATTGAATTCACTTTTTGGCAAAAAAGCTAAAGGACTTTGGTATTATTCTGCTATTTTGAATTTTAAAACACAAATTGCCAAAGGGTACGTATATGGGAAAGATTCAAACGGCGCAGAAATCAGAACAGAAACCACCGATTTGTTATCGCCTGGATATTTAACTTTTGGTCCTGGAATGTTGTGGAAAAAATCGAACAATCTGAAATTCAATATTGCTCCAGCCACCTCAAAAATTACCATTGTAGATTCAGATTTTACAGTTCCAAATAAAGGTTATTTTGGAGTTGAAGAAGGAAAACATTTAAGGTATGAACTTGGGTTTTATGGTTCGGGATATTTTAAATTCAATTTGATGACGAATGTCTCACTTGAAAATATCCTTAGCGTTTATTCGAATTATATTGAAAAACCTGAAAATATAGATTTAGATTATCAGATTAATGTTGTAATGAAAATTAATCGTTATTTATCAACTAATTTATCGATGCAAGCCATTTATGACGACAATGCTTTTCAAGGATTTCAAACGCGACAAGTTTTTGGACTGGCTGTAAATTTTGGATTTTAATAATAAAAACAAACCCTTTAATAACAATAAATTAAAGGGTTGTACGTTAATCTTCTTTATCTTCTTTCTCGATTGCATCTTTATAATCGGGATATAAAAACTTATTATATGGAAATCTCGTGATGTGAATTTCTCTAACTGTTTCATAAACGCGCTCCCGAAATACCTCGAAATTTTCTTTGTTTGTTGCTGAAATAAACAGTGCTTTTTCTTTTCCTATATTGTTCATCCAAGTCGTTTTCCACTCTTCTAATGTATAATGTTTTTTGGTTTTTTCAGTGATTAAATCATCTTCATCAATAGTCAAATGTTTATAAGCATCAATTTTATTAAAAACCATAATTATAGGCTTATTATTACTTTTGATGTCGGCCAATGTTTGATTTACAGATTCAATATGGTCTTCAAATTCGGGATGCGAAATATCTACAACGTGCAACAATAAATCGGCTTCCCGAACTTCGTCGAGCGTACTTTTGAAAGAATCTACAAGTTGAGTTGGTAGTTTTCTAATGAATCCTACAGTGTCAGAAAGTAAAAACGGGAGGTTTTTTATCACCACTTTCCTAACGGTTGTGTCTAAGGTTGCAAACAATTTATTCTCTACAAATACATCACTTTTCCCTATGGCGTTCATTAAAGTTGATTTCCCAACATTGGTATAACCAACTAAAGCTACTCGGACCATTGCGCCTCGATTTCCTCGTTGCACTCCCATTTGTTTATCGATAGTTTTGATTTTTTCTTTTAATAAAGCAATTCGATCCCGCACAATTCGTCGGTCAGTTTCAATTTCAGTTTCTCCAGGACCACGCATTCCGATTCCTCCTTTTTGTCTTTCCAAGTGCGTCCACATTCCAGATAATCTCGGGAGTAAATATTGACATTGCGCTAATTCTACTTGCGTTCTTGCATAAGAAGTTTCCGCTCTTTGGGCAAATATGTCTAAGATGAGGTGGGTTCTGTCAAGGATTTTACAGTCAATTATTTTAGAAATGTTTTTTTGCTGCGATGGCGACAATTCATCATCAAAAATAACCGTTGAAATATCATTTTCGATAACATATTGATTGATTTCTTCCATTTTTCCTGTTCCAACAAACGTTTTTGGATTAGGGCGCTCCATTTTTTGAGTAAATCTTTTAACAACTTCACCACCAGCGGTAAAAGTCAAAAATTCCAATTCGTCAAGATATTCCTGAAGCTTATCTTCGTCTTGTTTTTGGGTTACAATACCAACAATTACGGTTTTTTCTATCTTTTTATTGTCTTTTTCTAACATATTCTAATTTCTCATGCAAAGCTACTTTATTTGACTTAAAATTCATGGAATAGTAACACTAAATAAAACATTTATTCGATTTATATAGTTGAAAAATCGATTAAAAGCATTTTTTTAAATTTGAAAGTTAAATATAATTAGTTTTACCTAAAAACTTTAAATTTTCATTGGCAGGCTTTTCACAGGCCTTAATTCAAGGGTTTGAAACACCTACAGCCCCATTTGGGCTTCCTTTGAACTGGGCTCGCTTTGAGAGTGGAACCGCCTCTGAGTTATTGTGTACAGACGGAACAACTTTAAAGTAATGAAATCAGGGCGGTTTGTTTAAAGTAAATTGTCTCTGGAGCCTTGGCCGCTAATCAAATAACCGTCTTTTCCTGAAATAGCGATACACAAAAAGTAGCCTTATGGATAAACGCGAAGAAAGGCTATGTAAAGCGCACACAAAAAGATTATACAATGTCTTTTAAATTACAAGTTGTTCAAGAAATCGAACAGGGAAGAATATCAACTTACGAAGCTTGTCATAAATATGGGATTCAATACCGTTCCACTATTTTGGTTGGCTTCGAA
>JBIIFA010000153.1:0-4669 GCA_044237565.1 Flavobacterium sp.
CACGATTTAATGAATTCTAAATTCGGACAATACGGAGAAATGAACAATGCTTGGACTGCGGACGATGCGAAAGGATTTATAAAAATAATGGGAAATGCACAAAATATTTACACTCAAATAAACCACTTGGATTATGATTAATATTGGAATAATTGGCGGTTCAGGATATACGGCAGGTGAATTAATTCGTTTGTTGATTCATCATTCCAAGGTGAATATTGATTTTGTTTACAGCACCACAAATGCGGGAAAACAAATTTCAAGTGTGCACCAAGACTTATTAGGAGATTCAAATCTGGTTTTTACAGATGCAATAAATCCAAACGTAAATCTTGTTTTTCTATGTTTGGGACATGGGAAATCAAAAGCGTTTTTATCCGAAAATCAATTTAATAAAAATACCAAAATAATTGATTTAGGAAATGATTTCAGATTGCTGAAAGATATTGAATTTCAAGATAAAACCTTTATTTATGGATTGCCAGAATTAAATAAATCGGAAATTAAATCAGCCGATTGTATTGCAAATCCGGGTTGTTTTGCTACGGCAATTCAGTTGGCTTTGTTGCCTTTAGCTGCCGCAAATGAGTTACAGAATAGCATTCATATTAATGCAACTACAGGAAGTACGGGTGCTGGCGTTCAACCAAGTGCCACGACGCACAACAGTTGGAGAAATAATAATATGTCGCATTACAAAGCTTTTGAACACCAACATTTAGGAGAAATTCACAGAAGTTTATCAGCAATTCAAAAGGATTTTGACCAAGAAGTACTTCTAATTCCGAATCGTGGCGATTTTACAAGAGGAATTTTTGCAACAACTTACACTAAAACAGCATTATCATTAGAAAGTTTGGTAAAAATCTTTGAAGAATATTATAAAAGTGCTCCGTTTGTAGTGGTTACCACTTCGGAAATTAATTTGAAGCAAGTGGTACAAACTAATAAATGCATAATAAGTATTGAGAAAAAAGGCGATTATGTTCTAATTACATCTGTAATTGATAATCTTTTGAAAGGCGCTTCTGGGCAAGCAATTCAAAATATGAATTTGATGTTCGGATTCGATGAAACAGAAGGAATATTACTGAAATCAAGCGGTTTTTAATTTATAAAACACACAAAATGAATTTATTTGACGTTTACCCACTTTATTCAATTACACCTGTAAAGGCATTTGATTGTATTATTACAGATGAAAATGGTGTTGAATATTTAGACTTATATAGCGGTCACGGAGTTATTTCCATTGGCCACAGCCATCCTAAATATGTAAATAAGCTTAAAGACCAGTTAGATAAAATTGGTTTTTATTCCAATGCAATTCAAAATCCACTTCAAGTGGAATTGGCAAAAAAATTGGGAGAACTCTCTGGATACGAAGATTATAGTTTGTTTTTGTGTAGTTCGGGTGCTGAAGCAAATGAAAATGCATTAAAATTAGCCTCTTTTCACACGGAGAAATCACGAATTATTGCGTTTGAAAATTCGTTTCACGGAAGAACTTCTGCAGCCGTTGCAGCAACGGACAATAAAAAGATTGTAGCTCCAATGAATGCGCAACAAAGCGTAACTTTTTTACCGTTAAATAAAATTGAATTGGTAGAAAAAGAACTCGAAAAGGGAGATGTTTGTTGTGTGATAATTGAAGGAATTCAAGGAGTTGGCGGATTAGATGAAGGTACAACTGATTTTTTTCAGGCCTTAGAACTTGCCTGTGAGAAACACGATGTTGTTTTAATTTTAGACGAAGTACAATCGGGATATGGACGAAGCGGAAAGTTTTTTGCGCACCAATATCACGGTATAAAACCAGATGTTATCTCTATTGCTAAAGGAATGGGAAATGGTTTTCCAATTGGTGGAATCTTAATTTCTCCAAAAATCAAAGCGAGTTTTGGATTGTTAGGGACTACTTTTGGAGGAAGTCATTTGTCGTGTGCAGCAGGAATTGCAGTCTTGGAAACCATTGAAAAAGAAAAACTACAAGAAAACGCAACGTTAGTTTATAATCACTTTTTGGAAGTTATAAAAGACATGCCTTATGTCAAAAAAATAAAAGGAAAAGGATTAATGTTGGGATTGGAATTTGATTTTGATGTGAGTGAACTTCGAAAGAAAATGATTCTAGAAAAACATGTATTTACAGGTAATTCTAGTAATAAAAACCTTCTTCGAATTCTCCCGCCGCTAACGATTACAAAAGAAGCTATCAATCATTTTGTTAAAGTTTTGAAAGAAGCTTTAGAAGAAATTAAAGCATAATACTATGAATTTCATATCCTTAAACGACATCGATTCTTTAAAAAAATGGGTGTCAGAAGCTTTAGAAATTAAAGAAAATCCATTAAAAAACAAAAAACTAGGAAAAAATAAAACCTTAGGGATGTTGTTTTTCAATCCAAGTTTAAGAACGCGTTTGAGTACTCAAAAAGCCGCTTTAAATCTAGGAATGAATGTTATGGTTATGAACTTTACAAACGAAGGGTGGACCTTGGAATTTGAAGATGGCGCCATAATGAATCAAGGGGCTTCGGAGCATATTAAAGAAGCGGCAGAAGTCGTTTCTCAATATTGTGATGTTATTGCAATTCGTGCTTTTGCGGAATTAAAAGACAAGGAAAAGGATAATTCCGAAGTTGTAATTTCAGGTTTTATGAAATATGCAACCGTGCCAATAATCAATATGGAAAGTGCTACGGGACATCCATTACAAGCTCTTGCAGACGCTATTACAATTGAAGAATTTAAACCAAATCACCGACCAAAAGTAGTGCTTTCGTGGGCGCCACATCCAAAAGCGTTGCCCCAGGCGGTTCCCAATTCTTTTGTAGAAATGATGCAACTTCAAGATGCTGATTTTGTGATTACGCACCCCGAAGGTTACGAGTTGAACCCAAAAATTACTAAGAATTCTAAAATAGAATATAACCAAGATAAAGCCTTTGAAAACGCCGATTTTATCTATGCTAAAAATTGGAGCAATTACAATCAATACGGACAAATAACCAATTCAGATCCGAATTGGACTGTGACTGCAGATAAAATGAAACTGACCAATAATGCTAAATTTATGCACTGTTTGCCCGTTAGAAGAAACGTAATTGTTACCGATGAAGTAATTGACAGTGAGAATTCTATTGTTATGAATCAGGCCAATAATAGAACCTATTCTGCGCAATTGGTTTTACAAAAAATCTTGAAAGATGAAAAATAAAGCAGAAATTACTGTTGTAAAAATAGGAGGAAATATAATTGACAACCCGTATGAATTGTTACTTTTTTTAGCTGATTTTTCTAAAATCCAAGGACATAAAATACTCGTTCACGGAGGTGGAAAATTAGCAACAAAAATGGCTGAAAGTATTGGCTTAACACCTCAGTTAATTGATGGTCGCAGAATTACGGATGCACCCATGCTTGATGTGGCTGTGATGACTTATGCTGGAGCAATTAACAAAAATATCGTTGCTCAATTGCAAGCGTTAAATTGCAATGCTATTGGACTTTCTGGTGCCGATGGAAATTTAATTCAATCCGAGAAAAGAAACCACCCAACAATTGATTTTGGTTTTGTTGGCGATGTAAAAAAGGTAAATTCCGAACTCTTACAAGCCTTTATTTCTATTGGGATTTCGCCTGTTTTTTGTGCAATTACGCATGATAATAAAGGGCAAGTTTTAAATACCAATGCAGATACGATTGCCAGTGAAATTGCAATTTCTTTGAGTACGATTTTTGAAGTTTCACTCCTTTATTGTTTCCAAAAACAAGGTGTATTAGCAGATCCAGAAGATGAAAATTCCGTTATTCTGCAAATAAACGAACAGGATTACAAAGAATTATTAAATAAAAAAGCAATCCACTCAGGAATGATTCCAAAAATGGATAATTGTTTTTATGCCTTAAAAAAGGGAGTCGAAAAGGTTATTATTGGAAGCCCAAACTTGTTGTCTAATGAGAATTCAATTTTCACCACTATTAAACTATAATTTATGAAGTCGATTGAAAAAATTACTATAGAGGCAATTGAGTTGTTGAAAAAACTTATTGAAACACCTTCTTTTTCAAGTGAAGAAGACAAAACAGCACTATTAATTGAAGCTTGGTTTATAGAAAACGAAATCCCTTTTGAGCGAAATAACAACAATATATGGGCTTATAATTTGCATTTCGATAAATCAAAACCCACGTTATTATTGAATTCTCATCATGATACAGTAAACCCAAATCAAGGCTACACAATTGATCCGTTTTCTGCCATTGTTGAAGGCGACAAGCTTTTCGGACTCGGGAGTAATGACGCTGGAGGTTGTTTAGTTTCGCTAATCGCAGCTTTTACAAATCTTCATAAAGCCGAAAATTTATCGCATAATATTGTGATAGTCGCCTCTGCAGAGGAGGAAAGTAGTGGTCATAACGGACTTAATAGCGTGTTGAAATTCTTGCCTGAGTTGGATTGCGCTATCGTTGGCGAGCCTACGCAAATGCAATTGGCAATAGCCGAAAAGGGATTGGTGGTTCTTGATGTTCAGGTTCTTGGGACTGCAAGTCACGCCGCGCATGTGAATTTAGACAATCCAATTATGAAAACCATTGGAATTTTAGAATGGTTCAAAAACTACCAATTCGATAAAGTTTCACAGGTTTTAGGTCCTGTAAAAGC
>JBIIFA010000154.1:0-4662 GCA_044237565.1 Flavobacterium sp.
TGTTATAGATATATATACGGAAAACGTAAAAGATTTTGTAATTATCAAAATCAAAGACCAGGGAGCAGGAATGAGTAAAGTGGCTCAAAAGAGAATTTTTGAGAAATTCTATCGAGAACACACCGGAGATTTGCATAATGTAAAAGGACACGGACTTGGATTAGCCTACGTGAAAAGAATTGTTGAAGATCACAATGGCGAAGTTTATGTGGAAAGTGAAAAAGGAAAAGGAAGTACATTTATTATAAAATTACCACTAATTAATTAATTATTATGGAAACAGACAACAAAAAAATTCTTTTAGTAGAAGACGATCAAAATTTCGGAGCCATTCTAAAGGACTATTTAATGCTAAACGATTTTGATGTTACATTAGCAAAAAACGGAATGGAAGGTTTTGAAAAATTCAAAAAAGACACGTATGATTTGTGTATTTTAGATGTTATGATGCCTTATAAAGATGGTTATACTTTAGCCAAAGAAATTAGAGAAAAAAATAAAGAAGTGCCAATCATTTTCTTAACTGCAAAATCAATGAAAGAGGATGTGTTAAAAGGATATAAAGTTGGTGCCGATGATTACTTAAACAAACCTTTTGATTCTGAGGTATTATTGATGAAAATTAGAGCAATCATTCAAAGAAAATCTTCGGATACAAAAACGGATGTTACTAAATTTGAATTTCAAGTTGGAAATTTCCACCTTAATTCTAAATTACGTTTCTTGACCTACAAAAATCAAGAACCAATCAAGCTTTCTCCTAAAGAAAATGAATTGCTTAAATTATTAGTGCTTTATGAAAATGATTTGATGCCAAGAGAGTTAGCACTCACAAAAATCTGGAGAGATGACAATTATTTCACTTCAAGAAGTATGGATGTTTACATCGCAAAACTAAGAAAATACCTAAAACTAGATGAAAATGTAGAAATACTTAATATTCACGGTGAAGGTTTTAGGTTGGTAGTCAAGAATAAAGTACCAGCTTTAGAAACAGTTTAAATAGAAGAAGCTCTGAGAAATCAGAGCTTTTTTATTTCCAATTTATTTCCAACGCAAAACTTATTTTCTCTTCTTTTGTAACAGAAAAAATAGTTTTTTGGTCTAATATATTTTCGTGAATTATAACAGTATCATTTAAAGACAATTCCTTCATAAAATTCATTTCAAAACTATCTATTTTTTGATTGAGAATTAATTCTGATGAAACAAAATCCAAACACCATTCTAAATACTTGACGTTATTGACATGGTTTACAATATCCAAATCAGAAAGAACAACTACTTTCTGGAATACTTCTTGTTTATCGTCAATAAGTTGAATTTTTGAAAAACTTTTTTTTGTAGCTTTATTTTCAGGGAAAATTTCAAAATGTTCGTAAGGTAATGCCAAAGCTTCGGGACGTCTTTTTTTGGTATTTAAAACCGCCCAAAAGGTTTCCGAACCAACAATTTTTCTCCCATTTACATAAACTTCTAATGCGCGAACGGATCGGGAATTTTCAAGTGTGTTTATCCAAGTTTTTATAGTTATGGTATCTTTCCATTTTGGCAATTCGGATACTTCAACTCGCATTCTACTCAAAACCCAAGCTTGATTGAATTCCTGCATATCAGAAAAACTAATCCCACCTAATTCCGAATGTGCGGCAGCTGTTAATTGCAATAAATTGCATAAATCGGTGTATTTTAAATATCCATTTGGTGTGCACTGTGTAAAATTGATTTCCCAATCTTTGCTAAAAACAGATGAAAAAGTAGTAGAAATCGGCATTTTAAATTTTTAAATTTATTGATAGAACATCAACTTAATGTTGCAAATACTATTTTATGGAATTGGGTTTGTTTATATTAAAACAAAGTTATTTGTCCGTCATCGTCAAGTTGAATCTCTGAATCATCAAAGCCATCAATTTCAACATCACCATCCACTTCAATTTCCTCTGGAATTACTTCTTCAGGAGCTTCATAAGGCAAAGATTCTAATAAATTTACTTGTTTTACTTTGTCGGTTGTCAATTGATTTCCAAGTGCTTTAAAACCTTTAACAGCAATAAATGATTCGATATCTACAGTCATGTTGTCTTTCTGGATACCTTTTATTTTGTTGAATATTAATTCAGCAACAGGTCGATAATCCGTAGAAACAATTTCCAATTGTGAATTTGGATGTTCCGTAATGAAAAATTCTTCTTTATTTTCTACTTCTACCAAGAAACGTTTAATGAAATAACGCTCTTTTTCACCATCATAATAAATAGCAGAAATTGGTTTTTTAGGAATCCATTTTTCAAGAACAACCATATCTTCTTCAAAATGTGTTGATAATTCTGGAGTGATAACTTTTAGTTTTCCTGATTGTTGGATGATTAGAATTTTATCACTTGGTCTAAATTCACCAAGTAATTCACCACGGCCATCAACATTTAATCGTTGAACAGTATCGTCAAACCATACTTTTCTTGGTAATAATGTTGAAATCCCTTTTTCCTTAAGTTCAATCTTTTTGATAGGATATTTGGTAACTATGTTTCCTTTAGAGGTTCGACCCTTGATAGCTAATTTTGCAAAATCAATATCGAATTTTAATTTTTTCACACTTCCTACTTGGCGTAATAAAATCGTAATTACTTCAGCCTCACCATTTGGATTGCAAGAAAAATAAAGTACTTGTGAACCAGGAGTTTCATTTGTTAAATCATACGGTTTATCACGTGTAACTCCAGAAACATTAAACCTTTTGATGTACGAAGGGCCTGATTTTCCATCGCGATAAATCATATTATATATCGTACGCTTGTCACTTCTATCAAAAATTGCGATATGAATAATGTCTTTTCCAACAAATGTTTTGGCATCCACTTTAGTGATCATCATTTTTCCATCACGCATAAAAACGATTACGTCATCAATATCGGAACAATCTGTAACGTATTCATCTTTTTTAAGGCTTGTGCCGACAAATCCTTCTTCCTTATTTACATACAATTTTGTGTTTCTCAAAACCACTTTCGTTGCTTCAATATCATCAAAAATCCGAAGTTCTGTTTGACGTTCTCTCCCTTTTCCGTATTTCTCTTTAAGGCGAGTAAAAAAGGCTATTGCAAAATCAATTAAGTTAGCTAAATCGTGTTTTACTTGTTCAATATCGCCTTCTAAAGCCTCGATTTTGTCTTGGGCTTTATTGCTATCAAATTTCGAAATACGCATAATTCGAATTTCTGTCAAACGAAGAATATCTTCTTCAGTAATAGCTCGTTTTAAATGTTTTATATGTGGTTTTAAACCTTCGTCAATTGCAGAAATTACGCCTTCTTTTGTAGTTTCTTCCTCAATTAAACGATACACTTTTTGTTCTATAAAAATACGTTCCAACGAAGCAAAATGCCATTGTTCTTCTAATTCACTTAATTGAATTTCGAGTTCGCTTTTTAGCAATTGAACGGTTCTGTTTGTTGAAATTTTCAACATTTCAGAAACACCAATAAATAGCGGTTTATTGTCTTCAATCACACATCCCAAAGGCGCAACTGAAGTTTCGCAGGCCGTAAAAGCAAATAAAGCATCAATGGTTTTATCAGGAGAAACACCTGGAAAAAGATGAATTAAAATTTCAACATCCGCTGCAGTATTGTCTTCAATTTTCTTGATTTTGATTTTCCCTTTTTCGTTGGCTTTCAAAATACTGTCTATTAAAGTAGTTGTATTTGTAGAAAACGGAATTTGGGTAATCACCAACGTATTTTTGTCTAATTGTCCAATTTTAGCACGAACACGAACTCTTCCGCCACGCAAACCATCATTGTAATTGGAAACATCTGCAATTCCCGCTGTTTGAAAATCTGGAAATAGTTGAAAAGGTTTTCCTTTTAATATTTTTATGGAAGCGTCAATTAATTCGTTAAAATTGTGGGGCAATACTTTTGTTGAAAGTCCAACTGCAATTCCTTCGGCTCCTGAAGCCAATAATAATGGGAATTTTACGGGTAAATTATTAGGTTCAGCACGACGACCATCATAGGAAACGCCCCAATCGGTTATTTTTGGAGAATATAAAACTTCCAAAGCAAACTTTGACAATCGAGCTTCAATGTATCGAGAAGCTGCTGCGCTATCTCCTGTAAGGATATTTCCCCAGTTTCCTTGGCAATCAATCAATAATTCTCTTTGACCAATTTGTACCATAGCATCGCCAATACTCTGATCTCCGTGGGGATGGTATTGCATCGTATGACCAACAACATTGGCAACTTTATTATAGCGACCGTCATCCAACTCCTTGAGCGAGTGCATTATACGACGTTGAACTGGTTTGAAACCGTCTTCAATTGCAGGAACAGCACGCTCAAGAATCACATAAGAGGCATAATCCAAAAACCAATCTTTGTACATTCCTGTAACTTTGGTAATGGTATCGCTGCCGTCTTCGTCATTTTCGTAAAAGTGCTTCCCTTCAGAAGATTTTATATCTTCAAAGCCATCCTCCATTGGAGATTCGTTTAACCCTTCGTTAAATTCGTCTTCATTTGTGATATTATTATCTTCGTCTTCTTCTTTCATCAACTATATGCTATGGATGCTAATTACTTTAAGCTATTATAATGAATATTTTTCTTTGCAAACATGCTCTGTTCGAGTTACGATGTCTCCATCGTTATTTTT
>JBIIFA010000039.1:0-12971 GCA_044237565.1 Flavobacterium sp.
ATCTGGATCTTCACCCGGGTGAATATTTCCAAAACCACCTGAGGCTTGAAAGGCTTTCTTAGACAGTCCCATATTGAAACTTCTAGGTTGGAATCGGTCAATTTTTTCTGAACCGCCACGAATACCCCCAGTAGTCAAGAATGAAGTCATTGAAAAACTTATCGCTTTTTGAATGTTTGAAAAGCTTGCCAATGCTTTATCGGGACCACCAAAGCAATCAACATATTTCAGTTTTAATTGTTTGGAAACTTCCGACAAATAGTTATTAGGAATAATACAGTCGGAATCAAAAATCAAAAAATAATCTCCCTTAGCCAAATTCATTCCGAAATTTCTTGAATCTCCAGGACCTGAATTATATTTATAATGATAAGAAATATTCAATTTGCTTTTATACGAATCAATTACTTTATCACAAGGCAAAGTAGAACCATCTTCAACGATTAAAACTTCAAAATCATCTTGAAAATCGACATTAAATAGACTTTCTAGAAGTTCTTTAATTTCTTCTGGACGATTGAAAACAGGAATAATTAATGAAAAATACATCGTTTTGATTCTATATTTATACTTATAATTTAACAAAGATAATCTTTATAAATAAAAAACTAAAACCGCTTCAAAACTTCCTGGCTTACTCCCATATTTGAGAATCCCCCATCGTTGTATAAATTTTGCAAAGTCACCCGTTTTGTCAAATCTGAAAACATGGCAACGGTATAATTAGCACAATCCAATGCGGTTGCGTTTCCAAGTGGCGCCATTGCTTCTGAATAGGAAATAAATTCATCAAAACCTTTTACTCCATGCCCAGCTTTTGTTGGTGTTGGTGATTGCGAAATAGTGTTCACTCTCACTTTTTTATCTTTACCAAAGAAATAACCAAAACTACGCGCAATAGATTCTAAAAAAGCTTTGTTGTCTGCCATATCATTATAATCTGGAAAAACTCGTTGCGATGCCATATAAGTCAATGCAACAATGCTCCCCCACTCGTTCATCGCCTCTTTTTTATATAGTACTTGCATCACTTTATGAAAAGAAACAGCCGAAACATTCCAACCTTTTTCTGTGTATTCATAATTTTGGTTGGTGTAATGATTCCCTTTTCTAACATTTACAGACATCCCTATGGAATGTAAAACAAAATCAATTTTTCCGCCTAGGATTTCAATTGCTTTGTCTACTAAATTCTCCAAATCTTCAACAGAAGTTGCGTCGGCAGGAATTATTTGCGAATTTGTTTTTTGTGCTAATACATCAATTGTTCCCAATCTAATGGAAGCTGCCGCGTTGGTTAAAACAAAAATTCCGCCTTCTTCATGAACACGTTCTGCAGTTTTCCATGCTATAGAATTTTCGTCTAATGCTCCAAAGATAATTCCTCGCTTACCTTTTAATAAATTATACATGTCTTATATTTTTTAAAAAAAGCCACAAATTCAAAGATTATATTTCTAAAAATCAGTGAATTTGTGGCTAAATAATATTTTATACTTAAACTATACTTGAAACAGGAACCATTTCATCTGTATCCGCATCGTAATTTACTCCTTCAAATCCAAATCCGAAAAGGTTATGAAAATCTTTTTTATAGCCTTCTAAATCACCAATTGAAAGTAAATTTTCCGTTGTAGCTTGCTCCCATAATTTAGCAACTTTCTCCTGAACATCCGCTCTCATTTCCCAATCATCAATACGAATTCTTCCTTTTTCATCTATTGGAATATCAGTACCAGCATACAATTTATTTTGATACAAACGTTGAATCTGTTCGATGCACCCTTCGTGAATTCCTTCTTCTTTCATTATTTTATATAGTAAAGAAATATACAATGGAATAACTGGAATTGCTGAACTTGCTTGGGTTACCAATGCTTTATTTACAGAAACGAACGCAGTTCCACCGATAGATTTCAAACTGTCAGTTATAGAAAAAGCGGTTGCTTCCAAGTGATCTTTTGCACGTCCTATCGTCCCTTTTCTGTAAACAGCTTCTGTTAATGAAGGTCCAATATAAGAATAAGCAACTGTTTTTGCACCTGGAGCCAATAAATTAGCTGCTTTTAAATCTTCAATCCACATCGACCAATCTTCACCACCCATAACGGCAACCGTATTTTCAATATCTTCCTCGTTACAAGGCTCAATACTAATATTTGAAACAACCCCTGAATGAAAATCTACCGTTTTATTAGTAAATGTACTTCCAATTGGTTTCAAAACAGAACGGTGTAAAACTCCTGTATTTGGGTTCATCCGCACTGGTGAAGCCAAACTATAAATAACCAAATCAACTTGGCCCAAATCAGATTTTATTAAGTCTAATGTTTGTTTTTTAATTTCATTTGAAAATGCATCCCCATTGATACTTTTTGCATACAAACCGGCTTCCTGAGCCAACTTTTCGAATGCTGCAGAATTATACCAACCAGGAGAAGCCGTTTTTCCTTCGGAAGGTGGTTTCTCAAAAAACACTCCAATTGTAGAGGCATTTGAACCAAAAGCACTTGTAATTCTTGATGCCAAACCAAAACCAGTTGAAGCGCCAATTACCAAAACTTTTTTAGCTCCGTCAATTGGTCCTTTCGATTTTACATATTCAATTTGATTTTTAACACTTTGCTCACAACCTTTTGGATGTGCTGTCAAGCAAATAAATCCTCTCATTCTTGGTTCTATAATCATTTTTGTAATTTATTCGTTTATGTGATTATTGTTGATTTTTTTCTTTTGCAAAAGTAAAAAATTATTTAATTTAATAAGGCTTTTGCATGATTTAAAGCAGAATCAGAAATGTCTTTTCCTGATAGCATTTCTGCAATTTCTACAATTCGTTCCTCTGACGAAAGTAATTTTAATTCTGAAATCGTACGTTCGCCTTGAATTGATTTATAAACTTTGTAATGCACATTTCCTTTGGCAGCGATTTGTGGCAAATGTGTAATGGAGAAAACTTGCATTTTAGTACTCATTTCTTTCATTATATCCCCCATTTTATTCGCAATTTCACCTGAAACGCCCGTGTCAATTTCATCAAAAATGATAGTTGGCAAATTGGAATATTGAGCTAAAATTGCTTTTGTAGCCAACATAATTCTCGATAATTCTCCTCCAGAAGCTACTTTTTTTAACAATCCAAAATCAGAACCTTTATTAGCTGAAAATAAAAATTGTAATTCATCTTTTCCATTTGCAAAATAAGTATCTGATGGTTTTAATTCCATATTAAATCTAACATTTGGCATTCCTAATTGCTCCAAAATAAAAATTAATTTTTCTGATAAAACAGGAACCGACTTCAATCGATTTTCTCGAATTATAGTTGCAAAATTGTCTAATTCTAAAGTCGTATTCTGAATTTTAGTCGTTAATTGATTTATTTCAATTTCCAATTCTCCAACAGAAACTACCTTATTATCCAAATCATTTTGAATTTCAAGCAATTCCGAGATAGAACCAACTTGGTGCTTTTTCTGTAAATTATAAATAGTTTGCAATTTCTGATTGACTAAATCCAATTGTTTCGGATCATTAATCAAATTTTCCGAAAGTTGGTTTAATTCAGTTGAAATGTCTTCAAATTCAATGGAAACGCTATTTATCCTTTCGAATAAATCTTTATAATCCGAAGAAAAACCAACTGTTTTTTGCAAAGAAATTTTCAATTCCTTTAAATTTTGTTGAATTCCAAATTGTTCTTCATTGGCTAAAGCCAGAGATTTATCTAGATTTTCTTTTATGAATTCAACATTATTTAGTTGGTCGTAAATTTGCTCCAATTCTTCTTGCTCATTCAATTTCAGCTGTGCTGCTAGCAATTCTTCTAATAAAAAAGTATTGTAATCCTGCTCTTTCAGAACTGTTTGAAGTTGGGTGTTTAAAATTGTAAGTTGAGATTTATCTTTTTTATAAGATTTCAAAAACGTTGAATAAGAGGCAATAACGTCAAAATTATTGGCAACAGCATCTATAATTTGAAATTGAAAAGTCTCTTCTGAAAGTTCTTGGGTTTGATGTTGTGAATGAATATCTATTAAAAAAAAACTCAAATCTTGCAATTCCTGAAGGTTTACAGGACTGTCATTTATAAAAGCACGTGATTTTCCAGAAGGCAATATTTCTCTACGAATGATAGTTTCTGCTTCATAATCTAAATCATTGGCTTCAAAAAAAGATTGTAAATTATAATTTGAAATTTGGAAATGTGCTTCAATAATACACTTTTCATCTTTGTTTTTTAGGGAAGTTAAATCTGCTCTTTTTCCTAAAACTAAACCTAATGCTCCCAATAATATTGATTTTCCTGCTCCAGTTTCACCAGTAATAATTGAAAAACCGTCAGAAAAATCAATTCCTAATTTGTCAATTAAAGCAAAATTATTAATAGAAAGAGAGGTTAGCATTTAGAAATATTATATGAAATTAATGATTTAAATTGTGCCATTTTAATATCTAATTCCAGCCCATTTACTTGAATTCAGTGGCGAAATAGTGTTTAAATTTCCAATTAAATCACGAAGATCCATTGATGGACCCGCAGAATAAACAGACACAATTTCATCTGATTTTGCATCAAAAAACACTCGAGTTAAAAAGGCATTTGGACGTGTTTGGTTAATTTTCGCAAGGGTATTAATAGCCTCTTTAATTTTAATTTTTGCTGCACTTAAGTCTTTATGCATCATATCTAAACCTTCAAAATGATACTCGTATAAAGCATCTCGAAAAGGACTAAAAGTTGTTGAAAGCATATCGTTTATCAAAAAATAACGGTTTTGATTTCCGTCGGATTGACTCCAACCTTTGTAACCTCCAGAAATAGCACCATTGGCAATATCTTGAGCCGTTTCTAAATATTTACTTCCGCCCTGTTTTGAAAAAGTATCTCCATCCATACCAATGATTACATAACTATAAAATGCAATTACAGAAATAAGATTTGAGTCAAAACTATTGGGATTGAAAGTTAAATTTTCAAATTCTGTATATCTAAACGAAAAATCTTTATCATTAAAATTTAAAACAGGTGATGAATAGGTCGAATTGTAAATTGTTCTTGAAGATTGCACTTGAATTGTAGCTGTAAATTGATTGGAATCATAGGCCGTAACGGTTATAAAAATGGAACAATTTATTTTTTCATCTTGCTTATAAGTAACTCCTGTCCAATCTGTTTTATTTACAAATTCAGTCAATGATTTTTCAAGCGTGCTGAATATTTGTCTGTTGGTACTCGCCGCCTTATCCGCATTGACGTTAACGGTGCAATTCAATTGTTGCGCTTGCACAATTCCAAAAGCTAAAACTAAAAGTAAACTAAATATATTACGCATCATAATGGGCTATTATTTTATTTAAAATATCATCCGCAACCGCTTCTTTCGATTTTAATTCCATAGGTTCTACCTTGAAATCTTTATCAATAAAGGTAATTTTATTCGTCGAACCCCCAAATCCCGCACCTTTGTCTTGCAATGAGTTTAGAACTATCAAATCTAAGTTTTTTTTCTGAACTTTCAACTTCGCATTCTCAATTTCATTTTCAGTTTCCAATGCAAAACCAATTAAAAATTGATTTTTTTTAATTGAACCCAATGAAGATAAAATATCCTTTGTTTTTTCTAATTCTATAGTAAACGAATCTTCCGACTTTTTTATTTTATGAATGGCACTATTTTTTGGTTTGTAATCAGCGACAGCAGCGGCTCCAATGAATACATCACAAGTTGCGAAATATTTTTGACATTCTTCGAACATTTCTAGAGCAGAAACCACCCGAATAACTTGCACTAAATTATTTTGAATTGATAAATGAGAAGGCCCAGAAATTAAAATTACGGAAGCCCCAAAATTAGCTGCACTTTGCGCTAAATCGTAACCCATTTTCCCTGAAGAATGATTCCCTATAAATCGAACAGGATCAATAGCTTCGTACGTTGGACCAGCGGTTATGATTATTTTTTTACCTAATAAAGGTAATTTTCGCTCTAAATCTTTTTCTAAAAATACAACAATATTTTCTGGTTCTGACATTCTCCCTTCACCCGAAAGACCACTGGCTAATTCTCCGCTTTCGGCAGGAATTATTATATTTCCATACGATTTCAATTTAGAAAAACTTGATAATGTTGAAGGGTGTTTGTACATATCCAAATCCATTGCAGGTGCAAAATAAATAGGACAAGTAGCAGATAAATAGGTTGCTACTAGGATATTATCACAAATTCCATTTGCCATTTTCGACAACGTATTTGCGGTAGCAGGAGCAATTACAATCAAATCTGCCCAAAGCGCAATTTCAACGTGATTGTTCCACTCTAAATATTGGTTTGAAGTTTGGTCCTGAGAAATTAGGTCATCATCTTCCTTATAAAAACTTGAAAAAACGGGTCTTTTGGAAAGTGTTGCCAAAGTTAACGGCGTTATAAAATCCTTAGAAGCAGGTGTCATTATCACTTGGACATGTGCACCTGCTTTTATGAATAGTCGAACTAATGAAGCAGTTTTATAAGCAGCAATTCCACCAGAAATCCCTAGTACTATTTTTTTACCGCTTAAAACTGACATTATATCTTATTTAGTTGAATCTCTGTAGTAGATTTTGTCATCCAACCACTCTTGAACTGCAAGAGCGTGTGGTTTAGGTAATTTTTCGTAAAATTTAGAAACCTCAATTTGTTCTTTATTTTCAAAAACTTCCTCTAAACTATCATTATAAGTTGCAAATTCTTCCAACTTTTCTGTCAATTCCTTTTTGATTTCAGAATTAATTTGGTTTGCTCTTTTAGCCATAATGGTAATAGCTTCGTATACGTTACCAGTTGGTTCCTCAATTGTACTTTTGTTATACGTAATTGTATTTACGGGAGCATTCGTCTTTTTTAAATCCATGACTTTCTATTTATTTTGAAAATTGTTTTAAATCCATCTCTATTTTAGCCAACATTATGTCAGCTTTTAATTTGTATTCTGTATTTGCATTGAATTTTAATAAGTTTGAATACGCAACTTTGGCAACATTCAGACGATCTTGCATTTTTGAAGCGATACTGTTTGTAGCCAATTCATAAGCAGAATCATACTTATAAAACAATGCTTTTTCTTTAAACGGTGTTCCAGGATAATCTATAATAAAATTATCTAAGGCAACCATCGCTGACTTAAAATCTGATATTTTATAGTATGCATACGCATTTTCGTATGCTTTTTTTTCTAATTTTTCTCTTAAATCTTTTACTGCCACATTAGCTTCGGCCAAATAAGAGGAATTTGGATAGGTGTCTATAAAATTTTGTAACTTTTCAATTGCTTTATCAGTATCTGTTTGGTCTAAACTATAAACTGGAGACAGCATCGAATAACTTTTTGCCCCTAAATATGAAGCCTCTTCAATTTTATCACTTTTTGGATATCCTGCAGCAAAACTTTCAAATTGGTATCCAGACAAATAATATTGTTTTGTTTTATAATACGACTGAGAAAACATGTAAAACAATTTTTCAGCTTGGGGTTTCCCTCTGTAAGATGGAGCAATTTGTTCAAAAAGTCGAATTGCCTTTGAATATTTACCACTTTCATATTGCTTACTTGCTTCTTCAAATTTCACCGCAACATCTTCTGTTTTTAGTGCCTTTTGATACTGACTACAAGACGAAAAACCAACAACAATTAGAACTATGATTAAAAATTTCTTCATTTTTTTATTGAATTTTTGCAGATTTAGTGGTATTTCAACCTTTAAAAATCAATTGCAAATTTAGTTATTAATTTAGCGATTACAAAATATTTTTTTCTAATAATAAAATAGCGTTATTATCGCTTATTTTTTTCAATTTCGTTAACAAACAAAGCGATTCTTGAAGCCAAATCAGCATCGGCATTTACCAATGGTAAACGAACCGTGTTTTCCGAAAGCCCTAACGATTTCAATACTTCTTTAATTCCGCCAGGATTTCCTTGCTCAAAAATCATATCGATGCTATTTGATAAAAGATAATGTAATTTATAAGCTTCATCAACTTTTCTGTCCAAACCTAAACGAATCAATTCGGAAAATTGTTTTGGAAAACCTTGACCAATTACAGAAATAACGCCGCTTCCACCAGCAAAAACCATCGGTAAAGCAATCATATCATCACCAGAAATTACAAGAAAATCTTTTGGTTTATTCTGAATTAATTGCATCGCTTGAACCAAATCACCAGCGGCTTCTTTTATGGCAACTATATTTTTAAAATCATTTGCCAAACGAATTACCGTTGAAGGTAAAACATTACTTCCCGTTCTTCCAGGAACATTATAAAGGATTACCGGAATTGGCGAAGCTTCAGAAATTGCTTTAAAATGCTGATAAATTCCTTCTTGAGTTGGTTTATTATAATAAGGTGAAACCGAAAGTATTGCAACAAAATCGGAAAAATCTCTGTTTTTTAATTCCGCAACGACTTTTTGAGTATTATTTCCACCAACACCTAAAACTAATGGCAATCTTCCTTTATTAGTGGCAACCACAGTTTGAATTACCAACTCTTTTTCTTCTTGGTTTAAGGTAGAATTTTCAGCTGTAGTTCCAAGAATAACAAGATAATTAATCCCGTTTTCAACTTGATAATTTACAATTTTCGTTAGCGATTCAACATCTACCGAAAAATCTTTTTTGAATGGGGTAACCAAAGCAACACCCGTCCCTATTAATGATTGCATACTATATTTTGTTTAATATTTTTAAATATTTAAATAATTCGTCAATGAAAACAGTATAATTTTCAGCATTTGTATTAATCATAAAATGATTCAAGCGTTTGTCAATTGCCGAAAAACCAACTTTAAAACTTGCTTTCGTTTCATTTGAAAGCAACAATAATGGAATTTTCTCAACATCATAATAATTAATCAGTAAATCGAAATTTTCATTTATAAAATTCACCACTTCTGATTTACTAAATGTGGCTGTCCAACTCAAATCTTTATTACAAAAAGTTGGGTAATCAAAAACTTCATTTTTTTTAATTTTATCCTTGAAAACCAATACTTTAATATCATTTTCCTCAATTCCTTGTTTAACTAATTTTTGAACTAAAGCTTCCCTTTCGTAGAAATAACTTTCGTCAAAAACAATCCCAACAGTTTTAATTTTTGAAGCTGTTGAAATCAGTTTAACATTTGATAATGATTTATTAACTATCTTTTTAGTCAAAAAATTCTTGATGTAAATTAAAAACATAGTACTTTTACTTAAATTACAAATTTAATTAAATAAGTCGCATTTCCGATGGTAAATCTAAAAAAGTATAACGTTGTTTCGAGGTATTTTGTTTTATTCTTAACATTTATTTTGTCAGTTTCTTGTGCTGAACATAAATATTACATTACAAAAATTGAAGGAAAAGAAATTATAGTCACAAACAATAACAAAGAAATTCCAGAAATTGCAGCCTATATAAAACCTTACCGAGAACATATTGATCAGGAATTAAACGCACCTATTTCCTATGCACCAGAAACTCTTGATAAATCAGGAAAATGGCAAACAACAATAGGTAATTTGCTAGCAGACATTACATTACAAAGAGGAAATACCATTTTTTATACTCGTGAAAATAAAAAAATTGATTTGTGTATTCTTAACAACGGTGGCATTCGTTCTATAATATCTAAAGGAAAAATCACCCTGAAAACAGCCTTCGAAGTGATGCCTTTTGAAAATACATCGATAGTAGTCGCATTAAAAGGGGAACAAATTTTAGAAATGGTGAATTATTTTATTTCCGAGAAAAAACCGCACCCAATTTCAGGAATAACTTTTACCATTTCCATTAATGGCCCAAAAAACATTCTAATTCAAGGAAAACCAATCGAAAATGAGCGCGTTTATTATGTTATTACCAACGATTATTTAGCCAATGGTGGCGATAAAATGGATTTCTTTAAAAAAGGAACAGCGACATATGATTTAAATTACAAATTAAGAAATATCCTAATCGATTATTTCAAGGAAACCGATACAATTCCAATTATAAAAGATCAACGAATAGTAGAAGAATAAACTATTTTGAAGCGAAAAGGTAGTAATAATCTGTAATTGTTATTCCCGCCTTCCTTCCAATCTGCGCTACAAAGCACAGGATTTTCCCTCCAGTCGGGGCTAAATAATGAATCATAAACCCTTTGGAATTTATCTAAAAAAAACAAAAAATGAAAAGAAGAGAATTTATACAAAAAACAGCAGCAAGCACCGCATTAGTGGGATTAGGTTTGTCATTAAGTAGTTTCAAATCAACCGAAAAAACAGATATAAAACACTTAACAATTCTTCACACCAACGATGTACACAGTTATATTGACCCATTTCCAGCAGACCATCCGCGAAATCCAAATATGGGTGGCGTTGCCAGAAGAGCATCATTAATTGAGACCATTCGTCAAGAGAATCCAAACGTTCTTTTACTCGATGCTGGGGATATTTTTCAAGGAACTCCTTATTTTAACTATTACGGTGGCGAATTGGAATTGAAACTAATGAGCATGATGAAATACGACTTGGGAACCATGGGAAATCACGATTTCGACAACGGAATTGATGGTTTTTATTCCCAAATGCACAATGCCAATTTTGACTTTGTGACTTCAAACTACAACTTTGAAAATACTGTACTTAATGGTAAAACTAAACCGTATAAAATATTCAATAAAAACGGAATTAAAGTAGGAGTTTTTGGTTTGGGAATTGAATTGGCTGGATTAGTAGACAAAAAAAGTTATAAAGAAACGGTATATCTTAATCCTGTAGAAACCGCTCAAGAAATGACACGAATCCTTAAACAAGAACAAAAATGTGATCTTGTAATTTGTCTTTCTCACCTTGGATATAAATACAAAGACGAACCAGAAAAAATTTCAGATGTAAAATTAGCAGGCTTAACCAAAGATATCGATCTTATAATTGGTGGACATACGCATACATTTTTAGACAAGCCAACCGTACTCAAAAACAGCGAAGGAAAAGAAGTGCTAGTCAATCAAGCGGGCTGTTATGGAATCAATTTGGGGCGAATTGACTTCTATTTTGATAACGACAAATCAAAATCTCACAACGGTAAAAGTATCATCGTATAGATAAAATTCAATTAATCAAGCATCTTTATAAAATCATCCTCAGAAATTATTGGAATCTTCAATGAATTTGCTTTTTCAAGTTTTGCAGGCCCCATATTATCACCCGCAACGACATAATCTGTTTTAGCCGAAATGGAACTTCCCACTTTACCTCCATTATCTTCGATGGCGTTTTTCAAATCATCACGTGAAAATTTCTCAAAAACACCAGAAACAACGAAGGTTTTTCCAGCAAATTTATCGGTAGCATTTGGGTTAATTTTTTCAACAATTTCAAACTGAACACCTTGCGCTTTTAACTGTTCGATAATCTCTTTATTGATAGGGTTTTCAAAAAAATCAAGTACGCTTTGCGCAATTCGTTCTCCAATTTCATCCACCAAAACCAAATCCATGAAAGTAGCTTTGCTTAAAGCATCTATATTTTTGTAATGTTTGGCTAATTTTTTAGCAACTGTTTCCCCAACAAATCGAATTCCAAGTGCAAATAATACATTTTCAAATGGTACATTTTTAGAATTCTCAACACCTTTAACCAAATTTTCAGCTGATTTCTGTGCCATTCTTTCCAAAGGCAAAATCTGTTCCACTGTCAAATTGTATAAATCGGCATAATTGTGAACCAAACCGTTATTGAATAACAAAGCGACCGTTTCTCCGCCAAGTCCTTCGATGTCCATTGCTTTTCTCGAAATAAAATGTTGAATTCTTCCGATAATTTGAGGTGGACAACCATAAAAATTAGGACAATAATGATTGGCTTCACCTTCCGAACGCACTAATTCTGTTTGACATTCAGGACAATGCGAAATATAACTTGTAGGAATTGAATTTAGAGGTCGCTTACTCCAATCGACCGCAATAATTTTAGGAATAATTTCACCGCCTTTTTCAACAAATACTTCATCTCCAATACGAATGTCTAATTTCTCAATTTGATCTGCATTGTGCAAAGAAGCTCGTTTTACGATAGTTCCTGCCAATTGCACAGGTTCTAAATTGGCAACAGGCGTAATTGCACCTGTTCGACCAACTTGATAGGAAATGGAGTTCAATCGCGTGGAAACTTGTTCCGATTTAAATTTGTATGCCATTGCCCAACGAGGCGATTTTGCAGTAAAACCCAATTCATCTTGGTGTTGAAATTTATTGACTTTCACCACTACTCCATCCGTTTCATATGGCAATTTATGTCTGTGAACATCCCAAAAATCTATAAACTGAAATACTTGGTCTAAATTCCGAGCTAATTTTGGCTCGTTTGGAACTTTAAAACCCCAATTTCTGGCACTTTCTAAACTGTCAAATTGAGAATGAAAGGGCAAATTTGGACCTATTATAAAATACAACAAACAATCCAAAGGACGCTTTGAAACTTCTGCACTGTCTTGTAATTTTAAACTCCCAGAAGCTGTATTTCTTGGATTAGAATAAGGCAATTCGCCAATATCCATAAGTTCCTGATTCATTTTTTCAAAACCGGCAAACGGCAAAATGATTTCTCCTCTAACATCAAATTTTTCAGGGAAATTGCCTTTTAATTTTAACGGAATTGACTTAATTGTTTTGATGTTATTGGTAACATCATCGCCTTGAAAACCATCGCCACGAGTTATAGCTCGTTTTAATTGTCCGTTTTCATAAGTAATACTAATGGAGGCACCGTCATATTTCAATTCGCATACATATTCCAAAGGAACATCTCCCAATACTTTTTGGATTCGTTTTTCCCATTCAATCAAATCTTCTTTGGAATAGGAATTATCCAAAGAATACATTCTGTAGTCGTGTTGAACGGTTTTAAAGTTTTTTGTAATGGTTCCACCAACGCGTTGTGTTGGCGAATTTTCATC
>JBIIFA010000155.1:0-4621 GCA_044237565.1 Flavobacterium sp.
TTTATCACCCGCTAAAAACGTTGCGAATGCGCCAACTAAAAGTATAATTAATATAAGAGATACATTCATAGTATAATTATTGAGCTATAAATAAACAGGTTAATAGTACGCAAATCCCCAAGACAAAAGCAAAAAGATACAATCCGATGCTGCCACTTTGTACTTTTTTTCCTTGCGTTCCGATGGCTTCAGTGACTTTTCCAAATCCATATACAAATGTAGATAATGAAGTTTCCAAAACGTCTCTGAAAAAACGAGAAGCAGCATTTATTGGATTTACAAAAATAATAGTATAGGCTTCGTCAAGATAATATTTGTTGTATAAAACTTTGGTAACGCCTGTAATTTCTGCATCTTCGGAAGGAACTTGACTTTGCTTAATGTATTTTGCAAATGCAATTGAGATTCCAATAATCGCACCAACTAAAGCAATTCCCATCAATATATATTCTGTAGTTCCAAGAGCAGGTTCGTGACCAGTTTTTGTAATAATTGGTTCTAAATAATGGTGCAACCAATTGCTTCCTGGGAAATTAATCAATCCTCCAAACGTGGCTAGAATTGCTAAAATTACCAATGGCAATGTGATTAATTTTGGGGATTCGTGTAAATGACTTTTTTGATGTTCTGTACCTCTAAATTCCTTGAAGAACGTAAGATACATCAATCGGAACATATAGAAAGCAGTCATAATTGAAGCAATCGAACCAATAACCCAAAGAGGAATATCAGTATGGAAAGCCGTCATTAATATTTCATCTTTCGACCAAAAACCTGCAAATGGAAAGATTCCAGAAATCGCTAAAGAAGCGATTAGCATTGTGATAAATGTGATTGGCATTGCTTTTTTCAAACCACCCATTTTTCTCATATCTTGTTCGCCGTGCAAGGCGTGAATTACAGAACCCGAACCCAAGAACAAACACGCTTTAAAGAAGGCGTGCGTGATTACGTGGAAAACGGCAACTTCATAAGCGCCAAGTCCTAACGCCAAAAACATTAATCCCAATTGTGAAACCGTAGAATAGGCCAATACTTTTTTGATATCGTTTTGAACCAATCCAATTGTAGCCGCTACCAAAGCAGTGATAGCTCCAATAATCGCAATTAGATTCTGAATTTGTGGCGCTAAATCAAAAAAGAAGTTCAACCTTGTAATCATAAAAATACCTGCCGTTACCATTGTTGCAGCGTGAATTAATGCCGAAACTGGTGTTGGTCCCGCCATAGCGTCTGGCAACCAAGTATACAAAGGAATTTGCGCTGATTTCCCAGAAGCTCCAATAAACAAAGCTAATGCGGCAGCCGCAATCCAAAAAGTTTCGCCACTATTGGTTCCACCTAGAATAAGTTCTTTAAGTTCAACAAAATCAGTAGTTTTGAATAAACTTGCAATAATAAATATTCCTATTAGCAAACCTAAATCACCAATTCGGTTCATAATGAAAGCCTTTTTTGCGGCATCATTGAAGTCTTGGTTTTTATACCAAAATCCAATTAACAGGTACGAACAAAGTCCAACGCCTTCCCAACCAATGAACATAACCAATAAATTACTTCCTATTACAAGAGTAATCATAAAGAA
The DNA here is from genome assembly GCA_044237565.1 of Flavobacterium sp. GTDB lineage: Bacteria > Bacteroidota > Bacteroidia > Flavobacteriales > Flavobacteriaceae > Flavobacterium. The sequence continues at coordinate 1,586 of JBIIFA010000155.1, forward strand.
TATAAACAGATTTAAATAGGCAAAAAACTTGTGCATATTTTCGTCGTCATGCATATAACTGATAGAATACAGGTGAATTAACGATCCAATTCCTGTTACAAACAACAACCATAAAAGTGATAATTGGTCTAAAAGAAATCCGAATTTTACACTGAAATTACTGAAAGACATCCAATCGAATAAATTGATTTGGATGGGTTGTTTTGTTTCATTTATTTGCAAGAAAAAATAAAGTGTCACTGCAAATGAAACTACTACCGAAAGCGTTCCAATTGTTCCCGAAACCGTTTTTCCAAGACTTTTTCCGAAGAATACATTTAATAAAAATCCTAAAAAAGGAGTCAATATTAATACTAAAGCTAAATTGGTATCCATTAAATTATCCTTTTAAATTTTTCAAATTATCGATATCAATCGAACCTAAATTTCTAAATATTGAAACCAATATTGCCAAACCTACCGCAACTTCCGCCGCTGCAACCGCCATCGAGAAAAACACGAAAACTTGGCCTTGGGCATCTTGGTGGTACGTTGAAAAAGCTACAAAAAGCAAATTCACCGCATTCAACATAATTTCAATTGACATAAAAACGATAATGGCATTTCGTCTGTATAAAACTCCAAATACGCCAATACTGAAAAGTATTACCGCAAGGAATATATAGTTTTCAATACCTATTTGATTTAAAATATTGTTCATATTATTTTTCTGTTTTTTCTCTTTTAGACAATAAAACTGTTCCAATCATCGCCACCAAAAGTAAAATGGAAGCATATTCAAAAGGCACCATATATTCGTTCAAAAGTACGTTTCCTAATTTTTTAATCGATTGAAAGTCTTCTCCAGTAGCGTCATATTCTCCAACGATAGGTTTAGAATTTACGAAAATCGCAATCAAAATCAAACACGTCGAACAAAACAAAATCACTGCTGCCAATCTCGTAACTCTAGGTTTGTGGACTTCGTTTTCCTTGTTCAAATTCATCAACATTATCGTAAATAAAAACAAAATCATAATTGCTCCTGAATACACGATAATGTGAACAATTGCCAGAAATTGAGAATTCAATAATAAATAATGACCTGCAATCGAGAAAAAGCAAATCACCAAATAAATGGCACTGTGTATCGGATTTCTACTGAAAACCGTCAAAAAAGCCGTCGATAAAGTTATCGCTGCTAACACACAAAATATTATAAGTAGTGCTGACATTAGTTTGCGTTTTTAAGTTGAGCATTTTGCATCGCAATGTCCAAAGGCATCACCAATCTGTCTTTTCCAAAAATAAAATCTTCTCTTTCATAACTTGAAGGAACCAATTCTTTTGAGATGGTCAAGTAAATTGCATCTTTCGGACACGCTTCCTCACACAATCCACAGAAAATACAACGCAACATATTAATCTCATATATTGATGCATATTTTTCCTCACGGTACAAATGCATTTCATTTGCCTTGCGCTCTTCCGCCTTCATTGTGATGGCTTCTGCAGGACAAGATAATGCACACAATCCACATGCGGTGCAGTTTTCGCGACCTTCTTCATCGCGTTTCAACATGTGTTGCCCACGATAAACTGGACTCATTTCCCGAACTTGCTCCGGATATTGAATCGTTACTTTTCTGCGAAATAAGTGTCTGATTGTAATAAACAAACCTTTAATAATCGCAACCAAATACATACTTTCTAAAAAAGTCATTTCCTTGTTGGAGACCACTTTTTTTCTTCCCGATAAGGATATACTTTCTATTGACATTTTTATTTTTTTATTTGAAGCTTAATCCTGCTTTCCGTTTCAATCCACGCTAAAAAGCGTGGGATTTTCACTGCAATCAGGGCTAGGGCTTTTCGTATATTAATTAGAATCCTAAGTAAGCAATTATTTCGTGTCTTAAAATCACAATTCCCGTAATCACAATATTCACAATCGATAATGGAATTAAAATTCTCCATCCCAAGTGCATTAATTGATCGTATCTAAATCTTGGAATGGTCCATCGAACCCACATATAGAAAAAGATAAATCCACATATTTTTGCAAATAATACGGCAATTCCTATAACATTGGCAATATTCACACCCCAATTTTCAACCGCCCAACTCATTCCAGGATAATTATAACCCCCGAAGAATAAAACCGCCAAAATGGTCGAAGAAATGAACATATTCGCATATTCAGCAAACAAATAAAATCCCATTTTCATAGAAGAATATTCGGTGTGATATCCGCCAATCAATTCGGTTTCACATTCCGCTAAATCAAAAGGAGTTCTATTTGTTTCCGCAAATGCACAAATCAAAAATATTAAAAAAGATACCGGTTGATAAAAAACATTCCAATTCATCCCTGCTTGTTGGGCCGAAATTTCTCTTAAACTCAACGTTCCCGTCATCATCAAAAGAGCAATCATCGAAAGTCCCATCGCAACTTCATAAGAAACCATTTGCGAAGCGGCACGAACCGCCCCAATCAATGAGAATTTATTATTTGAAGCCCATCCACCAATCATAATTCCATAAACACCCACAGAAACAACTCCGAAAATGTATAACAAAGCCACATCAATATCGGTTGCTTGCAATAAAATATCTCGTCCAAAAAGATGAAATCTGTCGCCCCAAGGAATTACTGCACTCGTCATTAAAGCAGTACCCATAGCAATTCCAGGCCCTACCATAAATAAAAATTTATTTGGTGTATTTGGTTCGAATTCTTCTTTCGCGAATAATTTTAATCCATCGGCTACAGGTTGAAGTAATCCAAGAGGACCTGCTCTGTTAGGACCAATTCTGTCTTGTAACCAAGCGGCAACTTTACGTTCCGCCCAAGTAGAATACATCGCCATCAACATTGTAATTGCAAAAACAACTAGAATAATGACACTTTTTTCTATTATAATTGTAGTATCCATCATCTAAAGATTACCTTTTTGAAATTCTTGTTCTTCTTCTTTACTCAATGGAATTGCAGGCATACTAATTTTTTTACGGTCTTGGTCTCTTCCTTTTAAGATTCCAGATTCCGTAGCAATA
>JBIIFA010000156.1:0-4604 GCA_044237565.1 Flavobacterium sp.
CTGTACTTTCAGGAAATAAATAAATTGAAAAAATGGATAACACCAAAATTGTGATTAGAATCACACTTAAAATAATTTTTCTCATTGTTTTTTGATTTAAATTCGGAATAAAAGTAAAAAAATATTTTATACCCCCTAAAAAAAATTCAAAAAACATATAATTTTTATCAAATTACAATTTACACCCCATAAATTTTAGGGGTATATTAAAATATAAATAAAAAATAAAAAATTTGATAATGCCATTTTTATAAAAATGAGAAATAAAAAAAACCTATTCATATAAATGAATAGGTTTTTGAGAAGTTATAATTGATGGAAATTACTTTACAATTCCCTTTTTTAATATTTGACCAAAATTGTACATATCTTCAAACGAACAATATAAAGGAACTGGCGCTAAACGAATAACATTTGGTTCTCTCCAATCCGTGATTACACCATTTTTCATTAAATAATCAAACAACGAACGCCCTTCACCGTGAAGCAATACAGAAAGCTGACATCCACGTTCTTCTTGATTTGAAGGCGTAATAATTTCGAATGAACCGTTTACTTCTTTGCTAATTTCTTGTAGAATGAACTCTAAATAGGAAGTGATTTTATTCCTTTTAATAATCAATGCATCCATTCCGATTTCGTCGAACATTTCTACAGAAGCTAAATAAGGTGCGAGTGAAAGAATTGGTAAGTTACTAATTTGCCATCCTTCAGCACCGCGAACTGGGTCGAAAGTAGGTTCCATTTTGAAGCGTCTTTCTTTGTTGTGTCCCCACCAACCTGCAAAACGAGATAAACTTGTATTATTGTGGTGTTTCTCGTGAATAAAACAACCCGAAGCATTTCCAGGTCCTGAATTCATATATTTATAACTGCACCAAGCGGCGAAATCGACATCCCAATCGTGTAATTCTAATTTTATATTTCCTGCAGCATGCGCCAAATCCCAACCAACATAAGCACCGGCTTTGTGCCCCGCTTCGGTGATGGTTTTCATATCAAAAACTTGTCCCGTATAATAATTTACACCGCCAATTAATACCAAAGCCAATTCGTCACCGACTTCTTCAATTTTGGCTAAAATATCTTCAAGGCGAATGTTGTGTTCTCCTTCTCGACGTTGAATTTCAACAATGGCATCTTCTGGATTTAATCCATGAAATTGTACTTGGCTTTGAATCATATATTGATCGCTTGGAAACGCTTTTGCCTCACAAAGAATTTTGAATTTTTTTGGTTTTGGTTTGTAAAAAGTTACCATCATCAAGTGAAGATTTACTGTTAATGTATTCATTACGGTAACTTCTGATGGAAGTGCGCCCACAATTTTACTTAACGGATTTACAAAACGTTCGTGGTAATCCCACCAAGGTTTTTCGGCATGGAAATGCCCTTCAACAGCGAGGTTTTCCCAATCGGTCATTACCTCATCTACATATTTTTTTGCTCTTTTTGAATGTAATCCAAGTGAATTTCCTGTGAAATAAATTACGTTTTGTCCGTTTACTTTTGGAAAGCTAAACTCATTTCTGTAGGAACTAAGTTCGTCTTGACGATCCAATTCTTGGGCAAATTCTTTGGTATTTCGAAATGTCATTGTTAGTTTTTTAGTAGTTGTAAAAATAGTGAAAAATAAAGGAATTAAATATTGGAAAAGGACTATTTGTTTTACTACCAGAAATTGCGTTAAGGATGGAAATGGAAAGCTTTTTTTGAGAAAATCATTAGAAATACAGCTACGAGGAAGCGACCAAAGGAAGCTCCCGGAGTGCTCGTATTTCTTTGATTTCTCCAAAAACTTGCAATGGACAGCCTGTTAAAACGCCACGAAGAAGATTTTAGATTGCAGATTTTAGATTTGAAGACAGATAATAAATAAAACAAAAAAAATCTCGCCATTGCTGACGAGATTTAGTATAATTTGAACTTAAATATAATTAGATGATTAGCATTGCATCTCCGTAAGAATAGAATTTGTACTGTTCTTTGATGGCGATTTCGTAAGCTTCTTTCATTAAATCGTGACCGCAAAATGCAGAAACCATCATCAATAATGTTGATTTTGGCGTGTGAAAATTGGTAATCATACAATTTGCAATGCTGAAATCGTGGGGTGGAAAAAGGAATTTATTTGTCCAACCGTCGAATGTATTCAAGGTTCTTTGCGATGAAACGGCACTTTCAACGGCACGCATTGAAGTGGTTCCAACAGCGCAAATACGTTGTTTTCTGATTTTGGCATTGTTGACAATATCGCAGGCTTCTTGGTTAATTTTCAACTCTTCGGAATCCATTTTATGTTTCGATAAATCTTCTACTTCAACTGGATTGAATGTTCCTAAACCAACGTGTAAAGTTACTTCGGCGAATTGAATTCCTTTGATTTCTAGTTTTTTCAACAAGTGTTTTGAGAAATGTAAACCTGCAGTTGGAGCTGCAACCGCACCTTCTTCTTTAGCGTAAATCGTTTGGTAACGATCTGCATCTTCGGGAGTTACCTCTCTGTTGATGTATTTTGGAATTGGAGTTTCTCCTAAATCCGTTAATTTTTGTCTGAACTCATCGTAAGGACCGTCGTATAGAAAACGCAAGGTTCTTCCGCGAGAAGTGGTGTTGTCAATTACTTCAGCAACCAACAAATCGTCGTCACCAAAATACAATTTATTACCAATTCTGATTTTACGAGCTGGATCTACCAAAACATCCCAAAGGCGTTGTTCGGCATTCAATTCTCTAAGTAAAAAAACTTCGATTCTTGCTCCTGTTTTTTCTTTATTTCCGTATAAACGGGCTGGAAAAACTTTGGTATTGTTGATTACCATAACATCGCCGTCATCAAAATAGTCGATAACATCTTTGAACATTTTGTGCTCAATAGTTTTCTTTTCACGGTTGATAACCATCAAACGAGCTTCGTCTCTGTTTTCCGCTGGGTATTCCGCAAGAAGTTCTTTCGGTAAATTGAATTGAAAATGTGATAATTTCATTTTAAAGCAGTTATAAGTTATGAGTTATAAATTATGAGTTGTACTACTCGTAATTCTAAATCGTGTGCAAATATACGATTGTGAGATAGGCGTTGTCAAGTGTTTTGAGGTTTATTTATCCTCACCCCAACCCTCTCCAAAGGAGAGGGAGAAGAAAAGCATCTTTACTACCAATGAATTAGGGGTTTGTTACGAAATTTCAAAGCCTAAATTTTTTAAATCATTCCAAAAATCGGGATAGGATTTAGAAACTACTTCGGCATTTTCAATATTAATATTTGTTTTCAATGCTAAAGGTGCAAAAGCCATTGCCATTCGGTGGTCATTATAGGTTGCGATGGTTTGGTTCGAAATAATATTCGTTGAAGGCGCTAATGTCAAGCTCTCATCGGTAACCGAAATTGAAGCCCCGAGTTTTGAAAGTTCTGTTTTCAATGCTTCCAAGCGGTCGGTTTCTTTGATTTTTAAGGTGTGTAATCCTGTCAAATGGCATCCAATTCCTAAGCCAAGACAAGTTACTACAATGGTTTGTGCAATATCGGGCGTATTATTTAAATCAAGGTTTAAAGTTTGCTTCGCCTGTTCGCTATCGCTCGGGTAAAGTTTGAAATTGGGTTGTTTAACCAATGTCATTTTGTTGCCATCGAAATGGGTTTCAATGCCCAATTTTTTGTAAATTTCTACCAATGCAGAATCGCCTTGCAAGCTATTTTGCTTGAAACTCGAAAGCGTTATTCGTGAACCCAACTCTGAAAGTGCAAGAATAGAAAAGAAATAAGATGCGGAACTCCAATCGGATTCTACGGTTAGGGATTTAGGTTTTAGGCTTTGGGCTTTGGATTTAATAACAATTAAATTCCCATTAAATGACGTTTCAACGCCAATTTCTTGAAGCAAATTTAATGTCATTTTTATATATGGAACTGACGTGATTTCGCCTATTAATGTTAATTCCAAGCCATTTTGAAGTTTTGGCGCTATTAATAAAAGTGCGGAAATATATTGGCTGCTTACATTTGCTGGAAGCGAAACTTTGTTGTTAGTGAGTTTTTGACCTGTGATTTTTATTGGTGGAAAGCCGTCGTTTTCAAGATAATCAATTTTGGCTCCAAGTTGTTGTAGGGCTTCGACCAAAATTTTAATCGGGCGTTCTTTCATTCTTGAAGAACCAGTTAATGTTACAATTCTGTTTTCTTGCGAGGCAAAATAGGCGGTTAAAAAACGCATTGCCGTTCCTGCATGGTGAATGTCAATTATTTGGTCGAGGGTTGTTGGTTGTTGGTTGTTGGTTGTTGATAAAGCGCTACTCATTACCTCTGAATCATCAGAATTGGAGGTGTTTTCTAAACTAATATTTGGATACAATGCTTGTAACAATAGCAACCGGTTGGTTTCCGATTTGGAACCCGTTATTTTAATTTCAGACTTTAGATGTAAGACTTTAGATTTCAGGAGTAATTTCATATTTTATTATGAGTTGTAATTTTTGGATTTAAGTTGAATATATAATAGAAGTTTTTACCTCATCATGTTTATAATTAATGAAGTTTCTCATTATTATGATGCCTGTCTTTGTCGCGAACAGATTTCAAATCCATTTTCTTATCAAAGGCGGCT
>JBIIFA010000157.1:0-4565 GCA_044237565.1 Flavobacterium sp.
GGGTTTTTGAACTTCCATTTATGAATGTGATAATTTTAAAGGTGCAATTTACGAGTTTTTTAAAAATAATTTATCAAAAATAGTAAAAAACATACTTTATGATAATGTGAATTTTGTTGCTCAAAATTTTCTTACTTTTGAAGAAAATGATTTTAAAAACGGATGCCCTAGCCCTGATAGTAGCGGTATCCCACGCTTTTTAGCGTGGATATAGCGGATAGCAGGAAATAGCTTCAAAAAGAAAAAAAAATAAAAAAATAAAAATGCAAAAAATTACGATTTTAATTCATTGTAAAGATCAAAAGGCGATTATTGCTTCGGTAACCAATTATATTGCTTCGATTGGGGGAAATATTATTTATTTAGACCAACATGTGGATGCGGATGAAAATGTATTTTTCATGCGTTTGGAATGTGAATTAAGTGCTGAAAATTGGGATATTGATGCTATAAAAAACGATTTTAAAACAAATTTAGCTGAGCCATTTGAAATGACTTGGAAAATATATCCTCAAGACCAAAAGCCTAAAATGGCACTTTTTGTATCGAAATACGACCACTGCTTATTTGATATTTTAGGTAGGTATTTAGCAGGCGAATTACCACTCGAAACATCAGTAATCATAAGTAATCACGAAGATTTAAGAGCTGTTGCAGATCGATTTAGTATCCCCTTCCACTGTGTTCCTTTTACCAAAGAAACGAAAATTGAGGGAGAGAAAAAACAAATAGAATTATTGAAAAAATATGAAATTGATTTTATTGTATTAGCGCGATATATGCAAATAATCACGCCAAAATTAATTAAAATCTACAAACATAAAATAATTAATATTCATCATTCATTTTTACCTGCCTTTCCTGGGGCAAAACCGTATCATTCGGCTTTCAAAAGGGGTGTTAAAATTATTGGGGCAACAAGTCATTATGTAACAGAAGAATTGGATGAAGGTCCAATAATCGAGCAGGATATTTCGAGAGTTTTGCACAGCCATTCCATTGAAGATTTCATAATGAAAGGACGAGATTTAGAGAGAACGGTTTTAGCTAGGGCAATAAAATTACACGCTGAGAGAAAAACTATGGTCTATAATAATAAAACTGTGGTGTTTTTTTGATAAAAAGTTGATAGAAAAATTGATACTATTTTGTAAATTAAAACAAAATTATTAGAAAAAATTTACAACAATTTTCATTTAAAAAACCATCTAAAATTTATGTGATATACGGTTTCTATTTCCCTTTTAAATTGTGCATAAACCGAGCCTTAAATTTCCATCATTGCGACTTCGACGCCCAAACCATCAGCGATTCCTGTCCCTAAACGCCCGTCCACTCGATACCAATGGCTTAATTGCAGGTTGATGATGTTGTGTTTTCGTGGCCCTGTAATTCCTGACATTGCGCCAACAATGTTGCTGATAGTGTGTTGTTGCTGTTCGGGCGTCATCAGCCTGAATAAATTTCCAGGTTGTGTGAAATGGTCGTTTTCACCTTCTGAATTTCTATCGTACCAATCGGCAATTTTGCTTTGTAATTCTAACGGTGGTTCTTTGTAATCGTCATCGATTTCGAATTTATCAAAACTATTTGGGTAATAATTTGGTGAACTTCCTCCGTTTCCATCGACGCGCATTTGACCGTCACGCTGGTAATTATTGGTCGAAAATGGGCAGCGATTTACGGGGATTTCTTCATAATTTACCCCCAAACGGTAACGCTGCGCATCGGGATAGGACAGCAATCGACCTTGTAGCATTTTGTCAGGAGAATAGCCAATTCCGTCCACAATGTGTGCGGGGGCAAATGCCAATTGTTCGATATCTTGGAAATAATTTTCGGGATTTCTGTTTAATTCTAATTCTCCAACATCGATTAATGGATAATTGGCGTGAGGCCAAACTTTGGTTAAATCAAATGGATTAAAATAATAATTTTCAGAGTTAGCTTCTTCTTCAGTCATCACTTGGATTTTCAATTTCCATCTTGGAAATTTCTTGTTTTCGATGTGTTCAAACAAATCGCGTTGCGCAAAATCCATATCGGTAGCTTTCATTTTGGAGGCTTCGGAATCGGTAAAAGTCTTGATTCCTTGTGCAGTAATAAAATGAAATTTTACATAAGAACGTTCGTTTGCTTCATTAAGCATTGAATACGTATGGCTTCCGAATCCGTGCATGTGCCGGTATCCGTAGGGTGTTCCTCGATCGGACATCAAAATCAAAACTTGATGAATACTTTCAGGATTGAGCGACCAATAATCCCACATCATTGTTGGCGATTTCATATTGGTATGGGGATCGCGTTTTTGAGTGTGAATAAAATCTCCGAATTTCTTGGGGTCTTTCACGAAAAAAACGGGCGTGTTATTTCCTACTAAATCCCAATTTCCATCTTCAGTATAGAATTTTATGGCAAAACCACGGGGATCTCTTTCGGTATCGGCAGAACCTTTTTCACCACCAACTGTTGAAAATCGCATAATAATTTTAGTTTCTCTTCCGATTTTAGAAAACAATTTTGCTTTTGTGTATTTTGTAATATCGTGCGTAACCGTAAAAGTTCCAAATGCGCCCGAGCCTTTTGCGTGGACTACTCTTTCGGGAATTCGTTCTCTGTTGAAATGCGCCATATTTTCGTGGAGAATGTAATCTTGCAATAAAATAGGACCACGTGAACCTACCGTTTGGGAGTTTTCATTTTCAGAATACGGTCTTCCCGATGCCGTTGTTAGCTTATCTTGTGCTTTCATAATAGTTTGATTTTAATTATTTTAATAATAACGTACAGTAAACTATCGCAAAATGGTATGGAGTTTGTATATCTTTGGGGAAATATAAAGTTATGAAAAAAATAATTATACTCCTTCTATTTGTGCCGTTAATTGCATCAGCTCAACTCGGTCAATTGAAAAATATTTCAAAAATTAAAGTTCCTAAAATCCCAAAATTAACAACAGTTCCAGATATTAGTGCGGGTTTAAAAGAAGCTTTGAACAATGGAATTACAAAACAAGTGTCGAAATTAACTGCCGAAGATGGTTTTTATAAAAATGACCTTGTAAAAATTTTACTACCTGCAGAATTGCAAAAAGTAGATAGAACCTTGAGAAGTTTGGGAATGTCAAGTTTGGCAGATGAAGGCTTGAAATTGCTTAATAGAGCTGCAGAAGACGCTGTAAAAGAAGCCACTCCAATATTTGTGGATGCAGTAAAAAACATGACTTTTACGGATGCCAAAACGATATTAATGGGGAACGAAAATTCGGCGACAACCTATTTGGAAACGGCAACTTCTACTGCTTTGTATGATAAATTTAGTCCTGTAATTGCTACTTCATTGGACAAAGTAAACGCAGATAAAATTTGGGGGCAGATGATAAATAAATACAATTCAATCCCACTAGTAAAGAAAGTTTCACCCGATTTAAAGGATTATGTGACTAAGGAAACGATGAAAGGCGTTTTTAAAATGGTTGCTGTTGAAGAAAAAGAAATTAGGGTGAATTTAAAAGCGCGAACTTCGCCATTATTGCAGAGTATTTTTGCGATGCAGGATAAAAAATAAGTGGTTATCAGTTAAAAATCCATAACATATAAATAACATCAACTTAACATCAAACTGAAAATTCTTGTAGTTTTTTGTAAAGAGTTTAAAGTTAGTTTAATTAGGGAAATAAGCCATTGCTTTCGAGTAATGGTTTTTTTATTTTTGGCTGTTTATAAAGAAAAGAACATTTGTATTAAAAATGACAGGTTGCTCAATATTTACAACGTGGCCACATTGTTCAACAACAAATAATTGGGATGATTTAAAGTGTTTTTCGACAACTTTCCGAACGGAAGGCAAAAACATATAATCTTCTTCTCCCATAATATATAAGGTAGGAATATTCAGTTCTTCCTGGCGAAACCATTTCAAAATTGGATTAATTTCGGCGGTTAGTTTAAACCATTTTATAAACTCCTTTTGGTATAATTTTTTGGCTTCATTTATAAACAACAATCGAGATTGTTTGTGGTTTTTATTGGGCATAATTACAAAAGCGAAGAACTTGTATAATACCAAATAAGGAAGTACGTATTTAAAAGTATTTCCCAATTTCATTAGGATTTGGGAACGAAAATTCATTTTTAGAATGGCACCACCCAAAATCATACTTTGAACGCGTTCTGGATGCATTTCTGCCAATTGACGAATTAAAATTGTACCTAAAGAAATGCCTACAAAATGAGATTTTTTAATCTTTAAATGGTCTAAAACTTCAAGTATATCATTGGCTAAAGCCGAAAAAGTATATTTTTGTTTGAAGGCAATTTTAATTTGCTGATTTGAATTCCCGTGACCTCGCAAATCCAATAACAAAACATTATATTGCTTCTGAAAATCACGAATTTGCTTGAACCAAATAGAGGAACTTCCACCAGCACCGTGCACAAAGGTAACCCACGGGGCGCTTTTTTCGTTTTCGTAAATGGTATAATGTATCACTCTTTTTTTGGTAAATGTAACTGATTTATGTTGAATTATTTGCAATAAAAAATAAAACTCAAATCGAATTGTGA
>JBIIFA010000158.1:0-4564 GCA_044237565.1 Flavobacterium sp.
TTTTGATTTTGACAGAACGAGGCTATTGAAGAAGTTACAGCCATTAGGGTTATTATTTTTTTCATTAGTGTTTAGTTTTATACTACAAAAATAGGTTGTTATTTTCTAAATATTGAAATTTATTCCTAAAACTATATTTCTCCCAATATTTGGGATTCCATCGGTTTTCAATCGAGACAAATGGGCTATGTAGCTTTTGTTCAAAAGATTATTTCCGTTTAAATTGATGTTAAATGCGGTTTTCCCAAACTTTATATCGCCACCAATTCCAAAATTTACTAAAGCATACCCATTCGATTTAGTCTCAAATCCACTCACATTTTTTTGATTGAATGTATTAGAAACATTGAATGTTGCAAAACCATCTTTCAACCAATTTTTAATATTAAATTCCGCACGAAGCGTGTTATTCCAATTGTTTGCGGGAATTAATGGTAAGAAATCACTATTTTGTTTTTTACCTGTTACGGTTTCAAAACTACTTTCAAAATGCAGCCAATCTAAAGGATGTGGGTGAAAATGGAGTCCGATTTCACCCCCGTATAATTTTGCATTGTTTTGAATATAATTAAAAACATCATTTCCTTCAATTATTAAGCCCGAAGGATTAGTGTAAATATAGTTGTTGATGTGGTTGTAAAAGCCATTCGCAAAAAACTCAAAATGACTGTTTTTATATTCCAAATTCAAATCTGTTTGAACATTTTGCTCAGTTTTTAAAGAACTATTTCCAATTTCATAGCGGTTTGTTCCTTCGTGAACACCATTAGAAGTTAATTCTGCTAAATTTGGAGCTCGAAAACCAGACGCCAAGTTGAGGCGCATGGTCAAATTATTGGTTAAATTGGTTTTGTATCCCAGCGACCCATTGATACTATTGTATTTTTTATTAATAGCTTCAAAAGAACCTTCTTCGCCAGATATTCCATAGCTTTCACTTGAAATTTTCCGATTATCAAAACGAATTCCTGCTTGAAAAACATTCGATTTCCATTCGTAATTGGCGGTTCCAAAAACTCCAAAATCATTTGTAGTAGCATCGGGAATTAAGAATTCAATGCCTGAATTTAAGTTGGTTTGGTGCATTCCCTGAATTCCGAAAATAGATTCCATGTTACCGATTTTTGGCAAATGGTATTTCAAATCATAATTTAATGTTTTCAGTTTCATGTGTAAAATCGCAATATCGCTATCTTCAAATTCACTTCTATCATTTGAAATGTATCCCAAATCGATATCTAATTTAGAATTTTTAAGAAATACAGTAGAATTCAAACTCAATAAATGATTGAAAACGCCTTGTTTTGGATACTCTGTGTTGTAATTTGTGGTTTGTTCTGCAATGCCATTTTCTGGAATCCCTAAATCCAATGTATTGAAATTATATCTTAAAACACTCGAAAAACGGGAGTTGCTATATCCAATTCCAGTTTTGAAATCCTTTTCATTATAGCGGGTATTTGTAACTCGATTTCCATCTGAAATTTTATAATCTGAATGTACATTATAGCTTCCACGAACCAAGAATTTCCAATTTTCAGTTGATGTTTTTAATCCCAAAGAGGAGTTACTTCCTAGCGTATTTGAAAATAATTTCTGGCTGAAATCACCTTGAAAAGTATTAGTTTTTGCAAATTTCTCTGGATTAAAATACAAAACACCGCCCAATGCATCGGAACCATATAGCAATGAAGCAGGGCCTTTGATAACCTCTACACTTTCAACCCCAGCATCGTTCAATCCCAATCCATGTTCATCCCCAAATTGTTGGTTTTCCATCCGAACGCCTTGTGAATACACCAAAACGCGATTGCCACTCAAACCCCGAATAACTGGTTTTCCGATAGAAACTCCCGTTGAAACCTGAGAAATCCCCGGAATAGTCGCCAAGCCTTCTATCAATGTTGCCGTTCCTTTTTGTTGCAATTCCTTTATGCTTTCATGCTCCACTTTCATTACGTTTTGCGACTGTAATTTGTTGAAAGCCGTAGCCACAATTACTTCATCCATTTGAAACACTGTTGCTTCTAAAATAATATCCAATTTGTTTTCCCCGCTTTGAACTGCAATTGTTTTATTTTGAGTTCCAAATCCAAGCGCCGAAAACGCAATTCTCAGGGTACCAAAAGGGACATTATTAATACTGTAATTTCCATTTTCATCCGTTGAAGAACTTTTATGTAGATCGGGAACAAATACAGCAACTCCTTTAAGAGGTTGGTTTTCTTTGTTGGTTAGGGTTCCTGATATTTTATTTTGCGCATGGAGCAACGACGAAAACCCTACGAAAAGGGCAAGAATGATTTTTTTCATTTTTTATGATTTTAATGTTATAAAAGTCTAACATCGAAAGATGTTAGACACTGATGTAATTCAGATTAAACACTAAAAAAGGGCGGACCACGAAGAAGATTTGAATTTTTAGGAAAGGTTTTGAATACTTCGTAATAGTGGAATCTGTTTGGATTTTCAACAGGTTTGGTTTCAGTTTTTAAAACCAGAAATGCTGAATTTACAGCTGCACTAAATGAAAATTTACAAACAAAACAATGTTCAGCCGAATGATGTTGGTGTGTGATTTCATGCTTTGAAGTACTTTCGTGAACGCATTTTGATTCGGCAGCTTCTTTTTTAAAATGGGCATAGGAATCAAAGGATTGAAACAATATCGAAAACAATATTGCAATCACTAAAGAAAAATGAATATGTAGAACTTTCTTTTTCATCGAAAGCAAATTTAAAAAAGGAAATAAGAAAACCGCTTATTTTAACAAAGTTTGTGATTTGTAAAATAAACGGTTTTTATAAGTAAGTTGGAATTACACCAATTTATTTGCTACTAAATATTCTGCGATTTGCACGGTATTTGTGGCAGCACCTTTTCTTAAATTGTCGGCTACAATCCACATGTTTATGGTGTTTTCCTGACTTTCATCACGACGAATTCTACCCACAAAAACTTCATTTTTACCTTCGGCATACCTTGGCATTGGATAGGTAAAAGTATCTAGATTGTCTTGAACCACGATACCGTCCGTTTGACTCAAAATAGTTCGTACTTCATTCACATCAAAATCGGATGTAAATTCCACATTCACCGCTTCACTATGGCCTCCCACAACGGGAACACGGACTGCAGTAGCTGTAACTTTGATAGAATCGTCGCTTAAGATTTTCTTGGTTTCTTTTACCAATTTCATCTCCTCTTTAGTATATCCGTTTGGTTCAAAACTATCACATTGAGGAATACAATTGCGGTTAATTTTGTATTTGTAAACCATATCACCTTCAATTCCAGCACATTCATTTTCGAATTGTTGTACTGCTTTTACTCCAGTTCCTGTGATGGATTGGTACGTAGAAACAATAATTCTTTTGATGTTGTATTTTTTATGCAAAGGCGCCAAAGCCAAAACCATTTGAATGGTAGAACAATTTGGATTTGCAATAATTTTGTCCTCTTTTGTTAATTCGGAAGCATTAATTTCAGGAACAATTAATTTTTTGGTAATGTCCATTCTCCATGCCGAAGAATTATCGATTACGGTTGTTCCTGCTGCCGCAAATTTTGGAGCCCACTCTAAAGAAGTTTCTCCGCCTGCAGAAAATAAAGCCACATCAGCTTTTAAATCTACCGCCGTTTGCATTCCTACCACTTTGTATTTTTTCCCTTTGAAATCAATTTCTTTTCCAACAGATTTTTCCGAAGCTACAAGGATTAATTCTGTTATAGGAAAATTTCTTTCTGCTAAAACTTGAAGCATTATTTCTCCAACCATTCCTGTAGCACCAACAACTGCAATTTTCATACGATTCTAATTTTAAATTTATTTGCTTGGCAAAAGTACTTAATATTCTATTCCAAACAATATACCTCACAAAAACTCACAAATTGTTATATTTATAACAAAAAATAACCACGCTCTAGGCGTGGTTTAAGTTATTCCAATTATAATTATTGATTAGTCCAATCATTATGGTATAATGCAGCAGTATTATTTTTTTAATAAATCTCTAATTTCAGCCAATAATTCTTCTTGCGTTGGTCCTTTTGGCGCAGGAGTTTCAACAACTTCATGTTTCTTTTTGTAAGTATTTATTCCTTTAATAATTAGAAACAACACAAAAGCAATAATTACAAAATTGATTAATGAAGACAGGAACATTCCATATTTAACGCCGCCAAAAGCTACTAATTGTTCAATTTCAGATAGTTTTGCAGCTTCTAATGCAGGTTTCAAAATAAGCGGTGTAATCACATCTTCTATCAACGAACTTACTATTTTTCCGAAAGCGGCACCAATAACAACCCCAATCGCCAAATCGATAACATTGCCTTTCATTGCAAAGGCTTTAAATTCTTTAAGCATTCCCATACTATATTTGTTTTATGATATATTAATTATTCGAATTTACTAAAAAAGCAATAAAAATACTTCTGAAAAATATTATTCCCGATAAAAAACCCGTTTTACCCTTTGGGAAATACTCGTAAGAATTTCATAAGGAATCGTTTCCAACTTTTCTGCAATAAAACTAACCGTTGGATTTGTTCCAAATAAAA
>JBIIFA010000002.1:0-41698 GCA_044237565.1 Flavobacterium sp.
AAATAACGAACCCGCAGCTTCCAATTCTTCATCGGTAACTTTTGACGAACAATAATCAATTAATTGATCAATCCAGTTGTACCCTACTCCATCTGAAAATTGCTCTTTTTGTCTCCACAAAACTTCAGCTGGCAAATACGGATTATCGGGTGTGTCAAATGCTTTTCTAAGAATGTATTTTTCTTTTCCGTCGTATGTTTTCGGCTGTTTTTCTTCTGCTTTGATTAACATTGCAACATCCAAAAATTCTTTATCTAAAAAAGGAACCCGCGCTTCTAATCCGTGTGCCATTGTAGATTTATCAGCTCTTAACAAATCTGCAGTGAATAGTTTCTGAACTCTTTCAATGGTTTCTTTTTGAAAATCTACCGTTGATGGTGCGTTTCTAAAATACAAATAACCTCCAAAAATTTCATCGGCACCTTCACCAGATAATACCACTTTTATTCCCAAATCAGTGATTGCTTTTGACAAGAAATACATTGGCGTACTGGCACGAATTGAAGTCACATCATACGTTTCTAAATGCCAAACCAATTTGTCTAAAATTTCAATTCCTTGCTCAATTGTAAAATGAATTTCGTGGTGTTCTGTTCCTAAATATTCAGCAACTTTTCGAGCTGCAATTGCATCAGGCGCATTTTCATCTAAACCTATTGAAAAAGAATGTAATTTTTTTCCGCTTTCCGCTAATAATCTTGAGGCTATTGCAGATGTCAATGACGAATCCAAACCTCCTGAAAGCAATACGCCAATTGGCACATCACTCATTAATCTTTTGCGGGTGGCTTCTGTTAATGAAGTTCTGATTAAATCCAAATCCAATTCGTGATCTGCTTTTAAATAATCTTCATATACTGGGTTGTAATATTTTACAAATCCTGTTTTTTCTGTGTAATAATGCCCTGGGGGAAATGTAGAAAAAGTTTTGCATTGATCAGCAATTGGTTTCATTTCAGATGAAAAATAGGTACGACCTCTTTCGTCCAAACCATAATACAATGGTTTCACGCCCATTGGATCACGACCTGCAATATAATCGTCGCCATCTACAATTACAAATGCCCAATCTCCATCCAACATATTGCAAAAATCATATCCAAATTCTTCATACAAATGCACGATAACTTCCGAATCTGATTTGGTTCTGAAAGTATGGTGTTTCAAAATCCCATCACGCAATTCTTGGTGATTATAAACTTCTCCATTGTGAACCATCCAAGCCGTTTTTGACCCTTGAATTGGTTGTCTTCCCGAGTGCAAATCTATAATCGACAAGCGTTCGTGGCTCAAAATATGTCCATTTTCTGTTACATGTAAATCACTTTCATCAGGTCCGCGATGCGACATTCTTTTAGAGAGTGTTTTTACTAACTCTTCTTCTTTTCCTTTTCCAATAATGGCTAAAATTCCACACATAATATATTTTTTTACTTGTGCAAATTTGAACATAATGATTCATTATTAAAACCAAATTGAATTATTTAGTTATAATAATAAACAAAAATTTGTATTTTTATGTGAATATGGAAGTAAAAGCAGGTGAAATCTATATATGAAGTTATAGATTGTAAAAATTCAGGTTTATGAAATGCTTTCTATGTGGTACTTTGTAGTATTAATTTCAAATTCAAAACCCACTTTATTGCCCATTAATTTAGTTCCCAGCGGCGATTGTGGTGATAAAGCAATAATATTTACTTGTTCAATATTGATTTTTGTGAGCGCCAAACTCACATAAAGATAGATTCCATTGGCTTGAACAAGACTTCCCAAAGCAATTGTAGTATGTAATAAAGAGGAATCTATTTTATCTAAAACTGCTTTTTGTTCTAAAACTTCTTTGAGTTTGTAATTGAGTTTTTCCTGCTCCAAATGCATCATCGACAAAGCAGTTTCGTGTTTGTCGCCCGCAGATCCTTTTGCATCATTCTTAGAATCTTCGGTCAATGCCGAAATCATATCCCGAAAAACATCTATTTTGTCTTGGACTTGTTGGGTATAATGCTGATGGATTTTTTGTTTGAAAGTCATTTATTTTAGGTGCAGGGGTTTTGAGTTGCAAAGGTACGAAGGTTTCTAATCTTTGAAGATAAAACGCTATAAACAATGTAGAAATTACTTCAAACCTAATTCCTCTCATAACTTTGAACCTTTGAAACTTTTAAAAATCAAACTTATAATTTGCTCCCAAAACAACTTGAAATCCTTGCACTGGATAATTCAACCATCTTTGATAGGCTTGATTTCCAATATTATTCAGTTTTAAAAATCCCGTTAAACGCTCGCTGTGTTTGAATCCAACGTGTAAATTTGCATCGAAATAACTTTTCAAAGCAGTTGTTTCTGGGTAATATATAGGTGGAAAAATAGTCAATGGGCTTTGGATGTAAACGATATCTTTTCTTTCACCAACGAAGAACACATTTGCACCAGCATACCATTTTTTGTTGATAATAACATTCAAATTAGAACCCAATTTTAAAGAAGGTAAATTCCAAGCTTCTTCTTGATTATGAGTAGAATAACTGCTAAAAGTTCCGTTTATTCCGAAAGATACTTTCTTTGAAAAATCAGCATTTAATTCGCCAAAAAAGCGCACCGTTTTCATATCATCATATACAACGCCAAAAGAATTTCCGAATTCGTAATCTTCATTGGAAGTATTTAGTATTAGATTGTTGCTTTTGAATAATGCTTTATTTTTCTCGTTTTGAAAAGAAGCCCGAATATTATAACTCACCGCACTTGCTAATTTACCTTTCAAACCCGCAAAAACATCATATTGCTTGTCAGTGGGAGCAATTGCTAAAGTTGGTGACACATACGGATTTTCATTCGTAAAATCACGATAAGAATTTTGATCCAAACTTCCCTCCGCGCCTGTGTAGAAAATCACAAAATCGCCAACGACTTTCAAGGACGCATTTATTTGTGGATAAACGAACAATTTATTTTTACTATTTTCATTGTCAATACTATAAAAAACAGCAGCTCCAACATTCACAGACCAATCATTCTTATTGATTACCACACTTGGATGAACCCCGAAATTGGTATATCCGTATTTTATAGCATTCGTTGTAAAAAAGTCCTTTTCAAAACTTCCACCTAAATAATCAACTATAAAATTGGTTTTAATTTTTTCATCTAATACATCAAATTCAAAAGACGGTTTTACATAAAATCTATTTTCTGAGGAACCTCGTGCATCCCAAAACCGGTTGTATTTTACGCTTCCTTCCTTGAAAAAACTATCGTTTAAACTGAATTTTGCTCCCGCATAAAAATTATGAAACGTATGTTGTGGATTAATTCCATCAATTAATAAAGAAGAAAAATTCTCAGGCAAGCCATACCAATTATACACTTGGTTTTGATACCCTAAATCGGCATTCCAACTAAAATTTTTGAGTTGGTTTCCATACGTTAAATCTAAAGAAGTGGTATAAAATTCATCGTCCAATACAACGCCTTTTATTCCGCCTTGAGACGAAAGATGGCGCAACATTCCTCCTACATATTCTGTATCGCTGATGTTTTCTGTCACGAAAAGTTCTGCATTTAGCGAGGTATAATTCCCAAAACCCAAAGTCAGGTAATTTTTGAATAATTTCTCCGATTCTGATTTGTCCACATTTGCAGCTCTACCTTTTGAAGGTGTGAAAGTAGAAGCCACTGGAAAAGAAAAAATCGAGTATTTAATCACTTCCTTTTTAGTATTATCTTCATCCTCCAAATTAGGAGTTTCCTTTACTTTGAAAGCATCCGAAATTGTTGGCGTATATGGCTTTACAACATTTACAACTTCTGTTCCAATGTTTTCGTCTTTCTTTTGTGCGAGAACAATTTGAGAAATTAAAATAAGTAAAACTGCAGCTATTATATTTTGAAATGTCTTTGTCATTTGAAATTTTTATTTAATTTGTAATCGACGAATTCGTCTTAGCTTCTTCCGTTTTAATAACATCCAATTCTTTTTGTGCTTGTTCTACAACATCAGGAAATGAAGTGAAATTCTTAATTACACTATCCAAAATATACGTCGCTTGGAAACTGTCTTTCAATCCGTAGAAGTTTTTCGCCATTACGACCAATCCTTTTGCACCGAAATATTTATAGCCCGAATAATCCTTAGTTAATTTTTGAACTACGGTATTGGATTCTTCAAATTTCGCATCAATATTTTTGAAATAGGCATCATAATATAACGCTTCAGCAGCCAATTCACCTTTTGCAAGTGTCAATAATTTGGCGTAAGCCAGACGTGCTTTAGGTTCATCATTAGAATTTATAGCCGAACGAGCCACGATAATTTGCGCATCACTTTTTACTTTATTGTCTGTTTTCGGGTTATTCAAAACCTTGTCCGCATAAACTACGGCATTCACATAATCCTTTTGTTCGTAATACGTTTTCATCAAATTGGCTTGTGCAAATGTGATATTTTGAGGGAAATCAGCTTCTGTTTCCAAACGTTTTAAAATTGGAATCAACTTCTCAAAATCATTTGATTTCGTATGAATTTGAGCCAATCTTGCCAAGGCTTGTTCCGTAAATTCATTCCTTGGTTTCGAAATTACAAAGTCATAATTGGCAACTGCATTTGATTCTAATCCATCCGCAAAATACGATTGTGCCAAATAGAAATTGGCGTTCAAAGCATGATTTCCATTAGGGAATTTTGAAACATAACTGCTAAATGCCGAAATAGATTGCTTGGTGTTGTTCTGTAAATATTGTTTTTCGGCAGCTTCGTACGTGTCATTATCTAATTCTGCATCGGTCACAGAAACAAAATCTAAAGTGCGCACCCAAGTTGCATATTCATCCACTTTTCCATTATCTACATAAATAATTCTGGCGGATGAAACGGCTTCTAAAGCTTCTGGCGTTTTAGGATATTCGGCAGCCACTTTCTTGAATTTACCAATCGCCAAGTCGTCTTTCTCTGAATTATAATAAATTAATCCTTGTCGCAAAATTGCTTTTGATGCATACGAACCATTTTTAAATTCGTTTATCAATTGGTCGTAGGTTTTAATTGCCAAATCCGATTTCTTTTCAGTAACATAGGTATTTCCTAATTCAAACAAAGCATCATCTCGATATTGTGATTTTGAATAGGTTGCAACTAACTTATTCAAATCCTCAATTTTCTTGTCGTTTTTAGATACAAATCCGTAACTAATTGCTTTTTGAAAAGCAGCATAATCCGCATCGATACTTTTCAAATCAATCGCTTTATTATATGCATCCATTGCTGGCCAATACTTTGTCGAAACGAAACGGCTGTCGCCCAAACGCAAATAAGAATCGTTCAATCTGATTTTATCGTCTTTTACGGCGTCAATTTGAGCTTGGAAAAAATTTCCTGCTTGTTCGTATTCTTTTAATTTGAAATAGGAATAGGCAATATTGTAATTTATATTTTTGAATTCCGTTGTGTTTTTAGCTTCTGCAAATCCTATAAATTGTTTGAAACTCAATAATGATTCATTGAAATTATCCAAAACAAATTCTGTTTCCCCTTTCCAAAACGTAGCACGAGCGGTGAATTTAAGATCTTTTTGTTCGCCTATAGATTTTTGGAACATTGCTAATGCTTCCCGATAATTTCCATCAGTATATAATTCTAAACCTCTATAAAAAGTCACTATTTGATACGCCTGTTTGTTAGCGAAACTTTTATTTTTTTCTAATAGTTCTAATGCCCCTTTATAGTTTTTTGATGTAATAAAGGAATTTATCAATAATGTTTCAATATCTGTTTTGCTTGGGGAATTAGGATATTTATCTAAAAAAGCGGACAAAACATCAGGAACACTTTGATATGAATTTCCAATATCATAGCTCAATTTCGCATAATTTAAAGCGGCATCTTCTTGAATTTTTAAATCAAATACCATTTCTGAAGCATTTTTAAACGCATTCAAAGCTTGTTGTTTTTTATCGGTTTTCAAATAACTTTGACCCAAATGATAATAGGCATTTTGCGCAACAAAGTCTTTACCATCAATAATTTTATTGAATTGGGCGATGGCATTTTCAAAATCATTTTGTTGATAATAAGCAAATCCCAATTGGTAAAAATCAGTATTGTTCCATTTTCCTTTTTTTCCTTTATATTGTTTCAAATAAGGAATGGCTTTTTCGTATTGATTCAAATTAAAATAGCTTTCACCAATGATTTTATTCAATTCCGATTTCTCTAAAGCATTGGATTTTACCAATGCGGTCAATCCTAGATCAATCGCTATTTGGAAATTTCCTAACTTAAAATTCATATCTGCTTGGAAATAAGAAAGCTTCTCTTTGTATTTTTCTTCGCCAGAAACTTGGTCGAAATACTTCGTTGCATTTTTATAATCATCACCTTCATAAGCCATAAAACCTAAGTAATACTTGGCTTGAGAACCGTAATTTGCAGAATTTAGTACTTTATTAAAATACTGAGTGGCTTCAATTTTGTTTTTAGCGGTAAAAAAAGCATATCCTTTTTGGAAATTAAATTTATCAATATCATCAGAAGAAAATGAACTTTCATTTACTTTATCAAACCAAACTAAAGATTGAGAATAATTCCCTTGTTCAAAATAATATGCTGCAATTTGAATGTTGGCCTGATTTATTTTGGTGCTTGTTGGGTAATCTGAAACAAAATTTTCCATCATTACATCCGCATTCATTTGATTGAGACGAATGGAACAATTGGCGCTGTAATACGCACAATCAGCTTGTACTTCGCTACTTTTATTATCTAATTTTACTTTATTAAAAATAATTTGTGCTGATAAATATTGCCCGTTATTGTAAAGAGAAAGTGCTTTGTTATAGGCTTCTAAATCATTCGTATAAATTTCAGATTTTTGAGCAGAAACGGATGTTATTATGACAAAAAATAACAATAAAAAAAACTTAGATTGTTTACGCATAGTAGGATTTATTTAAAACATTCAAATATATCGTATTCTACACACTATAACGAGGTTCTGTTCGTTTTTATTATGAACATCTTTTTAAACAATTAATAATAATTTGGAAATTGGAAATTGATTAAATCTTATTACTTTTACAAAATAAACAAAAAATCTTATGTCAGAACCTATATTATTTTTAAGAAACGTAACCATTAACCAAGAAGAAAAAGTCATTTTATCAAATATTAATTTGGAAGTGAATCACGGTGAATTTATTTATATAATTGGAAAAACGGGTTCTGGAAAAAGCAGTTTTATGAAAACTTTATATGCCGATTTACCTTTAATAGAAGGACAATCGAGCATTGTAAACTTTGATTTGGCAACTTTAAAAGAAGATGACATTCCCTTTCTGAGAAGAAAAATAGGAATTGTATTTCAAGATTTCAAATTGTTACCAGACAGAACGGTAAACGAAAATATGCTATTTGTTTTGAAAGCAACTGGATGGACAGAACCTACAGAAATGCAAGACAAAATTGATGAAGTTTTGGATAAAGTAGATATGAAAGCGTTTGCTTCTAAAATGCCGCATCAATTGTCAGGTGGTGAACAACAACGTGTCGCAATTGCCCGCGCTTTATTGAACGACCCCGAATTAATTCTTGCCGATGAACCAACAGGGAACCTTGATCCTCAGACAAGTATAGAGGTTTTGGAAGTATTACGGAAAATTAATGCTAATGGGAAAACAGTAATAATGGCTACTCATGATTATGCACTTTTGATGAAATTCCCATCAAAAACATTGAAATGTGAAGACAGTAGTATTTTTGAGGTAGTTCAAAAAACGGTTTAATGTTATCGATATTAATACCAACATATAATTATTGTATTTTTCCTCTCGTAAATGCGCTCCAAAAGCAATGTGAGGAAAACAACTTCGAATACGAAATCATTGGGATTGATGATGGTTCTAAATCAGTATTGAATTTAGAGAATGACAGTATCAATTTACTTGAAAATTGTGTATTTATATCATTATCTGAAAATATAGGTTTAAGCGAAAACAGAAATCTACTTGCTGCAAAAGCAAAATATTCCAACTTACTCTTCCTAGATGGTGACTCGATAATCATAGCCTCTAATTATATCAAAAACTATTTGAACAATATAGAAACCAACGATATAGTTTACGGCGGACGAGTGCATCCCAAAAGGATTACCTCTTCAAAACAGAAATTGCGCTGGAAATATGGAAGAAATATTGAAGATAAAACCGCCGATCAACGAAATTCATCTGTTTATAAAACATTAATGTTCAACAATACTGTTATAAAAAAGAGCTGTTTTGATCAGATAAAATTTGATTCCAATTTGAAGAAATACGGACATGAAGATACACTTTTCGCATATCAGGTGAGTCTATTAAACTTGAAAGTGCTACATATTGAAAATGCAATTGAACATGGAGATATTGACGAAAGCGCTGTTTTTATTTCGAAAGTAAAAAACAGTTTAAATAATTTAATTTTATTGGATAAAGAAAACAAAATTAAACCCAGCTTTATTAAGATGTTGAGTTTATACCATGTTCTCCAAGATTATAAATTACAGTATTTTGTAGCTTGTTTTTTTACCGTTTCTAACAAAATATTGTACAAACAATTAGTTTCAAAAAACCCTTCTTTATTTTTATTTAACCTCTACAGACTCGGTTATTTTTGTTCAATTAGCTCAAAAATTTAATTTTTTTTATTCTTCAAAATTTCTGTAAATAATTCATTCCACTTTTTCATAATGGTATCAATATTATATTTTTCCATACTTTTTTGGGCTGCAATACCAATTGTCTTTCTCAAATTTACATCTTCAATAAGTTCATTTATTTTGGTTGCAAATAGTTCAATATTTCCATCGGGAATCAAAAATCCATTTTCATTATTAATAATTATTGATTTTGGGCCAATGGGACAATCAAAAGCAACAACTGGTAATCCATATGACATTGCTTCTAAAAGCACCATAGGAAAACCCTCGGAACGCGAGGTCATTGCATAAATAGCGGAATCCAAATATTTATTTTCAATATCTTTAACAGGCTCATAAAATCGGACTCTATCTGAAATAGTTAAGGCTTCAGCCAATGATTTTAATTGTAATGATTGATCTTCTGTACCATAAATTTCTAATTCCCAATCTTTATGTTTTTGCGATACTATTTTCCAGACCTGCAATATTCTGTCAATTCCTTTTTCATAGGAATGTCTAGCCACAACAATAACCTTTTTTGAGATTAAAGGAGCTTCTAAATTATTATTAACTACAACTGAATTTGGAATTACAACTCCCTTTTTTAAGTTCCATTCCTTAAGACTTTCTTTAGATAATGCAATGAATAAATCAAATCGTTTAGCACAAAAAATTCGGTATGAATATTTTACATTATGCGCTAATTTAGAAAAAAAAGTAACTTTGTAATATTGAGATTCATTGTATAAAGAACCATGTGCTTCAAAAATAACAGGTTTTTTTGTATGGATTAAAAATGGAATTAAAAACCCTTTTAATCCAAAATCACAAACAATAATACAGTCGGGGTTTACCAATTTAATACAATTCTGAAGTTGCTTTTTGTATTGAAATAATGACGATATTTTGTTCCCTTTTAAAGACAAATCATAAAATCCAATTTCCTTATTGTAATCAAAAAGCAGATTATCATTTTCATCATTCTTAGAAAGAATATCAATTTGATAATTAAAATTATCAATAAAATAATTAGTTTTAATAGACAGAATTCTTTGAACTCCTCCTTCCCCTTTAATTATTGGTGTAATATAAAGTATTCTCATTTTTTCGATTCCAAAAACTCGTCATACTTTCTTATATAATCAGCTTCGTCAAAAACATCTGAAGCTAAAACAAGACAAACAGCCCCTGAAGAAAAATTCTCTAATTCACGCCAAATGCCTGTTGGAATGTGCAACCCAATATTAGGTTTATTTAACAAATAGCTCATTTTTTCCTTTCCATCGGTAACAGTAACTTCAAAACTTCCGCTCAATGCAATTAAAATTTCGTGTTGATTAATATGGGAATGACCACCTCGAAAAGCAGTACTTGGAACATCAAAAAGGTAATATATTCTTTTGAGTTCGAACGGTAAAATATCATTTTGAACAAAGGCTAAATTACCTCGTAAATCTTCAACCGTTGGAATTTGAATTAGTTTTAAATCGGTAATTTTCGTCATAGTATTAATTAAATAAAATTTTCATTATAGAATTATATCAAATGAAATAAAAACAAAATGAAAATAAAAAAACTTGTTTATCCTTCAAATTAAACGAAAAAAAACGATATTTACAAGATAAATTGCAATAATAAAAATGATAAATTATATCATATTAGTACATAATAACCCTTTACAACTGATTCGATTAATTAATACATTATCGGACAATCAAGTTAATTTCTATGTTCATGTTGACAAATTAGTTGATAGCAGGCCTTTCCTGGAAGCTACAATAAATATAAAAAATGTTCATTTTATTATTGACAATAAAAGAGAAGAAGGGATTTGGTGCGGAATTGGATTAGTTAAAGCTACAATAAATACATTAAACCAAATTGTAAAGGACGGTAAAAAAGGATACTGTATATTACTTAGCGGACAAGATTACCCTATAAAAGAAAATAATAATATTAAGGCTTTTTTATCAAAAAACTATGGTATAAATTTTATTGAAACATTCCATATCCCAACAGATAATTGGTTCCATAAAGGAATGGACCGAATTAACAATTACAAATTTAACTTATCAAATAAAAGGGGTCATTTTGTAATTATACCAACAATTTACCAATTAGAATTCTATAGTTTAAAAACTTTTAAATCCATATTGAAATTAATTATAAACAATAAATTTTTATTTATTTATAATGTATTTAAAAAAAGAAAACATCCAAATAATATAAGTCCAAAAGGTGGAAGTGCATGGTGGGGACTTTCCATTGAAACTGTAAAAAATGTAATTATCTTCCTTGAAAAAAATCCTGAATTCCTAACTTATCATAAATATACCTTTAATCCAGATGAAATTTTTTTTCAAACTATTGTTTCGCATTTGAATGAAAAAAAACCTGAATTAATGGCGAATTCATTAACTTTTGTAGATTGGGAACGAGAAGATTCAATTGGCGCTCCAAATTTGCGAATTGAAAATTTTAATAAAATTATTAATCAACCAGAAAATATTTTATTTGCAAGAAAATTTGAATATGAAAATGATTCAGAAATACTTTCAAAATTAGACTCTCATCTAACGATAATCAAATAAATCCAACCATTGTTTCCCGATATTTTCTATAGAAAAATGACTGATACTTTGAAACGCATTTTCCTTACAAATCGTATATAATTTTTCATCTTCAACAAATAAATTCATAGCTTCTGTAAGTTTTTGAACGTTTTGATTTTCAACCAAAAGTCCGTTTTGTTTATGAAAAATCATTTCACTTGGACCCGACAAACAATCGAAAGAAACGACTGGAGTTTCGCAAGCCAATGCTTCCAAAATCAAATTGGGCAAACCTTCGTTCTCACTGCTTAAAACAAAAAATTTAGCATTTCGCAAGTACTTATATGGATTGTTTTGGTAGTCCAAAAAATGTACTTTTTTTCGCTCTTTTTTTGTTTTGCCAATGCTTTGAGTATTGAAATTCGTTCTCCATCACCAAGTAAAACAAGATGAATATTTTGATTTGGCAATATAGAATTGGAATAGGCTTCAATCAATTTATCAAACTGTTTTATGTTGGATTCCATTTGTCCAATTCCAATAACATTTTCAAAATTTAAATCAATAGATTCATTATATTTAAATTGAATTTCTTCAATATTAATTGGATTATAAATCGTTTGAACGTTGTTTAAATGATGTTTAAATTCAATTAATTCTTTCGCTTTATTTGTGATTACAACCATTTTATAACAATCTTGGTACATAAAACGAGTTAAAAAAGACCAATTTGGCATATAATGATTTATCAAAAAACTGTGAACAGTGAAAATCGTTTTAGATTTATACAGCCATTTTGAAATCAATAATTCTTGAATTGGGTTAATTCGGAATCTAAAATCAATGATAAAATCAAATTTATTTTCATTAAGATACTTCTTCAAAAATAGCAAGCGATGCAGTTTATTGAATATTCCATTACGCTTATTTTTTAATAATCATAAATTAATTAATTTTCCTGAAAAAGGATACGAAATAACGTCCAAAACAATAATATTATGAACTTCTATTCCTTGCTTTTCAAAAAAAACAGATAAATTAGCCATAACTCTTTCGGAGCCACCTTCACTTAATCTAAAGCCAATTAAAGCAATTTTATATTTTTTGTTAGGTATTATCATCAACGTTTTCTTATTTTCGTATCAAATATAACTCTTTTAAAAAAATATGCAAGACAATCCGCTTGTAACGATAATTTGTTTATCCTTCAATCACGAGAAATTTGTAGTGGAAACATTGAATTCAGTGGTGAATCAGAATTATTCGCCAATTGAACTTATTATTGTGGATGATTGCAGTTCGGATGCTACAAAATCAATAATTGAAGATTGGTTACTTTCACATCCTGATGCACATTTTATTGCCAATGAAGTCAATTTAGGAAATACAAAATCGTTTAACAATGCCTTAAAAATTGCAAAAGGGGAGTATATAATTGATTTAGCTGCCGATGATTTATTAATGCCAAATGGAATTCAAATGCAAGTGGAAGCTTTCCAGAAAAGTACTTATAAAAATCTTGGAATTGTTTATGGAAATGCCGAAATAATTAATGAAAATGGTAGTTTTAATTCCTATTATTTTCCTGTCGATGCAAATAAAAATGTGATTACCAAAAGAAAAACGGGCGACATTTACGCAGCTGTTTTGTCAAGTGGTGATAGTATTTGTTCAGTTTCAACATTGATTAAGAAAAATGTTTTTGACTTTCTTGGTGGTTACGATGAAACACTTGGTTATGAAGATTTAGATTCTTGGATTCGAGCTTCTCGGGTGTATGAATTTGATTTTATTGATGCAATTTTGATAAAAAAAAGGACTGTTTCTAACTCTTTAGGAACTCATTTTTTCAAGAAAAATAATAAAATTAATATTTCTACTTATAAAATTCTAAGAAAAGCTTTGAAATTAAATCGGTCGAAAGTTGAAGATTTAGCACTTCAAAAAAGAGTTCATTATGAAATAATCCATTCTTTTAAAAATAGAAGTTTCAACTTATTAATAAAAAACATTGGACTTAGAATTGAAATTTCTTTGAGAAAAAACTTTAAAAAGTATTAGCTTTTAATTAATGTTTTTACGAATTATCTTATTTAGTGGGCTTTCTAAATATTGGTATAAAACTACTGAAATAACATTTAAAGCAATGAAAATAAACTCTTGATTACTTGAAATTTTATTCAAAATTGTCACGAAAATTCCGAGATGAATTAGGTAAAAAATATACGAGCTTTTACCCAAAAGTAGTATAATTTTAGTACTAAAAAACTTTTGTAAAATTGTCTTTTCTTTAATTAAACCCAAAAACAAAGGTGCAATTCCAAAAACAGGAAGAAAAAACGTATTTATGACTTTTCCTGATAGCGTATCCACACCAAAACCAGTTCCAACTTTCAAATAAACTAAAGCACAAATACTTAGTATAATTCCAAAAAAACCGAGGTAAGTAAATCCTTTAAATTTCAAATCAAATCTATTATTTTTTAAAAGTAGCGCAAGTGCAATTCCAACAAAAAATTCAGTTACCCTTCCGAAGAAGGTAAAATCTAACATAAAATTAATTGATTTCATAAAACCGTAGCAATCAATTCCGTTGAAAATTGACACTAATAAAAGTCCCAATCCAATAAAAACAAGTGGAATAATTATCAGAAAGAGTTTGTTTTTTTTAATTAAAAGAAAGAAAATTGGTGCTAATAAATAGAAAACTTCTTCGACTGTCAAAGACCAACTTTGAGCAATTCCAGTGAATTTTAAATCGTCTGAAAAACCTTTTAATAAAGAAATATTAAAAAAATAATTTTTCATATCTATTAAATTAGCCTGAGAATGAAAAATTGCAAAAAATACAAATGTAAATGTTGTTAGTAAGAAATACATTGGATAAATCCTTGCAAAACGCTTGATAAAATAGCTTTTGAAACTAAAATTTTGTTTTTCATAATAGCGATTGCAAATTAGAAAACCACTTAAAACGAAAAATACAGTTACGCCAATATGAAATTCGCTAAAAAAATCGTGACAATATTGCCCGAAAACATCAACTGAAAACGGATTATAATGATGGATATAAACCATAAAAGCAGCAAGTGCACGAATACCTGTTAATGCAGGAAAATTGACTTTATTCATTGCGCTTGAATTTATTTTTTATCTTCAAATAATAGGAAAACAAGTCAATTCTTTTGTCTAATTCTTTGTAGGAATAAATGGTTGATATTACAAAAATGCCGCCAAGTGGGTAATATGCATAAGGGTAATCAATTGTATATGTTGTTATGCAAGACGCTAATCCAATAAAAAAACAAACCCAAATTATTTTAAAAGTGTTTTTTCTAATAGCAAAATCGAACTTTTTATTTAGGATATTTATGATGTAAAAGGCATAAATAATAAATTGGAAAAGGCTCGCAATTCCGATTCCTACCAATCCAAAAAAATGATATAAAACTACCGTTGAAATTAGCAGGAATAAATCGCTCAAAATTTCTTGTTTGAAATACAATTTAGTATCTCCTTTTGCCAAAATTATATAGGCTAAAGGCCAAATTATTGCTTTAATAATTACTGCAAATAATGCCGCCTTCAAAATCAACAGAACGCCTAAAAATTCTTTTGAATAAAGAGTTTCTATTAATAGTGGCGCACAAAAATACAGAAAAGTAATTGCTGGCGTAACTAATAATAAGCCAATTTCTATTTGATCGTTTACCAATTCTTTAATCTTGGAATTATCACTTTGGATGGCAGTAATTCGAGGATAAAAATCGGTTCCCATTGCATTGAAAATCATTCCTACATAAGAAATTAACAGCACAGAACTCACTTCAAAAAGCCCTAAAATTTCTGTTGTAGAACCACTTCCACTCAAATATATTTTTATTAAATAACTGCAAATTTGGCCGAAAATAACATTTATAGACAAAAGAAAACCCATTTTTAAAAGTGGAATTCCTCTTTGAAAAGTTTCCGAAATTGAAATCTTAATTTTTTTGATTTTTATATTTCGAGTGAAGTAGTAATTGACCAAAAAACTGATAAAACTGGATGTTAAAATAACGGCAACAATGCCATCAAATCTAAAAAAATAATAAATTGGAATCGTTACAATGGTGATTAAAATCGAAGACAATACATTAGAAATAGCAATCGATTTTATCATTCGTAAACCTTGCAAAAGCGCAATTCTACTCGAAGTTAAACTTGAAAAAACAAAATTTACAGCTAAAATTACAAACCAAAAATAATAATCTGATGTGCCAAAAGTCCATTTACTTAATAGTTTTGAAAAAATAATAGTTACTATTGCGCCAAATAAACCAATTAAAAATGACCACCGCTGAAGAACAATAAAACGTTCCGAAAACTTGATTTCGTCATTTTCAGCATTTGCTAAACTCACTTCTCGGACACTTGTAATATTGAGTCCAAAACTCGTTAACGAACCAATAATTGCAATTGTATTGTTCAATAATCCGACAGTTCCTATTCCAATTGGACCCAAAAAAACAGCCACACATTTTGAACCAATAACTCCAATAATCATTTTCATTGCTTGTGCAAATCCAAAGATACCAGTGGCTTTGATGATTGTTTTATGTGAATTTTCATTGTCTTTTATTTCCATTTTAATCAATTTTACAGCCGAAAGATATATATTGATTTTTAAATGCTTGTACCCATTTTTTCCATTCTGAAACTTGCGCTAATGGATTATTACTATTAACGAGTATTGCTTCCATTTTTTCAGAATTTAAATCTTTAGGATAGTTTTCCATTGCATCAAAATCATTGTTAAACCAAGCTTCATTGATGATTTTATTGAAAGCAAACATATCAATGGCAACATCATCATACGCTTTGTTTTGATTGCTAGCTGACGAAAGAAATCCAGTTTTCATTAATTCAATATTTGAAAATCCAAAATTGGAACTTTTTTTCTTTTTATTAATAAACTTAACCGCATTCAATAATTGAAGTCCTTCATCGACTGAATTTTTATGATTTTTCCATAGATTTAGGAAATACTTCTTTTTAAAAACAGCACCTGAAGTGGCGTAAATAGTATAATATTTCAGAAACCGCTCTTCATTATAAAATTTGAAAAAAGTTAGAATTTTTCGGATTTTAAAGCGGTCAATTCTAAATATTAAATTAAATAAAAATGGGTTTTCAGTGTATA
Organism: Flavobacterium sp.; assembly: GCA_044237565.1. Lineage (GTDB taxonomy): Bacteria > Bacteroidota > Bacteroidia > Flavobacteriales > Flavobacteriaceae > Flavobacterium. Next base: position 16,407 of record JBIIFA010000002.1, read on the forward strand.
AATTTGGACAATAAATAGAATATAAATTATTATGAGAAATAGTTTTTTCGGGTAATAATTTTGAATTTCCAAGCCAACATAATTTCAACATTTTAATCTTATCTGTTTCTAAATTTAATCTAAATTTCTTCAAATTAAATGCTGTTGTAAACCAAAAATCATCTTCAATTAATAGAAAATAATTTGAGGCGTTTTTTGCTGAATTAATCCATAATTCAATAGGAATTTTTGAATTAATAATTTGGATGTCATTTGCAATAGCATTTGACTTTTCATCATATAAATCAGATTTTAAAATTTTAATTTCAGGATATTTTTTTAGTAATTTATCTAAATATTTTTGTGGTGTTCCATCATCTAAAACGACAATTTTATATTCTGAATTTTGGCTGTTTAAAACTATGCTTTGAATGCATCTGTCCAGATAATAAGGACGATTAAATGATTTAATTAAAATGTCCATGAATTCAATTTTTGGATAATAAAATCAACTTCATTGGCTGTCATTATTGGACTTATTGGTAAACTTAAAACCTCATTATGGATTTTTTCGGTAATTGGAAACGACAAATGATTCCAATTTTCAAATGCTTTTTGTTTGTGCGGCGGAACAGGATAATGTACCATCGTTTCTATTCCATTTTCTTTTAAATAATCTTGTAATTTCTTCCTGTTTTCAGTCCGAATTACAAATAAATGAAACACGTGATTATCCGAAAAATCCCAAAATGGCAACGTTATTTTATTGTTTTTAATTTCCGATAAATAGCGTTTTGCAATAGTTCTTCGATATTCATTATCGGAATCCAAATTAGTTAATTTAACATTCAAAAATGCCGCTTGCAATTCATCCAAACGAGAATTTACTCCAATATAATTATTGTGATATTTTACTTCTGAGCCATAATTTCTTAATGATAATAACGCTTTAGCTAATTCATCATCGTTAGTAACTATTGCACCTCCATCTCCCAAAGCACCCAAATTTTTACCTGGATAAAAACTAAAGGCTTGAGTGTTTGTTGATTTTCTATTTTCACTCAAGAAAGCTCCGTGAGATTGTGCAGCATCTTCAACAACAATCAAATTATTCTGAATTGCGATTTCATTAATTTTTTCTATTTCTGCTAATTGTCCATATAAATGAACCGCTAAAATTGCTTTTGTTTTTGAAGTGATTTTATCTTGAATTAAATCTGGATTTATGTTGTACGTTTCTAATTTTGGTTCAACCAGAACAGGAACTAAATCGGCTTGCAAAACAGACAAAATTGTAGCTATATATGTATTTGCGGGAACAATAACTTCATCGCCTTTTCGCAATTTTCCCAATTCAATATGGGCTTTAAAAATTAAAGTCAACGCATCAAATCCATTTCCAACACCAATACAATAATTTGCTTTGCAATAATCCGCAAAATTTTTCTCAAATTCTTGAACTTCATTGCCCAAAATATACCAACCTTTATCCAAGACACTTTTCATTTTTTGTTGAAAAGCATTTTCATAAGAGACGTTTATTTTATGTAAGTCGAGAAATTTAATCATATCAAAATAGCAGCTAAATTATTGTACTTTTGGGTTTCAATCTCATAATAATCCTGAACCGTTGTTTTGGCGCCAAAACTTTCTTTCCAAAATAGGATTCCTTCATTAATTTTTAGTCCATTGTCTTCGTGTGAAGGTCCAAAATCAAAATACTTTTTATCTTTAAAAACTACTTTTATCAAATAATCGTATAAATAGTCTAAACTTCCCAATTCATTTTTTTGATTATTACCCGAAATATATTGTGGATGCGCAACATTTTCAGAAATAAAGATGGTGGTTCCTGCAACAATATTGTTTCCATCATAAACATTAAAATGTCTAATATTATCAGGAAATGTATTTTGTAATTTCGTTATTTCATCTATAGAATGAACAGGTTTTGCACTGTGTTTTTTATCCAAATTAGGAATCAAAATTTTATTCCAAAACAACTCAAAATTAAGTTCTTCTTTTATAACCAAATTATTTTTTAAGCCTCTACGAATACTTTCTTTTCTTGTTTTTGAAATTGAAAAAGGTTTCGATAAATCTAAAACTGACAAACAATCTCTTCGTATTAATTGTGCCTTTAAAAGGAATAAACAATACTCGATTTCTTCCGAAAAACCATTACAATAAATGGACGGAATCAACTTTAAATTCAATTTATCAATCTGATTTTCATTTAAATAAATAAGAATATCACGAAAAATAGCAATTGAATTACCTAATTTAATGTTTGTTTGAAACACCAAACCACCATAAGTTAACCCTTGATGCGAGTAAATTGTAGCTCCTACTCTATTCGCTGGCAAAACAGAAACCAACTTATCTTCCTCATAAATCATCAATGAAAAATCATCAAATCGATCGCTGTGATACTCCATAAAGTCCCTATTAAATAGGAATGTAGCATTTTTGGCAGTGCTAATAAAAGCATTCCAATCGCTATAATTTTTAGTTTCGTATCTTTTTACAATGTACTTTTTCAATATCGCATTTTAAACATTGGAAAATTAATCATTTATTTTATAAGAACATTATTTTTTTATAAATTAGATTTTAAAAATTAATTGACTAATTTTAAATCGATAATAAATCTAAAATGAAACTGCACATTCAAAATTTACTTTTTGGAACGATTTTACTTTTTTCAAGTGCCATTTTTGGTCAAGATATTTCTTTGTTTCAACAATTTAATGGCAGATACGACTTTGTTTTTGTTGGAAATACCTTAAATCCAATTGAGAATTCATTTCAAAGTACTGTTTCGGTTCTTACAACTTCTTCTGCAAATTTATCTCTAAATCCAAATGATGTGGTTGAAAAAGCCTATTTGTATTGGGCGGGCTGTGGAACTGGCGATTTTGATGTAAAATTAAATGGTCAAACCGTAACTCCTGAGAGAACTTTTAGCATTCTAAGGGTTGCTTCAAATCTAGTTTTTGATTATTTCAGTGCTTTCAAAGATATAACTGCTCAAGTTCAAGCCACTGGAAATGGAACTTATACCATATCTGATCTCGATGTTTCCAATTTTATTGACTTTCACGCTCAAAGAAGTACGAATTTTGCTGGTTGGGCGCTAATTGTTGTTTATAAAAATCCGGCTTTACCCCTAAATCAATTGAATGTTTATGATGGAATGCAAGCCGTTCCTGACGAAATAAACATTACGCTTAACAGTTTGAATGTCATTGATAATGTAGATGCGAAAATTGGTTTTCTGGCTTGGGAAGGCGATTCTGGAATTGCCGTAAATGAAACACTACGAATTAATGGAAATCCCATTGGAAATCCACCGTTAAACCCAGTTGATAATGCATTTAACGGCACAAATAGTCAAACAAATGCTACTACTTTATACAATATGGATTTGGATGTTTATCCAATTCAAAACAACATTAATATTGGTGATACTTCTGCACAAATTCAACTTACTTCAGGGCAAGATTTTGTGATGATAAATGCCATTGTAACCAAATTAAACAGTCAATTGCCCGATGCAACGGTTGGAATTAATAACGTTGCAACGACTTGCGATTCGAGAACAATTATTGCTGATTATACAATTTCTAACACTAATTCTACGGCTGTTTTACCTGCAAATACTCCAATTTCTATTTATGCAAATGATGTATTCATTCTAACAATTTTTACGCAAACAATCATCCCAATTGATGGAAATGAAATTGGGCAAGTAACGCTTATTATTCCAAATACAATCGCTGATAGTTTTGATTTGAAATTTGTTGTTGATGATAATGGTTCAGGTATTGGAATTGTTACAGAAATTAGCGAAATCAATAATAAATTTACTATTCCAGTAGTTCTAAGTCTTTCACCATTATTCAATTTATTACCTAATAAAGAAACCTGCAATGAAGGTTCTAGCAAAGGGACTTTCAATTTTTCGGATTATGAAGCCGTAGTAAAAGCAAATCCTTCAGATACTATTCTTTTTTATGATTCTTTATTAAATGCTCAAAACAGTACAAATCCAATTTTTAATACTTCAAATTTTGTTGCATTATCAACTCCAAAAACAATTTACATTCGTTTAGAAAATGCGTATTGTTCTAATATCACTTCATTTATATTGGAAACAAAAAACTGTCCGCCAGTAGTTTATAATTTTGTTTCGGCGAATAATGATGGTACCAATGATACTTTTCATATTGATGGTTTAAAAGATATTTTCTTGAACTACAAAATTTCTATTTACAACCGTTGGGGAGCTTTAATTTGGACTGGTAACAATACTTCTGAAGAATGGGATGGTTTTGCAACCAATGGAATTTTACTTGACAATAAAGAAATTCCTGCGGGAACTTATTTTTATATAATTGATTTAAATGACCCTGATTATAGCGAACCGTTAACAGGATATTTGTATTTAACGCGATAGTTTTTGAATAAAAATAACCCACATCAATTTCTCTCATTATATTTGTAGCATAATTTTTCAACACCTACTATTTTGAAACAAATCACGTCCGTTCAAAATCCCTATATAAAGTCATTGGTACTTTTACAGGAAAAAGCTAAAGCTAGAAAACAATCGGGAACTTTTTTGATTGAAGGGCAACGCGAAATTTCTTTGGCAATAAAAGGCGGGTATGAAATTGACACGATTTTGTTTTACCCTGAATTGATTTCTGAAATTGAAATAAACAAGTTAACTAAGAAGCAATTCAACTTGATTGAGATCAATAAAGAAGTGTTTGAGAAATTGGCCTATCGAGATACAACCGAAGGCGTAATTGGAATTGCAAAAAGCAAAAGTTTGAATTTATCAGATTTAATACTGAAAGAAAATCCATTGATTTTGATAGCTGAAGCACCTGAAAAACCTGGAAATATTGGTGCATTATTACGAACCGCAGACGCCGCAAATCTTGACGCTGTGATTATTGCCAATCCAAAAGGCGATTTGTTCAATCCAAATGTGGTGCGATCCAGTGTTGGATGTTTGTTTACAAATCAAATTGCAACAGGTACAACATCTGAAATTATTGCGTATTTGAAAGAGCGAAAAATCAATTTTTATTGTGCTACATTACAAAATTCAACGTCCTATCATACGCAAGATTATAGCACGCCAACGGCTTTAGTTGTTGGAACTGAAGCAACAGGTTTGACTCAAGAATGGCGAGATGCAGCGACACAAAATATAATTATTCCAATGCAAGGTGAAATCGATTCTATGAATGTTTCGGTAGCCGCTGCCATATTAATATTTGAAGCAAAAAGACAAAGAGGATTTTAATTTTTCAAGATTGAAATGGCATTTATAGCATAATTATAATTCATCGTTTGCACATCTCATTACTTATTCATAATTTTAGAAATTGAATGAAAAAATAGCTATGACAGAAATTGAAATAGAACAAGAAAACAAGGCTATTGCCCGAGAATATAAAGAACTTCTCCGAATAAGTTATCAAACATTAACACCCGAAGATAAAAAATTAATCCGAAAAGCCTTTGATGTATCGGTGGATGCACATCAGGAACAACGAAGAAAATCAGGGGAAGCCTATATTTTTCATCCCATTGCTGTCGCAAAAATTGTAGCTTCAGAAATTGGTTTGGGAGCCACCTCAATTGCAGCAGCTTTATTACACGATGTTGTTGAAGATACCGAAATTACCGTTTTAGATATTGAAAAAATGTTCAATCCAAAAGTTGCGCAACTTGTGGAAGGTTTGACAAAAATTTCTAAAATCCAAAAAGATTTAAACTCCTCGACGCAAGCAGAAAATTTCAGAAAAATGATTCTTACATTAAATGACGATGTACGAGTAATTTTGATAAAATTGGCTGACCGTCTCCATAATATGCAAACTATGGATTCGATGGAAGAATACAAACAGACTAAAATTGCGTCGGAAACCTTATATATTTATGCTCCACTTGCCCATCGATTGGGGTTGTATAATATAAAAACACAGTTAGAAGATTTGGGTTTAAAATATACGGAACCTGCTGTTTATAATGATATTGTCAATAAAATTAAAGAAACAAAAGAAGAACAAGACGAATATATCAAGAATATATCTGACATTTTGAAGAAATCTTTGGATGCGGAAGGAATTGAATACGTCATAAAAGGACGACCAAAATCAATCTATTCTATTCGTAGAAAAATGAAGGCTCAAAATGTGAGTTACGATGAAGTTTATGATAAATTCGCACTTAGAATTGTCTATAAATCAAATCCACACGATGAGAAATTTATCGCTTGGAAGATTTATTCGATTGTTACAGATCATTACAGACCAAGTCCAAGTCGGTTGCGAGATTGGATTTCATCACCAAAATCAACAGGTTACGAAGCACTTCACATCACTGTTATGGGACCTTTGGGTCGTTGGGTTGAAGTTCAAGTTCGTAGTGAACGGATGGATGAAATTGCCGAAAAAGGTTATGCTGCTCATTATAAATACAAACAAGGGGCAACGGAAGAAAGCGGATTGGATGTTTGGTTGAACCTATTGAAAGAAGCTTTAGAAAATCAGGAAAAAAATGCAGTTGACTTTGTAGAAGATTTCAAAATGAATCTTTATTCCAAAGAAATTTTCGTTTTTACACCCACTGGGGAAATAAAATCGTTGCCGAAAGGCGCTACATCACTCGATTTTGCATTTAGTATTCACTCCGCAATTGGAGTTCATACTAGAGGAACTCGTGTAAATGGAAAACTAGTGCCGTTAAATTTTGAATTGAAAAGTGGCGATCAAATTGAAGTTATTACTTCTGTAAATCAAAAACCAACCCCGCATTGGTTGAATTATGTGACAACTTCTCGAGCAAAAACTAAAATTAAGAATGTCTTAAATGAAAATACAAAGAAAGTTGCTGAAGACGGAAGGGAACTTTTAACTCGAAAACTTCGCCACTTAAAAGTAAATCTAAACGAAAAAACCATTAATGAATTGGTTGTTTATTTCAAACTTAAAACAAGTTTGGATTTATTTTATAGAGTTGGAATTGGCTCAATCGAAAACCAACAACTTAAGGATTTTGCGGCTTTGAAAAGCAATACTTTCATCAATTTCTTTAAGAATAAAATCAAAAGATCGCCATCTGCAAATACCGAACAAATTTCAAAAGAGGAAATTCATACCAATTATGACTTACTCGTATTTGGTGCCGAGCAAGATAAATTAGACTATAAATTATCAACGTGTTGTAATCCAATTGTTGGCGATGAAGTTTTTGGTTTTATAACCATAAATGAAGGAATTAAAGTTCACAAAAAAGATTGTCCCAATGCTTTGAGTATGCAATCTAATTATGCTTATCGAGTTATAAAAGCCAAATGGATTGATTCGTCACAACAAGAATTTAAAGCCGTTTTGATAATTACTGGAATGGACTTTTTGGGACTTACCAATGAACTTACAAAAGTTATTTCGAGTAATATGAACATCAATATTCAAAGTATTTCGTTAACAACAGAAGCGGGATTGTTCAATGGAAAAGTGGCAGTAATTGTTAAAAACAATGGGATTCTCGAGAAAATGATGGCGAAAATCAGGAAAATTGACGGCATCGATAAAGTAACTCGCGTTTATAAAAATTAAAGTTTTGAACATTCAAGTTGAAACATTTAATAATTAAAATAATAATTTATCTTTGCACGATATGACATTAATATCAGTTGATAACAGTAAGAATCAAGAAATTGTAAAAAATGTTTTTACATTATATCTTGAAAATAAAGGGCACAGAAAAACACCTGAACGCTATGCTATTCTTCAAGAAATATATGAAAGTGAAGAGCATTTTGATGTGGAACATCTTTATGTGAAGATGAAAAACAAAAATTATCGCGTGAGCAGAGCCACTCTTTACAACACAATTGAACTTTTATTGGATTGCGGATTGGTTCGTAAACATCAATTTGGTCAAAATCAAGCACACTATGAAAAGTCCTATTTTGACAAACAACACGATCATTTAATTATGACCGATACTGGCGAAGTAATTGAGTTTTGCGATCCAAGAATACAAATGATTAAAAAAACAATCGAAGAAATTTTTGATATAGAGGTGCACAATCACTCTTTATATTTATATGGTTCCAAAAAAACATCTTAGGAACTATTCCAAATTAAAATAAAAAACAACACACAAACAACACACATAATGACCGTAGATTTATTATTAGGATTACAATGGGGAGATGAAGGAAAAGGAAAAATTGTAGATGTGCTTACATCGAAATATGATATAATTGCCCGTTTTCAAGGTGGTCCAAATGCAGGTCATACTTTAGAATTTGACGGTATCAAACACGTTTTAAGAACTATTCCTTCTGGGATTTTTCATAAAAATTCAATTAATATTATTGGAAATGGAGTTGTAATCGACCCTGTCGTATTCCAAAAAGAAATTGAAGGCTTGGCTCAATTTAATTTGGACATTAAAAACAAATTAATCATTTCTCGTAAAGCACATTTAATTTTACCAACCCACCGTTTATTGGATGCGGCTTCTGAAGCGTCAAAAGGAAAAGCTAAAATTGGTTCTACCTTGAAAGGAATTGGGCCAACTTATATGGATAAAACGGGTAGAAATGGAATTCGTGTTGGCGATATTGAATTGGAAGATTTCAAAGAACGCTACAGAGCCTTGGCTGACAAGCATGAAGCAATGATAAAATTCTATGATGTTGCCATTCAATACAACTTAGCCGAATTAGAAGTTGAATTTTTCGATGCCATTGAAGATTTGAAAAAACTGACATTTATTGATAGCGAAGAATATTTGAACCAAGCCCAAAAAGCAGGAAAATCTATTTTATGTGAAGGCGCGCAAGGTTCGTTATTAGATGTTGATTTTGGAACCTATCCATTTGTAACTTCATCAAACACAACAGCGGCGGGAGCTTGTACGGGTTTAGGAATTGCACCAAATAAAATAAAAGAGGTTTACGGAATTTTCAAAGCTTATACAACTCGAGTTGGAAGCGGTCCATTTCCTACGGAAGATTTCGAAGAAGATGGAGCTACAATGGCAAGAGTTGGAAACGAATTTGGATCGGTTACAGGAAGACAAAGACGTTGCGGATGGTTGGATTTAGTGGCTTTAAAATATGCGATTCAAGTAAATGGTGTAACACAATTGATGATGATGAAAGGCGATGTTTTGTCTGGATTTGAAACTTTGAAAGTATGTACAGAATACGAATATAAAGGTCAAAAAATTGCACATTTACCTTATAATATAGAACCTGAAAACGTAACCCCAATTTATAAAGAATTCAAAGGTTGGAAAGCTGATTTAACAGGAATGACAACGTATGACGAGTTGCCAATGGAATTAAAAGAATATATCGACTACATTGAAAAAGAAGTTGAAGTACCAATAAAAATTATTTCTGTTGGTCCTGATAGAAAACAAACAATAACAAAATAATTAGGAAACGCTTTGAGAAATCAAAGCGTTTTATCTTTGGAATCGAATAATTATGAAAGAAACCAATTTATTTAAATCCTTTTTTGAAAGTGAAAAAGCAGGCGGAATCATCTTGATTTTCGCTACCTTATTTTCATTGATTTTAGCCAATTCAATTTTTCAAACAGAATACCTTCAAATTTGGAATGTAGAAATTGGAAATCACAGTCTTGTTCATTGGATTAATGACGGATTAATGACTATTTTTTTCCTCTTAATTGGTTTAGAATTAGAGCGAGAAGTCTATATCGGCGAACTTTCAACGCTTAAAAAAGCGGCATTACCATTATTTGGAGCTTTAGGTGGAATGGTCGTTCCGGCACTCATTTATTTGTATTTTAATTTTGGAACTTCAACGCAATCTGGGGCTGGAATCCCAATGGCAACTGACATTGCTTTTGCAATTGGAATCTTATCACTATTAGGAAATCGAGTGCCAACTTCTCTAAAAATATTCCTTACCGCCTTAGCCGTAATTGACGATTTGGGAGCAATTATAATTATTGCCATTTTTTATACTTCTACAATTTCATTCTTGAATTTAGGAATTGCATTAGGAATAATGGGAGTTCTATTTGTGCTAAACCGATTGAAAGTCAATTCCCTTTTTCCATACATAATTGGAGGAATTTTGATGTGGTATTTTATGCTAAATTCTGGAGTTCACGCAACAATTACGGGTGTTTTATTGGCATTTGTAATTCCTTTTGGTGATGGAAAAAAAGAGAATATTTCCTATAAATTACAGCATTTTCTGCATAATCCTGTCGCTTTTATAATCTTACCTTTATTTGCCTTAGCGAATACCTGCATTATTATAAATTCCAATTGGTATGAAGGTTTAACACATACCAATAGTATTGGAATTATCCTTGGATTAATCATTGGAAAGCCTTTAGGAATATGGCTTCTTTCGTATTTGGGAGTAACTTTAGGACTTTGCATTTTGCCTAAAGGATTGCAATGGAAAAACATTTTCGGAGCTGGAATATTAGGAGGAATTGGATTTACAATGTCGATTTTTATTACTCTTTTAGCATTTGATACTGATTCGGATATTGTAAATTCCAAGATTGCCATTTTAATCGCCTCTTTCATTGCAGCAATAACAGGTTTTATCATTTTAAAATTAACATTAAAACCAAATAAATAAGGGCAATAACTTCAATTAATAAATAAATCATAATTTGCAGTAGCATTGCATCCTTTTTCTTAAATTTGGCAAAAAATTAAACCTTTGAAGAAGCACCTATTTCTTATCAATATTTGTATCATTCTATTTAGTTTCAATACGGTATTGGCACAAACACCAAAGAAAATTATCATTGAACATTCCGATTTTGCAGACATCAACCAACTTCAAATTCCTGATGCCGCATTACTTACAGGAAATGTTCGTGTGAACCACGATGGTGCCATTTTGACGTGCAATAAAGCCTATTGGTTTCAAAAAGAAAACTACATAAAAGCATTTGGAAATGTGCAAATTATTCAAGGTGATACGCTCACAATGATTAGTAAATATGCGGAATACAACGGAAATATAAAACAAGCGTATGCAACTGGCGATGTAATTTTGAAATCACCAGATATGTCATTGGTTACAGATACTTTGAATTTCAATAGAAACAGTCAAGAGGCTTTTTATTCCACAGGCGGATTGATTACCAACAAAGGAAATACGCTGAAAAGTAAGTCAGGAAAATATTATGTTGCCGAAAAAAAATACCAGTTTCTAACTGCCGTAACAGTAAAAACACCTGAAAATACAATCAAATCGAATCACTTGGATTATTACACAAATTCAGGGCATTCGTACCTTTTGGGACCATCAACAATCAACGGAAAAGACAATAAAATTTATACTGAAAATGGTTTTTACGACACCAAAAAAGACATTGCGCGGTTGCAACGAAATTCCAAAATAGAATACAACAATCGTTTGATAGAAGGCGATAGTATATTTTATAATAAAAAAACAGGTTTTGCTTCGGCTACAAATAATGTTAAAATCACCGATACCATCAACAAAATTATTGTAAAAGGACATTATGCCGAAATTTACAAGTTCCAAGATTCGGTTTATGTTACGAAAAGAGCTTTGGCAATTAGCCTTGTCGAAAAAGATTCTGTTTATATTCATGCTCAGAAATTAATGATCACAGGAAAAGAAAACAATAGAATTATTCGAGGTTTCAAAGATGCGAAATTCTACAAACTCAATTTAAGCGGAAAATGTGATTCTATTCATTCCGATCAGAAAATAGCACTGACAAAACTCATTGGAAAACCAATTCTTTGGAATTTTGAAAACCAAATGACTGGTGATTTGATGCATCTTATTGGAAATAATAAAACGCAACAACTCGATTCTTTGAAGGTATTAAACAATGCTTTTATCGTTTCAAAAGATACAATTGGAACGGGATACAATCAGGTGAAAGGACAAAATCTATATGGGAAATTCAAAGATAAAAATCTTGATAATGTTGATATTGTGAAAAATACCGAAGTTATTTATTATATGCGAAATGACGACCAAGAACTTATTGGAATCAATAAAAGTGTTTGTAGCAAAATAAATTTGACATTAGATAAAAACAGAATTGACACGCTAACATTATTTGAAAAACCAGATAGCGATATTTATCCCGAAAAGGATTTGCCTGAAAATGCAAGGAAATTAAGAGGATTTATTTGGCGTGGCGACGAACGAATAAAAACGAAAGAAGATTTATTTACGGCAGAAGAAAACGAAATGAACGACAAAATCATCAAGGAAAGTAACGCAAAAAAAGCAAAAGCAGATGTTCCGATGAAAGTCCGAAAAGAGACATTGGATTATAAAAACAAATAATTTATTGCTGTAAAACCCAGAATACCTTGAACAACGATTTTCTAAAATACCAAGCCCAAACGTCACCCTATCCACTTGGAATAGAGGTTTCGCACGCCATTGGATCTTACATTTACGATACCAACAACAAAAAATACCTGGATTTTGTGGCTGGAGTTTCCGCTTGCACACTCGGGCATCAAAATCCACGGGTGAATAATGCCATCAAAAATCAGTTAGATAAATATTCGCACGTGATGGTTTATGGAGAATATTCTCAAAGTCCAGCGGTAGAATATTGCAAACTTTTAGCCACTCACCTACCGTTTCCATTAGAAAAAACCTATTTGGTCAATTCAGGAACCGAAGCCACCGAAGGCGCACTAAAATTAGCCCGACGAATCACCGGCAGAAGCCAATTAATTTCTTGCCACAACGCCTATCATGGCAATACAATGGGCTCGATGAGCGTAATGGGATTTGAAGAACGCAAACAAATCTTTCGCCCATTAGTTCCCGATGTTGATTTTATCACTTTCAATAACGAAGACGATTTACAGAAAATTACTACAAAAACAGCTGGGATAATTCTTGAAACTATTCAAGGTGGAGCAGGATTTATTCAACCTTATGACGGCTTTCTCAAAAAAGTACGTGAGAGATGCACCGAGGTTGGTGCTATTATGATTCTCGACGAAATCCAACCTGGATTTGGAAGAACAGGAAAATTATTCGGTTTTCAAAACTACGATGTCGTTCCCGATATCATAATTATGGGCAAAGGAATGGGCGGAGGAATGCCCGTTGGCGGTTTCACAGCATCGCAAAAACACATGGATTTATTGAGCGACAACCCCAAATTAGGGCACATCACAACATTCGGCGGCCACCCGGTCATCGCGGCAGCGTGTTTGGCAACTTTGCAAGAATTGATCGAAACTTCAATAATGACGGACACTTTAGCGAAAGAAAAACTATTCCGCAGCCTTTTAGTACACCCTTTAATTAAAGAAATCCGAGGCGAAGGATTAATGTTGGCAGCAATGACCGAAAACGCCGAAATAACCAACAAAGTAATCTTCAAATGTCAGGATAAAGGCTTGATATTGTTTTGGTTACTCTTTGAAAGTTGCGCCATCAGGATCACGCCGCCGCTAACTATTTCTAACCTTGAAATTGAAGAAGGCTGTAAGATAATTCTCGAAGCAATGGACGAAGTTTTAAACGAAAAATAGTTTTTTTTTGGAGCTATTCCCGCTGTCATTCCAATCCGCTTTGCTGCTTCGTGCCGAGCAACAAAGCGTGATTTTCCCTTCCATCAGGGCTAGGGTATTCGGGATTTCAAGACGATTATTTGTTAATTAAATTGTTCACAAAAAAAAGCACTTTCTTCACAAAATAAAATTAAATCCTTACCTTTAACTCAGGATAAATTAAAGAAAACAGTATGCATATAAGCGACGACGAAGAAGACTACAACTTATCCTTATCAAAGTTTGAGTCTATGTTGAAAACCAACAAAGTGCTCTTTTTTGATTCCGAAGAATTTGAAGAAATTATTCTTCATTACCTCGATATGGGAAAAGCTGCCTTGGCCAAAAAAGCCTTGAAATTAGCGCTTGAACAACACCCAAAATCAACTGGATTAAAATTAGTTCAAGTTGAAATGTTGGTCTATGAAGACAAACTAGAACAAGCAGAAAAATTGCTAAATGAGTTGTACGCCATCGAACCTACAAACGAGGAAATTTACATCCAAAAAGCAAATATTTATTCCAAAAGAGACAATCACGAAAAAGCAGTTGAATTATTACAAACAGCTTTAAAATATACGGATGATTTTGCCGATGTCTATAATTTAATCGGAATGGAATACCTTTTTATGGACAATTTAGAATTGGCAAAAGACAATTTTATGAAATGTCTTGAAGAAGACACCGAAGATCAAGCTGCTTTATATAACGTGGTTTATTGCTTTGAATTTTTAGACCAGAATGAAGACGCAATTGCTTATCTTACCAAATACATTGACAAAAATCCCTATAGCGAAATCGCTTGGCACCAAATCGGAAGGTTAAACTATGGGCTTAAAAGATATGAAGACGCCCTTCGTGCTTTTGAATTTGCGACCTTAATTGACGATGAATTTCTAGGTGCTTTTATGGAAAAAGCAAAAGCATTAGAAAGACTAAAAAAATACGAAGAAGCCATTGAAAGCTATACACGAACTATCGAATTAGATGATGCAACCCCATATGCATTACTTCGAATGGGGAAATGTTACGAGAAAATTGGAAACAAAGTTTTAGCGCTCAAATATTTCAACAAAACTGTTCACGAAGACCCACTTTTAGACAAAGGTTGGATTGCAATAACGGATTTTTACGTTCGTCAAAAAAAATACCAAAAAGCCCTGTTTTATTTAAATAAAGCGTTGAGCATCGACAATCAAAATCGCTTGTATTGGAAGCGTTTTGCAACTATAAACAAAGAACTAAATCTTTTTGAAGAAGCAGAATTTGGCTACAGAAAAGCAGTTGAATTTGGCGATTATCAACTGGATACATGGTTGTTTTGGGTTGATATTCTTCAATTTTTAGGAGAATTTGAAAGCGCAATACAAACATTATTACAAGCATCGGAACACTTCCCAGAAGAATACGAAGTAGAATATCGTTTGGCTGGATTGTACTTTATGATTCATGATGACAAAAAAGCAAAATTTCATTTAAGCAACGGACTTCGTTTGAGTTTCAAAAACAGAACGCTTCTTGAAGAATTTTTTCCTATTGTTTGGGCACGTAAAATGGTCCAAAATGCAATCAATAAAGTGTCAAAATAAAATCTAAATGGCAAAGCATCAGTTTGGTTTAGTTGGAAAAAACATCAGTTACTCTTTTTCTAAAGCACATTTCACAAAAAAATTCGAAGAACTAAACTTGTTTGATTATTCATACGAAAATATAGACATTCAAGACATTACTGAATTTCCTAATTTTATAAAAAATAATGCGAATTTAAAAGGCTTAAATGTAACCATTCCATACAAAGAAACGATTATTCCCTACTTAGATAAATTATCTAAAAAAGCATCAGAAATTGGGGCTGTAAACACAATTCGTTTTACTAAAAACGGAAATTTAAAAGGGTATAACACTGATTATTATGGTTTTCAAAAAGCAATCGAACCACTGTTGATGAAACATCACAAAAAAGCATTATTATTAGGGACGGGTGGCGCTTCAAAAGCCGTGGCGTATGCTTTAAATCAAATGGGGATTGCTACTACTTATGTTTCCAGAACTTCTTCAGGAAACGCCATTTGCTATAGCCAAGTAACTCCTAAAATATTTGAAGAATTCCAAATAATTATCAATTGCTCACCATTAGGAACTTCTCCCAATACAAATGTTTGTCCTGAAATTCCATATCAATATTTCACTTCCAATCACATTGCCTTCGATTTAATTTATAATCCCGCTGAAACCTTATTTCTTCAAAAGGCAAAAAACCAGGGAGCTGTTATCAAAAACGGCTTAGAAATGTTAGTTTTTCAAGCAGAAAAAGCTTGGGGAATTTGGGGATTTTAAATAAATCTCTTAAAAAATCTCAAAAACAAGTATTTTATCTCCTTTAATTGTTTAATTATCGAAATTTCTTTGAATTTTGATTTCGCTTTTATTATCTTTCCAGCATTAAATAATATGAACCTTAAACATTTAAAAATGTTAGAAGAAAAGAATGATAACCTGTCAATGAATTTAAATGAGACAGATGGAAATGTAGAGAATGTGTCACAAGAAGCGGCTCAAACAGAAATTATAGAAATTACAGAACCTGCAGAAAATTTAGTTTCGGAAATGGAAACTGTTCATGAAGCAATTGAAGAAGTAGTAGTTTTATCTAATGAAATTGAAGAGTCTCCTGCTGAAGTAATTGAAGAAAGTGCACATGAAGTAGAAAACACTATTGAAGAAGAAACTACAGAAGTAGCTACTCCATCAGCAGAAATTGAAGTAGAAATAGAAACATTAACTCACGGAAATAGCTCCGCCATTGCTGCAATTGAAACTCAGAATGCTGCTGAAAATGAAGACGAAACTTTAAAAGACCGTCACGAAATTCCAATGTTGAATTATGAGATTTTGTCTATTGGCGAATTGGTAATTGAATTGGAAAAATTAAGTGCTGTTGAAAAAGTAATGTCGGTTAAGGATCATGTTGAGGAAATAAAAAATTCTTTTCTTGCAAAATACAACCATTTAATTGAAGAGAAAAAAGAAGAATTTGCAGCAGAAAATCCAGAAAGCAAAGAGGAATTTCATTATCATTTACCTTTAAAATCAAAATTCGACCAATTATATTCTCTTTTTAGAGACAAAAAAAATGCGCATTTTAAAAGTTTACAAAATAATTTAAAAACCAATTTAGAATTGCGTTTGGCAATTGTAGAGGAATTAAAAGAGCTTATAAATCCTCAGGAAAACATTAAAGATACTCTAAAACACTTTAATGAATTGAGAGAGCGTTGGAAAAATGCAGGATCAATTCCAAAGGATAAATACAACCACGTATGGAATAATTATCATTTTCACGTGGAGAATTTTTATGATTATTTGCACTTAGATAGAGAAGCAAGAGATTTGGATTTCAAACACAATTTAGAGCAAAAGCAAAAAATTGTTGCCCGTGTTGAAGAGTTAGTTTTGGAAGCAGATATCAACAAAGCTTTCCGAGAATTGCAAGATTTACATAAAATTTGGAAAGAAGACATTGGTCCTGTTTCAAGAGAACACCGTGAAGAAATTTGGAATCGTTTTAGCGATTTAACCAAACAAATGCACGATAAAAGAGAAGTTTTATTTGAAGCGCAAAGAGGAACTGAAAGCGAAAATTTAGCGAGTAAAAATGATATTATTGCTCAAATTGAAGTTTTAGCAACTGAAAAAGTTACTGTTCACAGCCAATGGCAAGGACAAATTGACAAAGTTGAAGCCTTGAGAAATGCTTTTTTCGCTGCTGGAAAAGTTCCTGCTGATGTAAACGAAAGTACGTGGGCAGCATTTAAAACTGCGGTTCGTAATTTCAATACTTTCAAAAATTCATTTTACAAAGACATCAAAAAAGAGCAGCAAGATAATTTGAACAAAAAAATAGCATTAGTTGCAAAAGCAAAAGTGCTTCAAACAAGTGAAGATTTTGTAACAACTACGCCATTAATGAAACAAATTCAAGAGGAATGGAAATTGATTGGACACGTTCCTAGAAAAAATTCCGATGCCATTTGGGCAGAGTTCAAGGCCGCTTGCAATCATTATTTTGATATCTTGAAAGCTCAAAAAACTGATGTAAATGTTGAAGAAGTAGAAGCTTTTGACAAAAAGAAAGCCTATTTAGAAACTTTAAGACAATTTCAATTAATTGGCGAACACAAAGCCGATTTAGACGCTATTAAATTGCACATTGAAAATTGGAAAAGTTTCGGAAAAGTTCCATTTACAAGACGACATATTGAAGGAAAATTCAACAAAATATTGGATGCTTTATTTGAAAAATTGAGTTTAAGCAAAAAAGAAACCGAGATGGTTCGTTTTTCAAACCGGGTCGGTAATTTATCTGATTCTAATGACACTCGAAAATTAGAAAATGAAAAGATTTTCTTGATGCGTAAAATTGAAGAAGTTCAAAACGAGATCTTCCAATTAGAAAACAATATTCAGTTTTTCGCTAATACGAGAAATGCCAAAAAAGAAAATTCTATCGTTTTAGAAGTACGCAAAAACATTGCGATTCATAAAGAAAGTTTAGACGTTTGGAAAGAAAAACTAAAGCAAATTAGAAGCATAAAAGTAGAATAACTTCTTTTAAAATAGTTCATAAAACCTCGCAAAATGTGAGGTTTTTATATGCTTTGAGTTTAAACAGATTTTCAATTACAATTTTTTGGCTTCTTCCCAAAAAATATCCATTTCAGCAAGTGTCATATCCATTAGTGGTTTTCCTAATTCTCCAGCTTTACTTTCCAGATATTGAAAGCGTTTGATGAATTTTTTGTTGGTTCGCTCTAGTGCATCTTCAGGATTTATATTTAAAAATCTTGCATAGTTTATCATCGAAAATAAAACATCACCAAATTCAGCTTCTATAGTATCTTGATTTCCAGCGGCTATTTCCTCTTGCAATTCCTGTAATTCCTCTTGCACTTTGTCCCAAACTTGATGTGGTTCTTCCCAATCAAATCCAACACCTTTCACTTTATCCTGAATTCTACTTGCTTTTACCAAAGCGGGTAAACTTTTCGGAACACCTTCCAAAACAGACTTTTTACCTTCTTTTAATTTGAGTTTCTCCCAGTTTTGTTTGACCTCTTCTTCATCTTTTACCACTACATCACTATAAATATGTGGGTGGCGATGAATCAATTTATCACAAATTTCATTACAAACATCAGCAATATCAAAATCATTGGTCTCACTTCCTATTTTTGCATAAAAAACGATGTGCAATAACAAATCGCCTAATTCTTTCTTAACTTCATTCAAATCATTATCCAAAATCGCATCACCTAATTCATACGTTTCTTCAATGGTTAAATGGCGTAAAGTCTGTAATGTTTGCTTTTTATCCCAAGGACATTTTTCACGCAAATCATCCATAATAGTTAATAATCTATCAAATGCATCGAGTTGGGTTTGTCTTGAATTCATTACTGTTTTGTTTTTGTAAAATTAAAAAATCCTGTCAAGATTATAGCACTCGACAGGATTAAATGTATGAAATATAACTACAATTTATTCTTTTTCTGCAACTACTTCAGCTTCGGCAGGAACTTCTTTTGAAACCAATTCTTTTGCTTGAAGCATGTTGTACCAATTCAAAATTTTCTTAATATCCGAAGGATATACTCGGTCTTGGTCATAATCAGGCAGAATTTCAAGAAAATAAGCTACTAATTTAGTATTGTCTTCCTTGTGAGAAATTGCAGGTCCATTATCTTCTTTGACAGCAATCGCTCTCATTATTTCTGTTAATGGTTTTTCTTCAGTATATGTATAAACAGAGATTTCAGAAAGCAAACTTACTTTTTTACCATCTAATAGTGATTCTGCAACGAAACCTGTGCGGGTTTGAACTTTTAAAGCAAATAAACCTGGTTTTCCTGCAATTGCTAATATTTTATCTAATGTCATTTTATATAAATTTGATTATTCTTTTATTTGATATTTTTAATTCTTAACTAATTATCTCCCTTTTTTATTACAAAATTTCATTCTATAGTCGGGGCGCGCTTTTCCTTCCATTATATTTTGAAGCTTTTTCTTAATTAACTGCTTTTTCAAAGTAGAAATTAAATCCGTGAATAAAATTCCTTCTATATGATCGTATTCGTGTTGGATTACTCGTGCTATCAAACCGTCAAAAACTTCTGTTTTCATTACAAAATCTTCATCGTAATATTCAATTGTAATTTTTTCATTTCTAAAAACATCTTCACGCACATCCGGAATACTTAGGCAACCTTCATTAAAACCCCATAATTCGCCTTCTTCTTTTATCATTTTTGCGTTGATGAACGTACGTTTAAAATTTTTTAAAAGAATTTGTTCTTCCGTTGCTAATTCGTCGTCCTCGCCAAAAGCGGTAGTATCAATTACAAATAAACGAATACTCATTCCAACTTGAGGTGCTGCAAGTCCAACGCCACAAGCATTGTACATGGTTTGGTACATATTAGCAACGGTTTCCTTCAAATTCGGAAATTCAGAAGTTATCTCCTCTCCCACTTTTCGCAAAACGGGATCACCATAACCTACAATTGGTAAAATCATTTTATTTGTATTTATAGGTATTCAAAAGAATTCCAAATTATTTTAAATATAATAGTCCGCAAAAATAACAAAAATAGCCATTGAAATCTGTTATAAAAGAATTAATTTTTAATCAAAATCAAATCAATATAATCTATTGTTAGGTTTCATAATTCATATCTTTGCAAGGAATCAGAATAACATGCTTAAATTAATTAAGGAATTTACTGTTGGGACTAATTTCACCAATGCACTAAAAGCAACACTTTCTGCAATTATTCCTGTTTTATTATTATCAAAATTAGGATATTTAGAGATGGGGTTAACGGTAGCTTTAGGCGCATTGTTCACTTTACCTAGCGATATTCCTAGTAATTTGAAACATAAAATTAAAGGGATTACTGTATCTGTTTTATTTTTTTCAACTGCCAATCTATTAATTAATCTCACTTACCCTTATCCTTTATTGTTTTTTCCAACTTTTTGCATCTTAATTTTCTCCGTTTCAATGTTAGCGGTTTATGGCCAAAGAGCTACAATGGTGGCCTTCTCAACATTATTGATTATCTCTATTTCCTTTTCACATTTGCATACGGGATGGGAAATGATCAAACACTCTTTGCTTTTATTGTCCGGGGGATTGTTTTACTTAACAATATCCGTGATTTTTCACTATATCAATCCGCATCGTTATACTGAATTACAAATTGAGAAGTGCATCAATTTGACATCAAAATATTTGAAACTACGTGGCGATTTATGGGAATTGAATTCCGATAGAAAAGAAATCACAAAAAAACAATTAGTGCTTCAAGTAGAATTAAACGAAGTTCATGAAAATATTCGAGAAATTTTGATTAGAAATCGAACAGATTATGGTTCTTCAAATCAAAATAGGAAAATGCTTCTTGCTTTTATTTCTTTAGTTGAAATCATGGAATTAGCAATTTCTACTTCGTTTAACCATAATAAATTACACCAAAAATTTGACGAGCATCCAAAAGTTTTAAAAACGTATCAAAATTTAGCTTATAACCTTGCAAAAAGTTTAAAGTCACTATCAAAAAAAATAAGAAATAGGAAAACAAATCCATCAAAAAACAATTTAAATGAGCATTTAAATAAATTTGAAAAAGCCATATCAGAATACGAAAAAAATGCAGACGAAAATTCTTCTGAAGGGGTTCTTATGTTAACAAATATGTTGCATTATGCAGAAAAGCAAGTTGGAAAAATTAAAAATCTGGAGAATACTTTCGTTACAATAACAAAGTTAAAAGATCTAAACGGAAGAGAAAAAGACATAGATAAATTAAACAAAAAAGACTACTATCCTTTAAGCACATTAATAGGAAATTTGAGTTTTTCATCATCAGAATTTAGGCACTCATTACGAATTACAACAACACTATTAATTGGATTTATTGTTGGCAAATTCCTCCCATTTCAAAATGTATATTGGATTTTACTAACTATTGTAGTAATTATGAGACCCGGATACGGATTAACAAAAGAACGAACATTAAATAGATTTATAGGAACAATAATTGGCGGAGTAATTGGTTTTTTGATTTTATCATTTGGGCCAAACCAAGTACTTTTAGGATGTCTAACTATCTTGTTTTTAATTTTAGGATTGTCATTTAACCCATCTAACTACAAAATAGGGACTTTATTTATCACCTTACATGTGATTTTTATTTTTGCAATATTAAACCCAACCGACGATACTATTATTTTATATAGAGTACTTGACACTTTTGTTGGGGCTACACTTGCAATTTTAGCGAATTATTTCTTTTGGCCCTTTTGGGAATTCTTAAACACCAATGAAAACATAGAAAATTCTATTAAAGCCAACAGAGATTATTTAATACAAATATCTATTTTATATAACAATAAACAGGATATTAACAGTAATTACCGTTTGGCTAGAAACCAAGCTTTTATTGAAATTGGAAATCTTATGGCTTCGTTTCAAAGAATGCTTCAGGAGCCAAAATCAAAGCAAAACAAACAGCAACAAGTATATAAATTAACAGTGATAAACAACGCTTTACTATCCTCTGCTGCTTCTTTAGGAACTTACACACAAACTCATAAAACAACAGATGCATCAGAATTATTTAATTCCATATTTGACAGAATTATTAAAAATTTGGATTACGCCATATTAATTTTAAATGATAATAAAAATCAAATACTTATTGATTATGAATCAAATGAAAATTTAAACAATAGCGCTATAGAACTTCGTAAAATTAGGGAAAAAGAGTTATTACAAGGAATTGAGCTAAATAGCGAAACATTCAAAATTAAAATGCAGGAATCACAATTGGTAATTGAACAATTAATTTGGCTGACAAATTTATCTACTAATATTTTAAATACAACCAAATCAATGATACTTTCATAGAATTATTATTTCTTAACTATCTTAAGAAATCCTGAAGCATTATTGTAGCAGAAATCTCGTCGATCAAATCTTTATTTTGGCGTTGTTTCTTTTTTAATCCACTATCAATCATAGTTTGAAATGCCATTTTTGATGTAAAACGCTCATCGACTCGAACAACAGGCATGTCTGGAAAAAAACTTTTGAATTTTTTTACAAAATGCTCAATTATTTCCGTGCTTTGAGATGGTTCACCGTTCATTTGTTTGGGTTCACCAATGAGAACTTTTGATACCTTTTCTTTACTGAAATAATCCTTAAGAAAATCTATTGTGGTTGCAGATGGAATCGTTGTTAATCCAGATGCAATTATTTGCAATTCATCTGTAACTGCAATTCCAGTGCGTTTTTGTCCATAATCTATAGCGAGAATTCTTGGCATTTTATAAGTATTTATGCAAATGTAATTATTATTGTTGTCCTATAAAAAAAGTAATAAAAATATAATGTTGATTAAAATTGTTATCTAACTTTTCAAAAGAATTAAGAATTAGAAAATATGCGCTAAATAAATTCATTGAAACTCTATTTGATATTCCGATTGAACTTGCCATTGATAGACCCATTTCCTAACCCCCACCTTTTAATTGCTTCGAAACTATTAATAACAGGGTCGGAGAGAGAATACAATATAAACCGTTTCGAAAGAAAAAGTTTTTTATTTAATATCAATATTTAAATCTAAAAATAAAAAAACACTATCATTTGTCATTATTAAATTTAATAGTAATAAATTTGTGAACTTTTTAAGAATATTTTACCATGAGTATGCAGCATAAAGATTTACATAGTAAATTATCATTGGGTGGTTTATTAATTACCTTAGGAATTATATACGGAGATATTGGAACTTCCCCACTTTACGTTATGAAATCCTTAATTGGAGCAAACATCATCGATAATGAATTGATTTTAGGCGGATTATCTTGTATTCTTTGGACTTTGACCTTACAGACTACACTTAAGTATGTAATAATTACTTTAAATGCAGATAATCATGGAGAAGGCGGAATCTTTTCTTTATATTCTCTAGTTAAAAGAACAAAAGTCAAGTGGTTGATTGTTCCTGCTATTATTGGAGGAAGTTTATTATTAGCAGAAGGCATAATCACACCCCCTATCTCTGTATCATCAGCCGTTGAAGGACTTTTAATCTTCAATCCTGATATTTCTACAATTCCAATTGTCATAATTATTTTATTTTTCTTGTTCACTATTCAACAATTTGGAGCTAAGATTGTGACGAAGTTCTTTTCGCCAGTAATGTTAGTTTGGTTTTCGATGCTTGGAATTTTAGGTATTATTCAAATAAGTCAAAACATTGAAGTATTAAAAGCTATCAATCCTTATTATGCATACAAATTGTTAACTTCAGATGCTTCAGGACACGGTTTCTTTATTCTTGGAGCAGTTTTCTTGTGTACTACTGGTGCTGAATCATTGTATTCTGATATGGGACATTGTGGTCGTAAAAACATAAGAATTAGTTGGGTTTTTGTAAAAACAACTTTAGTTTTAAATTATTTTGGACAAGGCGCTTACTTGATTCAACACAATGGAAGTACTTTATCTCAATTAAATAATTATAATCCAAATCCATTTTATTTAATTATGGCGGATTGGTTTCAACCAATTGGAATAATCGTAGCCACATTAGCTGCAATTATTGCATCTCAAGCATTAATCAGTGGCTCATTTACATTGATAAACGAAGCCATGCGATTGGATTTTTGGCCAAAAGTTAAAATCAACTACCCAACTGATGTTAAAGGGCAGTTGTACATTCCTTCGATTAATTGGCTACTATTTGTTGGTTGTGTAGGCATCATTTTGTATTTTAAAGAATCTAAGTATATGGAACATGCTTATGGTTTATCAATAATTCTTGGAATGATGATGACTACAACATTATTGAATTTCTATTTAATAATGAAAAGGATTAAATGGTACTTTATAGTTCCAATAATTACTTTGTATTTGACAATTGAAGTTAGTTTTTTAATTGCCAACATTACTAAATTTATGGAAGGTGGATATGTAACAATCTTCATAGCAACTGTATTAATTGGGATCATGTCAACATGGTTCTTAGCTAAGAAAATTAGTAAAAGTTATACTAAAATTGTAAAAATAAATGATTACAAAAAGGTACTTGAAGAATTAAGTGTGGACTTATCAATCCCAAAATATGCAACGCATTTGGTTTACATGACTAATTCAAATCGCAGTGATGAAATAGAAGAGAAAGTAATGTATTCTATATTACAAAAAAGACCGAAACGAGCCGATTTATATTGGTTTATCCATGTTAATATATTGAGTGAACCTTACAAAAAAGAATATAAAGTAACTGAAATTATAAAAGATGATATTTATAGAGTTGATTTCTATTTAGGGTTTCGTGAACCTACTAAAATAAATTTAATGTTTAAAGAAGTAATTAAAGATATGGTAAGTAATGGTGAAGTGGATATTACAAGTCGATACGAATCACTCAACAAAAATAATATTTTAGGTGATTTTAAATTTGTCCTTTCTGAGAAATTCCTATCGAATGATAGTGATTTAACATTTTTTGAGAAAATTGTTATGAATACCTATTTTTTGATGAAAAAATTCAGTTTATCTGAAGAAAAAGCATTTGGATTGGATAGTAGTTCTGTAAAAATTGAAAAATTTCCGATGGTACTCCACGCTC
>JBIIFA010000040.1:0-12675 GCA_044237565.1 Flavobacterium sp.
AAGCCATCCGCACCCAATTAGAACGATCTCAATTTCAAGAACATTCCGTTCCTTTATACTTAACTTCTAGTTTTGTGTTTGAAGACGCTGAAGATATGCGCGCTTCCTTTTCTGAGGAAAAAGACAGGAATATTTACAGCAGATTTAGCAATCCAAACACAACCGAATTTGTAGAAAAAATTTGCAAAATGGAAGCTGCCGAAGCGGGTTATGCCTTTGCCACTGGAATGGCAGCGGTATATTCTACTTTTGCTGCTTTGTTGAATTCTGGGGATCATATTGTTTCTGCAAGTAGTGTTTTTGGTTCTACCCACGCTCTTTTTACCAAATATTTCCCAAAATGGAACATCCAAACTTCGTATTTCGATATTAATAAACCAGAAACCATTGAAAGTTATATTACTGAAAACACTAAAATTATTTATGCTGAATCGCCAACAAATCCTGCAGTTGATATTTTAGATTTGGAATATTTAGGTCAAATTGCTAAAAAACACAACTTGATTTTAATTATTGATAATTGTTTTGCAACGCCTTATATTCAAAATCCAATTCAATTTGGTGCTCATTTGGTAATCCATTCTGCAACAAAATTAATCGATGGTCAAGGTCGAGTTTTGGGCGGAGTAACCGTTGGACGTGAAGATTTAATCCGTGAAATTTATTTATTTTCTAGAAATACAGGTCCTGCTTTGTCGCCATTTAATGCTTGGGTTTTATCCAAAAGTCTTGAAACTTTAGCGGTTCGCCTTGAAAAACATTGTGAAAATGCATTGGCTGTAGCCGAATTTCTTGAAAAGCATCCCAATGTAAATTTAGTGAAATATCCGTTTTTGAAATCCCACCCACAATATGAAATTGCCAAAAAACAAATGCGCTTGGGAGGAAATGTCGTAGCTTTTGAAATTAAAGGGGGCTTAGAAGCTGGTCGAAAATTTTTAGACAAAATTAAACTTTGCACTTTATCAGCAAATTTAGGAGATACCCGAACTATTGTAACCCATCCCGCTTCTACGACGCACAGTAAATTGTCGGTTGAAGAACGTTTAGCGGTGAGTATAACAGACGGTTTGGTTCGTGTTTCTGTAGGTTTAGAAACCGTAAAAGATGTAATTGCGGATTTAAATCAAGCATTGTCTTAAAAATTTCACGATATTTGACTCTCTAATTCGAGATTAATTGATTTAAATATGCTTTCTAAGAAAACAAAATATGGAATTAAAGCATTGACTTTTTTGGCTCGTCAAGAAAATCAAAACCCTGTTCCAATTTCAGAAATTGCAAAAGCAGAGCATATTTCTGTAAAGTTCTTAGAAAGTATTTTATTGGTATTAAGACATTCTGGTTTTTTGGGTTCTAAAAAAGGAAAAGGCGGTGGTTACTACCTAATTAAAGATCCAAAAGATATAAATATGGCAACGGTGTATAGAATTTTAGAAGGACCAATTGCTTTATTGCCTTGCGCTAGTCATAATTTTTATGAAAAATGTGGTGATTGTACAGACGAAATTACTTGTTCTGTCAGAAGACTAATGATGGAAATTAGAGATAATACACTTATTATTTTGGAAAACAATTCACTTGCGGATATTGCTTTTTAACAAAATTCATTTATTTTTTTTATGATTTTATTAAATAATAAATTACTTTTGCCTTTTATCCTACAAAACCTATAGGATAATAGATTTAAAATAAAGATAATTCAACTATGATTAAAAAATTTACTAAAAACTTCAATGATTCCGTTGGTGTAACGCAGAATAGTGTTTTTGCAAAACAACTTTGGATTATTGTTCCCGTATTTTTACTAGTTGTATTATTGACAGTTTTGATTT
Source organism: Flavobacterium sp. (assembly GCA_044237565.1). GTDB lineage: Bacteria > Bacteroidota > Bacteroidia > Flavobacteriales > Flavobacteriaceae > Flavobacterium. The sequence continues at coordinate 1,836 of JBIIFA010000040.1, forward strand.
ACAATCATTATACAGATTTTACTTGGAATGGATTTTTAGCAGGATTTAACCAAGAATTTTTAATCTATTTCACGATAGGAATTTTTGCACAAATGGTTGACGGTACATTGGGAATGGGTTATGGAGCCACTTCCACTTCGTTTTTATTGGCTTATGGAGTTCCGCCCGCAATCAGTAGTACTGGAGTTCACGTTTCTGAAATGTTTACGACGGGTGCATCAGCAATTTCGCATCACAAATTTGGAAACATCAACAAAAAACTGGTAAGACATCTTTTGATTCCAGGAGTTTTAGGTTCAATTACTGGAGCTTATTTACTTTCAGATATAATTGATGGTGATAAAATTAAACCTTTCATAGCAGTATATATGATTGTTTTGGCAATTATAATTATTAGAAAAGCATTACAAAATAATATTATAAAGAAGAAAACTAAACGACTTGGGATTTTAGCTTCTTTTGGTGGTTTTATGGACGCTGTTGGTGGTGGAGGATGGGGTCCAATTGTGACTTCAACTTTACTTGGTCGCGGTAGACATCCTCGATATACCATCGGTTCTGTAAATGCTGCTGAATTTGCAGTTTCATTTGCAAGCGGTGTAACATTTATGCTTTTTGGAGGAATTAAAGGCTGGAATGTGATTATAGGTTTGATTTTAGGAGGTGTAATTGCTGCGCCAATTGCTGCTAAATTGGTAAATAAAATTCAAAGAAAACCAATGATGATTACCGTTGGAATTCTGATTATCATTTTGAGTTTAAGAACATTGTCTAAATTATTATAATGAGTGTAACAACATTAAATACCTTATTAGAAAAGACAGCTAATTTCTCCATCGAGGAAACTTTGGCTTTTTTGGGCGGAGAATATAATGGCAAAGTAGTTTTTTCGACATCATTCGGTCAGGAAGATCAGGTAATTACTGCTTTAATCGCAACAAACAATTTGCCAATTACCATTTTTACTTTGGACACAGGAAGATTGTTTCAAGAAACCTATGATGTTTTTCATAAGACCTTGAAAAAGTATAAAAAAGAAATTAAAGTTTGTTTTCCGGAAGCTTCGTCAATAGAAAAATTGCTTGAGGAAAAAGGACCAAATAGCTTTTACGAATCGGTGGAGAACAGAAAACAATGTTGTTATATTCGAAAAGTAGCGCCATTGACCAAAGCTTTGAAAGGAAATGCAATTTGGATTACGGGTTTAAGAGCCGAACAATCTGAAAACAGAAATGATTTAGCGCTTTTTGAATATGATGCTCATTTTGATATTATCAAATTCAATCCATTGCTAAAATGGACATTAGCAGAAGTTCAAAAATACATTGACGACAATAATGTACCGCAAAACGCATTGCACAATCAAGGTTTTGTAAGTATCGGTTGCGCTCCGTGTACCAGAGCAATTACACCTGACGAAGACATTAGAGCTGGAAGATGGTGGTGGGAATCAAGCCATAAAGAATGTGGTTTGCACCAAAAATAAAAGTTGAATCGGTTATTTGTTTAATCGTTTAATCGTAATAAGGAATAATTATAACAAGTTCCGTAGGAACGAATCATTTTGTAACAACGGATTTTAATCCGTTGATGAAATAAAAAACATAAGATGAATACACTATTAAAAACAAACGCTCTCGAAAGCGAAGCGATTTACATATTTAGAGAAGTTATTTCTCAATTTGATAAACCAGTGTTGCTTTTCTCTGGTGGAAAAGATTCAATTACATTGGTGCGTTTGGCGCAAAAAGCGTTCTTTCCTTCCAAAATTCCTTTTCCATTATTACACGTTGACACAGGTCATAATTTCCCAGAAACAATTGCATTTAGAGATAAATTAGTTGCCGAATTAGGATTGGAATTAATCGTTAGAAATGTTCAGGATGCTATCGACGAAGGAAAAGTTGTAGAAGAATCTGGTAAATATTCCAGTAGAAATAGTTTGCAAACAACCACACTCTTGGATGCAATAGAAGAATTTAAATTTGACGCTTGTATTGGTGGTGCTCGTCGCGATGAAGAAAAAGCAAGAGCCAAAGAACGTATTTTTTCTGTTCGGGATGATTTTGGTCAATGGGATGAAAAAAACCAAAGACCAGAATTGTTCGATATTTTGAACGGAAAAATTGAAAATGGACAAAATGTACGTGTTTTTCCAATTTCTAACTGGACAGAATTAGACGTTTGGAGTTATATCGAACAGGAGCAAATTGAAATTCCATCGATTTATTTTTCGCATAAGCGTAAAGTATTTTTAAGAGACGGTATGATTTGGTCGCATTCCCCTTTTGTTTACCAAGAAGAAGATGAGGTTATTGAAGAGCGAATTGTTCGTTTTAGAACTGTTGGAGATATGAGTTGTACGGCAGCAGTTGATTCGTATGCAGCGACAATTGCAGAAGTAGTTGGAGAAATTAGAACTTCTACAATTTCAGAAAGAGGCGCTAGAATTGATGACAAACGTTCCGAAGCCGCAATGGAAAAAAGAAAACAACAAGGATACTTTTAGGAAGTAATTATGAATTATAAATTATGAATTGTTTCGAGACATTTAAAATTTAAAATTCAACATTTAAAATAAAATTCAAATTCAAATTCAAAATTCATAATAAAAAAAACTGATGGAAGTTTTAAAAATAGCAACAGCAGGAAGCGTAGATGACGGAAAGAGCACCTTAATTGGGAGATTATTATATGATACACAATCGTTAACTACCGATAAATTAGAAGCAATCGAAAAAAGCAGCAAGCAAAAAGGATATGATTATCTTGATTTTTCTTTGGCTACAGATGGTTTAGTTGCCGAAAGGGAACAAGGAATTACGATTGATGTAGCGCATATTTATTTTTCGACAGCAAAGAAAAGTTACATTATTGCCGATACGCCAGGTCATGTTGAATATACAAGAAATATGGTTACTGGAGCTTCGACTTCACAAGTTTCGATTATTTTGATTGATGCTCGTAAAGGAGTTATTGAGCAAACGTACCGTCACTTTTTCATCAATAATTTATTGCGTGTAAAAGAAGTGATTGTTGCCGTAAACAAAATGGATTTGGTTGATTATTCAGAAGAAGTGTATAACAAAATCAAAGCTGATTTTCAAGCCTTGAATGCTAAAAGCACTTTCAAAGAACAAAACGTAAGTTATATTCCGTTGAGTGCTTTGACTGGAGATAATGTAGTGGAATCATTAGGCAGAATGCCTTGGTACACTGGACAAACAATTTTGCAACATCTTGAAGCTTTGGAACCTGCAGATGTTTACGAAAAAGGAAAAGCACGTTTCCCAGTTCAAACGGTGATTCGTCCGAAAACAGAACAGTATCACGATTTTAGAGGCTATGCTGGAAAATTATACGGAGACAATATTAAAGTGGGCGATGCCGTAACGGTACTTCCATCATTGACAGAATCTGTGGTAACAAAAATTCACTTTTTCGATCAACAATTTGAAGAAGCGGCAGTGGGTTCTTCCATCACTATCGAATTGGAAAATGACATTAATGTAACAAGAGGCGATATGATTGTAAAATCAGACGAACTTCCAAGAATCGAAAAAGACATTAATACCTCGATTTGTTGGATGGATAGCAAAAAATTGATTGCAGGATCAAAATATTTAATTCAGCACAATACGAACCGAGTTTTAGCTAAAATCGAGAATATAAAAAATACAATTTCAACTGATTATTCTGGTACGAAAGAAGCAAGTCAGTTAGCAATTAACGAAATTGGAGAAGTGAATATTAAATTAAGCAAAGCCTTGTATTTTGACGCTTATAACGACAACAAATCAAATGGTGCTTTTATTTTAATTGATACCGCAACGAATACAACAGCAGGAGTAGGATTTATAAAATAGTTATTGGTTTAGTTGATAGTAATGCTGCTAACAACCAACAACCAACAACCAACAACCAATAAAGATGGAAAGTTTTAGAACAGAAATAGAAGATCCGATTGTCCAAAAAGACATCATTGATTTAGAGAGAAAAATTGCCTTATTTAAAGAAGGAAAAATTGACGACGAACGTTTTCGAAGTCTTCGTTTGGCGCGTGGGGTTTATGGTCAGCGTCAAGAAGGAGTTCAAATGATTCGTATTAAATTGCCATTTGGAAAAGTAACAAGTGAGCAATTGTTGAGAATATCAAAAGTTTCGGATGAATATTCAACAGGTCGTTTACATATAACAACGCGTCAAGATATCCAAATTCACTATGTAAGTTTGGACAGAACGCCACACCTTTGGGCAGATTTAGAGAAAGATGATATTACGCTCAGAGAAGCTTGTGGAAATACTGTTAGAAATATTACAGCAAGTGAAAATGCTGGAATTGACAAGGAGGAACCTTTTGATGTTTCGCCTTATGCACACGCGATGTTTCAGTTTTTCTTGAGAAATCCAGTTTGTCAGGAAATGGGACGCAAATTCAAAATGTCGTTTTCTTCTTCAAATAAAGATACCGCTTTGAGTTATTTGCACGATTTGGGTTTTATTCCAAAAATTGTAAATGGTGAAAGAGGGTTTAAAGTGATGCTTGGTGGAGGATTAGGATCGCAACCACATCACGCCGAATTATTATCTGAATTTATTCCGGTAAATCAAATTATTCCAACAACAGAAGGGGTTTTAAGAATTTTTGACCGTTTTGGAGAAAGAGCCAAACGTTTGAAAGCCCGTATGAAATTCTTGATTAAAGATATAGGAAGAGATGAATTTTTACAATTAGTTGAAGAGGAGAAAAAAGCTTTGTCTTATCAAACAGTTGAAATTGACACAACTGATTTTGACGCTCCAATAGCTGAGCCTTTATTGGTTGCTCCAAAAGTAGTTATTGAAGATGCTGCGGCTTTTGAAGCTTGGAAAAAATCAAATGTAATTCAACAGAAACAAGCGGGTTATGTGGCTATTGGAATCAAAATTGTTTTGGGTGATTTTTATACAGACAAAGCAAGATTATTGGCAGAATTAATCAAAAATTATGCAGCCAATGAATTGCGTTTTTCTTTAAGACAAGACATTTTGATTCGTAATGTTAAGGAAGAAAATTTAGCTTTTTTCTATCAAGAATTAGCCAAATTAGATTTTGTAGCATTAGGATACAACACGATTTCAGACATTACCGCTTGTCCTGGGACAGATACTTGTAATTTAGGAATTGCAAGTAGTACGGGAATTGCAGTAGAATTAGAACGGGTTTTAAATGCAGAATATCCACAATATGCTAATAATCAAGAAATTACAATCAAAATTAGTGGTTGTATGAATGCTTGTGGACAACACAATATGGCGGAAATTGGTTTTCAAGGAATGTCTATCAATTCAGGGAAATTAGTTGCGCCAGCATTACAGGTATTATTGGGCGGTGGAAATTTAGGAAATGGAACGGGAAGATTTTCTGATAAAGTGATCAAAATTCCAAGTCGAAGAGGACCAGATGCGTTGCGTTTTATTTTAAATGATTTCGAATCCAATGCAAATGGACTTTCGTTTTTGGATTATTATGATGCCAAAGGAGAGAAATATTTCTATGAATTTCTAAAACCATTAGCCGATTTAACGAATCTTACAGAAGCTGATTTTGTAGATTGGGGAAATGCCGATAATTATGTAAAAGCAGTTGGTGTTGGAGAATGTGCAGGTGTGGTTATTGATTTGGTTGCGACTTTATTATTAGAAGCCAAAGATAAATTGACTTTCGCACAAGAAGCTTTTGACGATAAACAATGGTCAGACGCTATTTATCTTGCTTATGCAGGTTTTGTAAATGGAGCCAAAGCAGTATTGCTTGCCGAAAACCAAAAAACAAATCACCACGCTGGAATAATTGATTTATTTGACACGGTTTTTATCGAAACTAAAAAAATAGAATTGAGTTCAAGCCTAAAAGACTTGGTGTATCAAATTAATAAAAACGAATCTTCTGAAGCTTTTGCAAAACAATATCTTCAAGAAGCGGCTTCTTTTTTTCAAACTATTGAAACGTATAGAGCAAAAGATTTAGCTAATGTATAAAACTACAAATCCAAAAGTAACCTTAGTTGGCGCAGGCCCTGGTGATCCAGATTTGCTAACAATAAAAGGAGCAAAGGCACTTGCTGAGGCAAATGTGGTTCTGTATGACGCATTGGCAAACGAAGAAATTCTGACTTATGCCCCTAAAAAATCCATAAAAATATTTGTGGGTAAAAGAAAGGGTTGTCACGAATATTCGCAAGATCAAATCAATCAATTGATTGTTGATAATGCGCTTACTTACGGAAATGTGGTACGTTTAAAAGGAGGAGATTCTTTTATTTTTGGACGAGGAAGCGAAGAAATCGAATTTATTGAAAGTTTTGGTATTCCAACATTTGTTGTGCCAGGAATTTCATCCTCGATTGCAGTGCCTGCAAACCAAGGAATTTCTTTGACAAAGCGAGGAGTTTCCGAAAGTTTTTGGGTAATTACTGGAACAACATCCGATAGGAAATTATCGAAAGATGTAGCTCTTGCGGCGCAATCTTCGGCAACTGTTGTGATTTTGATGGGAATGAGCAAATTAGCGCAAATCGTATCTTTATTTCAAAACGAATCCAAAGGAGAAACTCCAATAGCAATAATTCAAAATGGTACAATGCCAAATGAAAAGTTAGGAATTGGAACCATAAATACTATTTCGAAAGTAGTAAAAGACAATCAATTAAGTTCGCCAGCAATAATTGTAGTTGGCGAAGTAGTAAGAGAAAGTAATATGTTAAAAGGGTTTTACGAAGAATTTGTATCTAATAAAATTTTTGCACGGGAATAATCCCCACCCCAGCCCTCCCCGAAGGAGAGGGAGATAGGAAAGGAAAAAAACAGAACAAATTTCACCAGATCTCTTTTAGATTGTAATAATAAAATGAAGAAAAACGATTCATATTCTACTATTCAGGACTCGGCTCCACACCAGGGTGTGGTCGACGAAAGGAATGAATTATATCCTGTTTTTTTAAAACTTCACAACCTCAATGTTCTGATTGTTGGCGGAGGAAACGTGGGATTAGAAAAATTATCTTTTTTATTAAAATCGAGTCCAAATGCAAATGTTGAGGTGGTTGCTCCAAAGTTTCTATCCGAATTAGAAGCTTTATCGCAAAAACATCCGTCGGTGAAATTGACTTATAAGAAATTCAATCGGTGGATGCTTCGCAAAAGACACCTAGTTATTGCTTGTACCGATGATTTAGCCGTAAATAAAAGAGTTTATGATTTGTCAAGAAAAAGATATTTGATTTGTAATATCGCCGATACTCCGCCATTATGCGATTATTATTTGGGTGGAATTGTAACGAAAGGAAATGTAAAAATCGCTATTTCTACCAATGGAAAATCGCCAACAACAGCTAAAAGGCTGCGGGAATTTTTCGAAGAAATAATACCGGACGACATTAATAAAATGGTTGAAAACCTAAATGAATATCGGAAAACCTTAAAAGGAAATTTCGAGGAAAAAGTCCAAAAAATGAATGAAATTACAGAAGCATTAAAAAATAAAGAATAAAAAAATGGTTAAAACAGACATACTTATAATAGGAGCGGGACCAACGGGTTTATTTACCGTATTTGAGGCAGGATTATTAAAATTGAAATGTCATATTCTTGACGCCTTGCCACAAGCTGGCGGACAACTTTCAGAATTGTATCCCAAAAAACCAATTTATGATATCCCTGGATTTCCAGAAGTTTTAGCGGGTGATTTAGTGTCTAATTTAATGGAACAAATCAAACAATTTGAGCCTGGATTTACATTGGGCGAACGTGCCGAAACAATAGAAAAACAAGAAGACGGAAGTTTTATTGTTACTTCAAACAAAGGGAAAAAATTCCACGCTCCAGTTATTGCGATTGCTGGTGGATTGGGAAGTTTCGAACCAAGAAAACCACTTATTGAAGACATCGAATTTTATGAAGATAAAGGAATTAAATACTTTATTAAAAACCCAGAAAAATTCCGTGATAAAAGAGTAGTTATTGCCGGTGGGGGAGATTCTGCATTAGATTGGAGTATTTTCTTGTCGAATGTTGCTTCTGAAGTAACCTTAATTCACCGTAGAAATGAATTTAGAGGGGCATTGGATTCTGTAGAAAAAGTTCAGGAATTAAAAAATTCAGGAAAAATAAAAATGATTACGCCAGCCGAAGTGATTCGTTTAAACGGAGCGGAACATTTAGAATCAATTGTAATTGACGAAAATGGAGCACAAAGAACCATTCCAACTGATTATTTTATTCCACTTTTTGGATTAACTCCAAAATTAGGTCCTATTGGAGATTGGGGATTAGAAATTGAAAAAAATGCCATTAAAGTAAATAACGCCTTGGATTATCAAACGAATATTCCAGGGATTTTTGCCATTGGCGACGTAAATACCTATCCAGGAAAACTAAAATTAATTCTTTGTGGTTTCCATGAAGCCACGATGATGTGTCAAGCGGCATACCAAATTATCAATCCAGGAAAAAAATATGTGATGAAATACACCACTGTTTCTGGCGTTGACGGATTTGACGGAACTCGAAAAGAAGCTCCAAAAGCGGTGGTAAAAGCTATTCTATAACTAGAATGAAAATCATAACGCAAACAATTCTCTGTTTTTAATTAAGTTTAAACCTTCACAACTTTGTACCTTTGCAATTCTAAAAACCTTTGCAACAATAAAAATGATTGAAGATAAAAATCCACAAAGAACAAGTATTGCACAATTAGGTGAATTTGGTTTGATTGACCATTTAACCAAAAATTTCTCCATCAACCAACCTTCTACCTTAAAAGGAATTGGCGATGATGCTGCAGTTTTGGACTTTGGCGATAAAAAAATTGTAGTTTCCACCGATTTATTAATCGAAGGCGTACATTTTGATTTAGCATATATGCCACTGAAACATTTGGGTTACAAAGCAGTCGTGGCAAACATTTCTGACATTTGTGCAATGAATGCAAAAGCAACTCAAATCACAGTTTCCGTGGCGGTTTCAAATCGATTTCCTCTTGAAGCATTAGAAGATTTATTTGATGGAATTACAGTTGCCTCTCAAGAATATAATGTAGATGTCATTGGTGGCGACACGACTTCGTCTCAAAAAGGATTGATTATTAGCATTACTGCAATTGGTCAAGCCGATGAAGCCGAATTGGTTTATAGAAATGGTGCTAAAGAAACCAATCTTCTAGTAGTATCAGGCGATATTGGTGCGGCATATATGGGATTGCAAGTTTTGGAACGTGAAAAACAAGTGTTCCAAGTCAACCCAAATTCGCAACCTGATTTAGAAGCCTATACCTATTTAATAGAGCGTCAATTACGACCAGAAGCCCGAAAAGATGTACGTACTTTACTACACGCTTTAGAAATAAAACCAACTGCAATGATTGATATTTCGGATGGATTGTCATCGGAAATTATGCACATTTGCAAACAATCAAAAGTAGGTTGTAATTTATATGAAGACAAATTACCACTCGATCCTCAATTGATAAATGTATGCGAAGAGTTCAATATCGACGCCACAACTGTAGCAATAAATGGCGGTGAAGACTACGAATTGCTGTTTACTATCGCACTGGAAGATTTCGAAAGAATCAAAGGAAATCCAAATTTTACCATTATTGGTCATATTACACAAGAAAGCGAAGGAATCCATTTGGTAACGCGCGCCAACACAAAAATCCCTCTGAAAGCTAGGGGTTGGGATGCGATTGCTGAAGAATAAAAATCTATACAAATCCTGACTTTTAACCGTCAGGATTTTTTTTGGAATTAAATTAAAGTTAAATCTCATTTAAAGTTTTCTCTATTCAAAACTATATCGTAATATTGCGATATGGGAGTAACAAAAAAAATAGGTTTCTCTGAAGAAACAATTGAACTGTCCGAAATCCTAAAGGCATTTGGGCATCCCGCACGTTTGGAAATCGTAAAATTTCTAATCAATTCACCGACTTGTATTTGTGGAGACATTGTAGAATTCTTACCATTATCGCAATCTACCGTCTCCAAACATTTATCAGAATTGAAAAAAGCAGGAATCATAAAAGGTATTATTTCAGGAAATTCCATTTGCTATTGCTTGAATGAAAATACCATTGAAAAACTTCAAAGGTTTATCACAATTTTAGAAACCAAAAACACTTCTTCGGAATGTTGTTAAAAAATAAAACGTCATGAACTGGAACGAATTTAAAACACAATTAGAAGAAAATCCTGGGCTTCATTTACAATTTGAATTTGCTGAAAATCAAAAAGTAAGTCCTACTTTTCACATCACCGAAATAAAACAAGCTATCATTACCGCTGTGGATTGCGGCGGAAAAATGAATGCTTGGACGGAAGTAATTGTTCAACTTTGGGAACCAAACACTTCTGAAATCGGGCGGTCCATGCAAGTTTCAAAAGCAATATCGATTATTGATTTAGTCGAAAAAACGCTTCCGCTAAATCCAAATAGTATCGTCAAAATAGAATTTGGAAACACTCTTTTTGAAACACGCCAAATGCACCCTCAAGATTTTGAAATAATAAACGACGAAATAATCGTAAAACTAATTGCAGATAAAACCCAATGCAAAGCAATTGGCAGAGGCGAATCGTGTGGAACGCCAAAGCCAAAAGTTAAATTATCTGATGTTCAAAACAGTTGTTGCTCACCAGAAACAGGGTGTTGTTAAAGTCAAAATATATGAAAGATTTAATTATAAAATATAAAAAACCAATTGTTATTACTATCAGTATTACCATTTTAAATATCCTTTTTGGTTTTGATATCCGATTTACAATAATTAATTTAATATGGTTGTTAGTATGAAAAAAAT
>JBIIFA010000041.1:0-12620 GCA_044237565.1 Flavobacterium sp.
TCGGGGCACAATCTCGGAACAGCACCGATTGAAGATTCAATAAACGAACATCCAGCAGTAGCTGAAAGTGCAATTGTTGGTTTCCCTCATGATATTAAAGGAAATGCTTTATATGGTTATGTAATATTGAAAGAAATTGGCGAAAGCAGAAACCACGAGAATCTTAAAATTGAAATCAACCAATTGGTTTCCGATCAAATTGGTCCGATTGCAAAACTCGATAAAATTCAGTTTGTATCAGGATTGCCAAAAACGAGGTCTGGTAAAATCATGCGAAGAATATTGCGTAAAATTGCAGAAGGAGACTTCACTAATTTTGGTGATATTACAACATTATTGAATCCTGAAATTGTTGAAGAAATTAAAAACGGGAAGTTGTAGATCTTTATTTTTAATTTAATTCACAATATTCTTATTATTTCCAACTTTTGATTTTATTAACAAAGTATTTCCCTAAATTTACTTCAATATGAAAGATCAAAAAGAGGTTTTAATTTTGGGTGGGGGATTAGCGGGACTTACTGCGGCTATTCATTTGTCTAAACTTGGACTTCGAGTTACGGTAATAGAGAAAAATTGTTATCCGAAACATAAAGTTTGTGGAGAATATATTTCTAATGAAGTGCTTCCTTATTTCGAATGGCTTGGAATTGATATAGCGAAACTAAATCCTACTTCAATAAAAAAACTTCAATTTTCAACTCAAAACGAGATTACAATTAACACTGATTTGCCTTTGGGTGGTTTTGGAATTAGCAGGTATGCTTTGGATTTTCATTTGTACAATATTGCACTTTCTAATGGTTGCACTTTTATTCAGGAAACTGTTGAAAATGTAATCTTTGATAAAGATGCGTTTACAATTACAACTTCAATTGGAACCTTGTTAAAGTCAAAAATAGTTCTTGGAGCTTTCGGAAAACGCTCCGTTATTGATGTCAAATTAAATCGGAATTTCATACAGAAAAAATCACCTTGGCTTGCTGTCAAAGCTCATTACAATGGCGATTTCTCTAATGATTTGGTAGGCTTACATAATTTTAAAGGTGGCTACTGTGGCGTTTCTAAAGTAGAAAATAATATGATTAATATTTGTTACATTACAAATTATGAAACCTATAAATTATATAAAAACAATGAGGAATTTCAAGAAAAAGTGCTTTCTGAAAATCCGCATTTGAAATTACTATTTGAAAAAGCAACTTTAATTTTTGAAAAGCCATTAACAATTGGGCAAATATCATTTGATAAAAAAGAAGCTGTTGAAAATCATATTTTGATGATTGGCGATACCGCTGGATTAATTCATCCTTTATGTGGAAACGGAATGGCAATGGCAGTACACAGTGCGAAAATTGCTTCGGAATTAGTAATCAATTATTATGATTGTAAAAGTACTTCAAGAGCTTCATTAGAAGAAGAATACAGCAAAAAATGGAAATTTCATTTCCAAAAAAGATTGAAAGTAGGTCGTTTTATAGCCAATCTTTTACAGCAACCTCGTATTGCATCAATTTTAATACTTATATTAGTACAATTTCCATTTTTATTAGCAATTATCATTAAGAAAACGCACGGTAAACCAATACTTTAGATAAAAATATGCCTATAAACACAAAATACAGAACTGATACTCCAGAAATAATGGATGATTTCACTTTGGAAGGTGAAGTATTGCGGGAGGCATTGGATAAAATTGCCAAAATAAATCAGTTTTTAGGCGGAAATTCATTGACTTTGAACGGTGTAAAAGAATTGATTTTAACCGTACCAAAATCAAGATTGATAACTATTGTTGATGTAGGTTGTGGTAATGGGGATCTTTTGCGGGTATTATCAAATTATGGAAAAGAAAATAATTATTCGTTTAGTTTAATTGGAATCGATGCAAATGCCTTTACATTAAATCACGCTAAAAAATTATCGGAATCCTATTCAAATATCAACTTTCAATGCGAAGATATTTTTGAATTCGATTTCAGCCAATTAAAATGCGATATAATATTGTGTACATTGACTTTACATCATTTTAAAAATGAAGAAATTGAAAGTTTATTGACTACATTTTATGCAAATTCAAATCTTGGAATTGTTATTAATGATTTACACAGAAGCAGTCTGGCGTATCGATTATTTCAAATAATTTGTTTTCTATTTCAATTGAATTCAATGTCTCGTGAAGATGGATTAACCTCAATATTGCGAGGTTTCAAAAAAGAAGAATTGGAAACATTTTCAAAAAAATTAGGTTTTAAAAAATATAAAATTAAATGGAAATGGGCTTTTAGATACCAATGGATTATTCGGAAATAGACGAATAGATGAGAGACGAAAAGACGAAAAGATGAAAATAAATAGCTGTAAAGTCTAGAAAAAATATGAGTGTAAAAATTAAAACGGTTTGCAAACAACTACCGAAATATTCGAGAACTACCGAGGAAATTATGCCTTTTTTAGATTCTTGGCTTGACGGGCAAGAACCTCGATTTATCCGAAAAGTAAAGAAAATTTTTGAAGGTGCTGCAGTCGATAAACGCTACTCGATTATGGACCCAATTGAAGTTTTCACGCATACTTCCTTTGAAGAACGAAATGCTATTTATGTGCGAGAAGTAATTGATTTGGGTGAAAAAGTTTTGGAAAAAGCTTTGGCAAAAGCCAATTGGAATCCCGATGATTTAGATTATATTATTTCAGTTAGTTGCACGGGAATTATGATTCCATCTTTGGACGCTTATTTAATTAACAAATTAAAATTGCGCCAAGACATCGTTCGCTTGCCTGTAACAGAAATGGGTTGTGCTGCAGGAATATCAGGAATTATTTATGCTAAAAATTTCTTGCAAGCAAATCCTGGAAAACGAGCCGCAGTAATTGCTGTAGAAAGTCCTACAGCTACTTTTCAATTAAATGACTTTTCGATGGCAAATATTGTAAGTGCTGCAATTTTTGGAGATGGAGCTGCCTGTGTTTTGCTTTCTTCTTGTGAAGAGGAGGCAGGTCCTGAAATTCTATCCGATGAAATGTATCATTTTTATGATGCAATTGATATGATGGGTTTCAAACTAACTAATTCAGGATTGCAAATGGTTTTAGACGTGGAAGTTCCGAATACAATTGCAACCCATTTTCCAGAAATAATCCATCCTTTTTTGGAAAAAAATAAGCTAACAATTGAAGATATCCATCATTTAATATTTCATCCAGGTGGAAAAAAAATCGTGCAAACTGTAGAAGATTTGTTTTCTGATTTGGGTAAAAACATCAGTGATACTAAGGAAGTTTTGAGATTATATGGTAATATGTCAAGCGCAACCGTTTTATATGTTTTAGAGCGAATTATGGAAAATAATCCTCAAAAGGGAGATTTGGGTTTAATGTTGAGTTTTGGTCCAGGTTTTTCGGCACAAAGGGTACTATTAAAATTTTAAAATAATTAACCGCAAATTCGCAAATTTCATTAAATAGTTTGAAATAAAATTTGCGAATTTGCGGTAGAAAAAATATGACAAATCAAGAAATAATAGCAAAATTACCGTATTCAGTACCTTTTCTGTTTGTTGACGAACTTATATCAATAAATGAAAATGGGGTTGAAGGTACATTTACATTTGATGAAAATTTAGATTTTTATAAAGGTCATTTTAAAGAAAAACCAGTTACCCCTGGAGTTATTTTGACTGAAGTTATGGCGCAAATAGGATTGGTTTGTTTAGGCATTTATTTATTAAATAATGAATTTAGAAAAACAAATACAATTGCCTTAACATCAACAAGTATTGATTTTTTAAAACCTGTTTTTCCTGCCGAAAAAGTGACTGTAATTTCTGAGAAAATGTATTTTCGTTTTGGAAAATTGAAATGTAAAGTAACAATGAAAAATGAAAAGGAAGAAGTTGTTTGTCGGGGAGAAATAGCGGGAATTATTGTTTAATATAAATTGAATACGTAAATGGATAGAAGGGTAGTAATAACAGGACTTGGCGTAGTTGCTCCAAATGGAGTTGGGCTTGCTGAGTTTACTCATTCCATCAAAAACGGCATTTCGGGCATAAAACACAATGCCGAATTAGAACGGTTGCAGTTTTCTTGCCAAATATCTGGTACTCCTGAAATTTCACCCGAATTAATATCGAATTATTTAACAGAATTAGAATTACGAAATTTCAATTCATCAGGTATTTTATATGGCGTAATTGCTGGAATTGATGCATGGAAAGACGCGGGATTATCCATCAATAATGATTGTGAACCCGACTGGGATAGTGGAACTATTTTTGGAACTGGGACTTCTGGAATTGATAAATTCAGAGAAAGTATATACAAAATTGATGCCTTTCAGACACGAAGATTAGGAAGTACCGCCGTAGCGCAAACAATGAATAGTGGCGTAAGTGCCTATTTGGGCGGAAAGTTAGGTTTAGGAAATCAAGTTTCTACCAATTCTTCGGCTTGTACAACGGGAACTGAAAGTATATTGATGGCATTTGAAAGATTAAAATCAGGACAAGCCAAACGAATACTCGCAGGAAGTACTAGTGATTCTGGACCTTACATTTGGGGTGGTTTTGATGCTATGAAAGTATGTACTTATAAAAGTAATAACATTGCTGAAAATGGCTCAAGGCCAATGAGTGAAAGCGCTTCAGGATTTGTACCAGGCAGTGGGGCAGGGGCATTAGTTTTAGAAGATTTAGAAAGTGCTTTGCTTCGTGGAGCAAGAATTTATGCTGAAGTTTTAGGTGGAAATGTCAATTCGGGAGGTCAGAGAGGTGCAGGAACAATGACAGCGCCAAATCCAACAGCAGTTCAAAAATGTATTACAAGTGCAATTGAAAATTCGGGAATTTCAGCAAATGATATTGATGCAATCAATGGACATTTAACAGCAACATCAAAAGACAGTTTAGAAATTCAGAACTGGAGTAACGCATTAAACAGAAAAGGATTGGATTTTCCATATATAAATTCATTGAAATCAATGGTAGGTCATTGTTTGTCTGGTGCTGGAAGTATTGAAAGTGTAGCAACTGTTTTGCAATTAAAACAAGGTTTCATCTTTCCAAATATAAATTGTGTGGATTTGCATCCTGAAATTACTAAAATAATTGACGAAAGTCGCATTCCACAAAAATTGATTGAAAAAGATTTGAATATCATCATCAAAGCAAGTTTTGGTTTTGGTGACGTAAATGGATGTGTCGTATTTAAGAAATATTAAAATAAAATAGTGAAATAATGGATAAAGAAGCAACAATTACAAAATTAAAAGCAATTATAAAACCCTTCATTAATAATGAAGAAGCATTTGAGAATCTTACGGAAACAACTGATTTTATTACTGATTTGAATATTAATTCTGCTAATTTGGTCGATATTATATTAGATATTGAAGAAGCTTTTGCCATTGATATCGACAACCAATCGATGGAAAAAATGTTGACTATTAAAGCCGCTTTAGAAATAATTGAAACCAAATTAGCCGAAAAATGATAGGAAATGATATTGTTGATTTGGCATTCGCTCTAAAAAAAAGCAATTGGAAAAGAAAAGGATATTTGGATAAAATATTTACGAATCACGAACAATTACTTATCGGACTATCAGATAATCCTGAAAATATGGTTTGGAATTTATGGAGTAGAAAAGAAGCTGCATATAAAATTTTCAATAGAAATACTGGGATTAGAATTTATAATCCTATACAATTTGAATGTTTTAATACCGATAAATCTATTGGTATAGTAATAAATAATGGCGTTTTTTATTATACAAAAACAGAAATTAATTTGGATTACATCCATACTGTTTCAGTACTAAATAGAATTGATTTTGAAAGTATTAAACTCTTAAATAGAACCAACAAAATTATCAAAGTCAAAGGAATTCCATTTCTAAAAGGAGTTAATAAAAAAGTTCTAAGTCCAATCTCAATTAGCAATCACGGGAATTTTGAAAAAATAGTTTCTTTATTTTAAACCCAATCTTGTTTTTAATTTTAGAAACATAATTGCATTGGTATAGGCTTCTTCAGGTGATAATACTAATTCATTGGAAATTGGTATTTTGAAATAAGTGCACAATTCATCTATTGAGATTGGTTTCTCAGAAAGATCATTTAATTTTCGGTACATAATTTCAATATCCAAAGCTTCATTTTTCAATCTGCCACAATCCAATTTTTCAAGAGCAGCATTTATCAAATTCACAGCACAATCTATTCTGTGACCAACCAAAGTTGCGTTACCTAAATATTCTACAAATGCTTGAATAGCTTCACGTTCACCGAGTTTTGGCTGTGTACTTTTAATTATAAATTCATTCGATAATCCATTATCGTGCAAATAAATGTATTGCAAAAGGACGACTTCAAAACTGTCACCGATGCGAATACTATCCTGCTCAATTGCAACAGCACCAAATGATAAAATTACATTTTTTTCAGGATTTATTCCTGTCGAAGTAATGCTTAGCGAGACATAGCGCTGTGATTTATTTTCGAATTTAGAAAGATAATTTTTCCAAAATTCGGGGTGTTCTTTGTTTATATTTTTAATCCAATCTAACATATTAAGAAAATTGAGTCAATTGAAAACTATCTTTTATTAATTCTTCTAATTCTTTTATTGGCGCCAAAGCATTTTTTAAATTCTCTTTATCAATTTTAGATAAGTCTTCAATATTTATAAATTGACCCGAATTATCGTACTTCAAACCTTCAGAAGTTTTTAGCTTTGATAATGTTTGAAAAGAATCAGCACAATTCAAATAAATTTCGGAATGCTTTTGATCTACCATTGCCAATTGTTTAAATCTAAAAAAAGTATTGTTTATTCCCTTAATATTGTGACTGATAACAAACAACCTCGCACCATCAACAAGTGGCAATATTGCTCTATTTTTAATATCAAACTTACCTATATTTAAACCCGTTTCTTCAACATTGAATTTTTTAAAAAAGCTTAATGGTGGTGGTTTTCGTAATGCATCATTACCTAAATAATCGAAAAATAATTTGTTCTTTTTAGCGTTTACAAAGATAATATCACTAATTGCATCTTCAATTTGTTGTTCACCAAAAGCAATTTCGTAATCAAAAAATACGCTACTAATTTCATTGTTTTTTTCACCAGGAGAATTCATCCAATTACTATATTGTTTGATCCATTCTGTAATCGATTTGCACCAAATCATGTTACTCGCAACATGACCATTTTGGCACTGTTCATAACCAATAGTCTCTAACGTTGAAACTGCTTTTTTAGTCAATTTCATGAAATAATTCTTCACGTCTCGATATTTATCAGCAGCAACATCTTCAAAAACTAAAATACTATCCTGATCGGTCAATAATAATTGTTCCTTTCTTCCTTGACTTCCAATGCTTAACCACGCAAAACGAGCAGGAGGGGAGCCTAAATCTAAAATCGCCAATTCTACAGAACGCTTAATTATCGCTGTATTTATTTCACTTGCAATGTTGGAAATATGAGCTAAAGGAATATTTTTAGTCAATGAAGTTTGAACTAAATCAGATAATTTTGATCGCACTCGACTTAAATCACTAGCATTTTGGGAACGTTTAATTTCTTTTATAAAAACTCCAGGATTACTTGCTTGAGAAACAATTAAATCGTGCTCTGTAATAACGCCTTTAATTTCAGATTTATCGGAACCATCAATAGTAACGCATAAATGACTGACATTATTTTTTAATAATAGCAATTGGGCTTCCGCCAATGAAACGTTTTCAGCAACTGTGATAACTGGAAAAGTCATGATTTTATTGATAGACGAAGTGATTTCAAATCGTCCTGTTGCGACTTTAGATCTCATATCGGTATCAGTTACAATTCCGATAGGAAAATTAAGCTCAGAAATAATGACGTTATCAATTAAATTGTCACTCATTAATTGAGCTACATCTTTAATACTATGAGTAGAAGTTACTTTTAAGGGAGTTTTATTATATGACAATGTCTGAAAATACTGAATTTCAGTAGGTTTTGATGTGTATGCAACATTATCAGATAATAATTTCCCTCTATTTTCTTTGTCTGCAGGATTACTCGTGTTATTAGCAAAACTTTCCAAAAGAAAATTCAAAACTTCTGCATTTTGAGCTACAAATGGTCTGAAGGTCGCAATTGGAATAGCATATACAATGCATTCTTCACGTGCTTTCGCCGTCATCATATAATTGTTTTTAGCAAAAAAGGGACGCAAACCAAAAACATCACCAGCGACACATTTATTTAAAAGTGTTTCTTCAGAATCAGAAATTACGGATAAATTGATTACTCCAGAAGCAACCATATAAAAACTATCGTGCAAAGTATCGTTTATTTGAAATAAAGTTTTATTTTTTTCCAAATTAACAACACGAATATTCATCGCTACAATTGTCAATTCTTCTAATGAAAGATTATTAAATGGTGGAAATTGCTTTAAAAAGTCGGCAATACGAGAGGCAATAGAGTTCATATTATTTATTCAAATTAAATATGCTTGTAAATTTAAACTATATAATTAAAAGATACAAGAATAGTATGTTTTAAAATAGTCTATTTTACATAATATAAATTATAATTCAAATAAAACTGTCTTGTAAATTAGGTAAATAATAGAAATAAATTACTTTTTATTCTTCTTAACTTCTTTGTTTACAATGACTTCTTTATTTTGAAGCATGTAATTCGCTAACATTTTTTCAATTAATTCCTCCTTAGTCAAATGATGGAAAACCGTTTTGATACGGTCTTTTAATTCAATCGCCAATTCGTGATTTGGTTTGGTTTTGAAGATTTGTTTTGCCCATAAAAAAACATTATTTTCTTCAATACTAATAGCATCTGGTTTTTTGAATGGAATAAATTTAATTCCCAATTCTTTTTCAAAACCTGCAATTTCTGAAACTTCTTCCTTTTGCAAAACCGTCAACGAAAGTCCTTTGGCACCAGCGCGTGCAGTTCTTCCACTTCTGTGAACATACGTTTCATAAACATCTGGTAAATGATAATTTACAACATACGAAATTGCCTGAACGTCAATTCCTCTGGCAGCTAAATCGGTAGCAACCAGAATATTGATATGTCCTTCACGAAATTGCCCCATAATTCTGTCACGAATGGGTTGTGTCAAACTTCCGTGAATTGCACCCGAAGAAAATCTATTTATGGCTAAATTCTTAGCTAATTTATTAACTGCAGCTTTCGTTTTGCAAAAAATTATACCTCGTTCACCTTCTTTTGAAGAAAGAAAATGCATCAAAACATCTAACTTTTCAATTGGATCAACTACCACAAATTGATGGTCAATCCCTTGATTTCCGACCGTCTCCATACTAGCACTTACTTCTGTAACTTGCTTTGACATATAGTTTTGAACCAATTGTTTGATAGTTCCTGGCATCGTTGCTGAAAACAAAAATGTTCTTCTGCTTTTTGGTAATTCAGCTACAATTTCATCCAATCCTTCCTTTAAAATTGAAACCATTTCATCCGCTTCATCAAGAACTAAATACTTAGTTTCCCTAATATTTATTGCTTTTCGTTGGATTAAATCAATCAAACGTCCTGGTGTGGCTATTACGATATGAGTTGGAGATGTTAAGCGTTCTATTTGAGTTTTTATTGGGATTCCACCACAAATAGCAGCTATGGAAATTTCGGGTAAATATTTAGAATACGACTTTAAATTAGTCAAAATTTGATGTCCTAATTCTCTTGTTGGAACTAATATTACCGCTTGAATATTAGTAGCTTTCAAATCTATTAATTGCAATATAGGCAAACCAAAAGCGGCCGTTTTTCCCGTTCCAGTTTTTGCAAGACCAACGAAATCATCGGTTTTAGTGAGTAAAATCGGAATTGCTTTTTCTTGAATTTCTGTTGGAACCGAAATTTTTAAATCGGACAAACCTTTAACCAATACTTCTGAAATTCCTAAATCTGAAAATTGCTTTGACATAAAATAAATTTTGACAAAGGTAAACAGTCTTTTGTCTAAATAAGAAGCAACTTAGATATTTTCTATAATTTGATTTAATTATCTATAAATCAGCATTGTAAGTGTTGTTTTATAAAACTTCTAAAAACGTGTTATTTGTCGATATAATTAGTTGTTTTAACAGAAATTTAAAAGTCAAAATTTGATTCAACTGTTACATTTGCAACGTGTTACAAATAAAATAACACAGAAATAATAATAAAAACTTTACCTACTATTACGCTTTAAAATGAAAAAAATCGCAACAATCTTTGTGTTACTCCTAACCTATTTTGGAAATGCACAAACAACATCAACTGTAAATTACACACCAATTACTACTGCAATAAATAACCCAGAAAGAGGTTTTTACAGACATACGGAAGCCCATTCTACTAGTTATACAGGTTTGGACCAAAACACTTTAAACAGTTATAAATCAAGTAATACGACACTTATTTTGAGAGTATTTTATTTGGAAAACTTTATAAACGCACCGATTTCAAGTTCGTATTTGAGTTCAATGCAATCCGATTTTAACAAAATTAGAAGTGCGGGAATAAAATGCATCGTTCGTTTTGCCTATTCCGACAATATCAACGGTGCTTTAGATGCGTCAAAAGCGCAAATTTTGGCACACATCCAACAAGTAAAACCATTATTGATTGCGAATGTAGATGTCATTTCGTCAATACAAGCTGGATTCATTGGTTCTTGGGGAGAATGGTATTATACAGATTATTTCGGAATGAGTCCATCAGCAACTGATTATGCAAACAGAAGGGAAGTTGTTGATGCTATTTTAGCGGCTTTACCAAGCTCACGAATGGTGCAGCTGCGAACTCCAACTTTGAAACAAAAAACATATACTACAACTTCTGCATTAACACAAAGTCAAGCTTTTTCAGGTTCTAATATTGCACGAGTTGGTCATCATAACGATTGTTTTTTGGCGAGTTCAACCGATTTTGGAACCTATAATAATGTATCAAGCGAATATCCATATTTGCAACAAGAAACAAAATATACAGCAATGGGCGGTGAGACTTGTGCCGTAAATGAGCCAAGATCACAATGTCCTACGGCAGTTTCTGAAATGCAACAATTTCACTGGTCGTATTTGAATTTCGATTATAATCCGAACGTAATTAGTGGCTTTCAAGCAGGCGCTTGTTTCCCAGAAATTCAAAATCGTTTGGGATATCGTTATCAATTAGTGAGTGGAATCTATCCAAAAAACGCATCAATTGGAAACACAATGGCTATAACTTTCAAAATAAACAATACTGGATTTGCTTCGGCATACAACCAAAGAACCGTTTATTTAGTGTTAAGAAACGCTTCAAGCAATCAAGAATATTCAATTGCTTTAAACACCGATCCAAGGTTGTGGTCAAGTGGCGTGGAAACAACTATTACTGAAAACGTTATGCTGCCGTCAAATATGATTGTTGGAACCTATAATTTATTTTTGAATTTACCTGATGCAAATACATCTATTAGTTCACGTCCTGAATATTCCATCCGATTGGCAAACAATGCTACTTGGGAAGCCACAACAGGTTATAATAACTTACTACAATCTGTAATTGTTTCGGGTTCTTTGGGGGTTTCTGAAGCTTCAAAATTGCAAATGAAAATCTATCCCGTACCTACAAATAATGAATTAATCATTGAAATGGATGGAATTAATGCGTATAAAGTTGGTGTTTTCAATTCAATTGGACAAAGTGTTAAAGTTAAATCAGTTATGGAAAATAACAAAATAAAATTAAATACTGAAACATTAAGTGACGGAATCTATTTAGTTCAATTTGAGAACAATGACTTCAAAGAAACTAAGAAAATTATTGTAAGACACTAAGCGAATTTCAATAAATAACTCATAGTGATTGCTGCATTTAAAAGTGCGGCAATCACTATTTTTTTTGTCTTTTTTTCAGATTGTATTTTATACCAAATTGAATTATATTGGAATAAAACTTAGATTGAGAATAAATTTCAAATGATGTGGTTAAAGCCGTAAAATCTCGAATTTGATAGGATATTTCGCCTGTTAATCGTTTAAAATCAGCGGCATAATCGTCATAAAACCAGGACGCTTCCACCCTACTTGTAAAGTCACTTTCTTCTTTTCCAAACTTCCAACCCAAGCCACCACCAGCATAAAAACGATTTTCAATCATCCAATAAGGATAGCCAGATGAAAGTGCAACGGTTGTTTTTCCGATGGAAGATTTCAAATAGGAAGCTTCAATAAATGGTATTAATCTTGATTTTTTTTCTTCACCATTGTCCAAACCAATTTTGGTTGTGATGGAACCCTGATAGGAATCGGAAGTTGTAGCTGCAATATTGGAATTACTTTTCGTGTAATAGTTTGCTTCCAATGCAAAACTTGTATTTATCAATCCAAACAAATACCTGTCGTGATAAAAATTTCCTTGTGTTCTGTAGATATTTTTGCTGTAAGCTGCACCACTTTCTGCAGGAAATATTTTAAGTTCTGATGAAGTAAATTTTTTGTTTTTGGAATAATTTCCACCCAATCCAAATTGGAAATAATACTTGCCAAAATCGCTGTATTCACCTCTAATTTTTGACCAATATTGCAACTTTTCAAAGTTTATAGG
>JBIIFA010000159.1:0-4513 GCA_044237565.1 Flavobacterium sp.
CCGAAGCCGTAAAAATCACAACAATGGCGGGCTGTTCGGCCGTAAAAAAATAAATATTAGACCGTTTAAACCATCTAATTGACACACAAAAAGTTATGACAATAGAAGAATTAACATCAAACGTTGAAAAAGCCCTCGAAGAAATCAGACCTTTTTTGAATTCCGACGGCGGCGACATTTCACTCATTTCCATCGAGGACGGAAAACACGTCAAAGTGCGTCTCGAAGGGGCTTGCGTAGGGTGTAGCGTGAATCAAATGACACTAAAAATCGGCGTGGAAACAACCATAAAAAAGTTTGCACCACAAATTGAAACGGTCATAAATATCAATTAAAGCATTTGGGCGTGACCCTATTTGCATTCACTATTTGATATAAATTCACGTTTAGTTCTTGCAAATACGGTCGGGCTTTTCGCTGCAAGTCCTCGTCAAGTTCCGCTTCGCTACACTTGTCTGTGGGCTTTTCGCTTCACTCCCTCACGCGCTTCAGATACCGAATCACAATTTTTCATAACTGACAATTATCATATACTAAACTCATTCTATTTTTAATCTTTGCATCTTTGTAACTTTAAAATTCTTTTAACTTTTTAAAAATGATTGAAACAGACATACTCATTATAGGCGCAGGGCCAACAGGACTTTTCGCAGTATTTGAAGCAGGACTTTTAAAATTAAAATGTCACATTATTGATGGTTTGCCTCAACCCGGCGGACAATTATCAGAATTATATCCTAAAAAACCCATTTTCGATATTCCCGGATTTCCCTCTATTTTAGCTGGAGATTTGGTAACGAATTTAATGGAGCAAATAAAACAATTTCAACCCGGATTTACCCTAAATGAAGTTGCCGATACCATCGACAAATTAGAAGACGGAACTTTTATCGTAACCACCAATAAAGGAACAAAACACCACGCCAATGCCGTTGCAATTGCTGGCGGACTAGGAAGTTTTGAACCTCGAAAACCAATTTTAGAAAGCATCGAATTCTACGAGCAAAAGAATCGTGGCGTAGAATATTTTGTAAAAGACCCTGAAAAATTTAGAGATAAAAAAGTGGTCATTTCTGGAGGTGGAGATTCTGCCTTAGATTGGAGTATTTTTCTGTCAAATGTAGCATCAAGTGTAACCTTAGTTCACAGAAGAAACGAATTCCGTGGCGCATTAGATTCTGTAGAAAAAGTACAAGAACTAAAATCATCTGGTAAAATTAAATTAATTACACCTGGAGAAATCGTTGGTTTCAAAGGCGCAGAACACATCGAATCCGTTAACATCGAAACCAATGGAGAAACCATAAACATTGAAACCGATTATTTTATCCCACTTTTTGGATTAACACCAAAATTAGGACCCATTGCCAATTGGGGATTAGACATTGAAAAAAACGCTATTAAAGTTGACAATTCATTGGATTATCAAACCAATATTCCTGGAATCTACGCTATTGGCGATGTAAATAGTTATCCTGGAAAATTAAAACTAATTTTGTGCGGATTTCACGAAGCAACTTTAATGGTTCAAAGCGTGTATCAAAGAATGAATCCAGGAAAAAAATATGTGTTGAAATATACTACCGTTTCTGGCGTTGATGGCTTTGACGGAACCAGAAAAGAAGCAGAAAAACAAGTTGTAAAAGCAATAGAATAAAATATGATTGAAGATATTTTGATTAAAATAACAGACCGAGAAGGAACTGTTCACGAAGTTCAAGCACCAACCGATATGAACCTCAATATTATGGAATTGGTTCGTATGTACGAATTAGCACCCGAAGGAACCATCGGAATTTGTGGCGGAATGGCAATGTGTGCTTCGTGTCAATGTTATGTTTTAAACGACATTGAAATCCCAGAAAAAGGCGACGATGAAGAAGCAATGCTTTCCGAAGCATTCAATGTAAAACCCAATAGCCGCTTGGGATGTCAAATACGCATTACTGAAAAATTAGAAGGATTAGCAATAGAATTGGCTCCTGAAGAATAATAAAAAAGCGAGAGTAATTTCTCGCTTTTTTATTGAATCTAAACCAACTCGGTTTCTTTTTTGAAAATATTTTCTTCGATGGCATCCCAAAGACCAATGCGTTTTTCTAAAGCTAAGATTGAAATTGTTTCCACTTCTTTCCATTTAACATCATCATTTCCGCAAAGTTCTGTAACCATTTGTAAGGCTTTTGGGCCATGATCATCAGCATCTAATTCGATGTGTCTTTCAAAATAATAAATCAATTTTCTCAAATCGGTTTCTGGAAAATTTGTCTGAAAATTTCTTAATATTTCAGTAAACATTGCTGGAATTAAATCTTCTCTACCAAAAGTAAAAGCAGCTGCAATTTCATGTGGTTTCCCAACTTCTATAACTCGGAAAGTAAAGTCTAAGAAAGCTTTGATGTTTGGGTGAATGGTACTTTGTTTTATTGAAACAAATATATTTTGGGTAGCAATTACATGCTCGATAAAACTTTCAATTTCTGAAGTAGAAGCACCAAAAGAGTGCATTGCTTCTAGGTACATTTCAAAATGACTTTGCCTTGCCCCGTCCAATGTCAAATCAGATTCTTCCGCCAAGACGATTTCGTTAATCAAATAACGAGTTTCTGGATTTTTGGTAGCAACCCAAGGAGTGGTAGTACAAGTAAGTTTAGATTGTAATGCTTTCAACAAAGACATAAAATCCCAAACTGCATACACATGATTTTCAACAAAGCATTGCAAATCTTCAATAGTTTGTACTTTTTGATATAAATAGTGTTGCAACAAAGCTGTTTTTTGAGTTTGAATACTCGTATTTATAGTTTCAATATTCATCGTGCTAATTTTTATGTAAAAGTAAAAAAGCTTCTTGTTTCCAAGAAGCTTTTACTATCAATTTTATCAATACTTTAATAAATGTTTTATACTATTTAAAGGCCGGAATTCCAGTAATATCCATTCCCGTAATTAATAAATGAATGTCGTGTGTTCCTTCATAAGTTATCACAGATTCTAAATTCATCATGTGACGCATTATAGAATATTCACCTGTAATTCCCATTCCGCCAAGGATTTGACGTGCTTCACGAGCAATAGTAATTGCCATTTCAACATTATTTCTTTTAGCCATTGAAATTTGAGCAGTAGTTGCTTTTCCTTCATTTCTTAAAACACCCAAACGCCAGGTCAATAACTGTGCTTTGGTAATTTCAGTAATCATTTCGGCTAATTTCTTTTGTTGTAATTGCGTTCCAGCGATTGGTTTGTCAAACTGAATTCTTTCTTTTGCATAACGCAGCGCCGTGTCATAGCAATCCATTGCGGCACCAATAGCGCCCCATGCAATTCCATAACGTGCAGAATCCAAACATTGCATTGGAGCCCCAAGACCTGTTTTTCCCATCAAAATATTTTCTTTTGGAACTTTCACGTTATCAAAAATCAGTTCTCCTGTTGAAGACGCACGAAGTGACCATTTGTTGTGTGTTTCAGGAGTTGTAAACCCTTCCATTCCACGTTCTACGATTAAACCGTGAATTCTACCTTCTTCATTTTTTGCCCAAACTACTGCGATATCAGCAAATGGAGCATTAGAAATCCACATTTTGGCACCATTTAATAAATAGTGGTCGCCCATATCTTTATAGTTGGAAATCATGCTACTTGGATCAGAACCATAATTAGGCTCGGTCAAACCAAAGCAACCCATGAATTCGCCAGAAGCTAATTTTGGCAAATATTTCAATCGTTGTTCTTCATTTCCAAATTTCCAAATAGGATACATAACCAAGGAAGATTGAACAGAAGCCGTTGAACGAACACCAGAATCTCCTCTTTCAATTTCTTGCATTATCAAGCCATACGAAATTTGGTCCAAACCCGCACCGCCATATTCTTCTGGAATATAAGGTCCGAAAGCACCAATATCTGCCAATCCTTTTATGATTTGAGTTGGGAAAGCAGCCCTTTGAGCAAAGTCTTCAATAATTGGTGAGACTTCACGTTTTACCCATTCTCGTGCGGCATCACGCACTAATTTGTGTTCATCCGTCAATAATTCGTCAAGATTGTAATAATCTGGAGCTTGAAATAAGTCTGGTTTCATAATTTATGTCTTTGTGAAAACATCACCCTAAAGCGAAGTCTTTATTTAAATAGTCAATTGCAAATTTACACAAAGAAATGTAACAAAACGATTAACAATTGTTATATTTTATTTTCGGAGCTATTTCCCGCTTTCCACTACAATCTTTTCATTTTTAAAGAAAAAATGAAAAGGATTTCCGCTGCAATCAGGGCTAGAAAATTACGTTTTTATTCCTCAATCATAATTCTTCAATCATAATTCTCAAATCTGCAATCCTAAATCCTATTTTCACTACCTTTGCGACCTATTTTAAATTAAAAATGCTCAAAAAAGAAACACAAATAGCCGTTGAAAAAGGATTAATGCTTCCGTTAATGGAAGAGTTCTACACGATTCAAGGCGAAGGATATCACACCGGAACAGCTGCTTATTTCATTCGAATTG
>JBIIFA010000160.1:0-4512 GCA_044237565.1 Flavobacterium sp.
CATAATTCCGGTAAATGATAATGAGATAACTATCATTGCGGCATATTTTAAATAAGTACGTCCAGGATTTTTTTCTGTAATTAATTGAATTACCTCACTTTCTTCAACAGTTTCAAAAACATGTTGAAGCACTTCTCTTTTAATTGAAGGAGCAATTATTGAACTCAAACCAAAAGAGTTTGCTAAATAATTTGGTTGTTCGTAAGGAGAGAAAACAAGATTTTTTTCTGAATTTAATGAAAGTTCACCAATGTTCTTTAACGCAATTGTATTTTGAAATTGCAATGTATTTTTCCACTTTTCCACTTCAATTTCAATTGATGCAACAGCAGTTTCGTAGGTGCTTTTTTCGTTTTGAGCAATATGATTGGCTAATAAACCATCATTATTTTTTAAAAAGGAATTGAACGAAATTAATTTTTTAGGAGGATAGAATCCATTAGTGTTTTCGTGCCATTGCGCAGATTGAATTTCGGTCAAAAACGCACCAAAACCCGGAATCGTAACACATTGATAGCGGTATAAAAGCTGAGATATGTAAAGTTCTAAATTCATAATAACAAAGTTATACAATCATAATAGTTATCAAAATTTTATTGACATTTTTTATTAACAATTTTTAAAATTTAAATTACGGAATAATTAAATAGTTTCGCACTATTTTACTTTATGTTATAGAATTATTATTTTGTTACACTAATTTGAAATTACAAGCGGTATTACATAAAAAAATTCATACTTTTAAAATTCAAATATTTGCCATGAATGAAAATGAGTTATTTTATCTATTAGCCTTACAAAAAGTGGAGGGAGTTGGCGATATTGTTGCCAAAAAATTACTTTCCCACTGTGAAAATGCTGAATCCATTTTCAAAACCAAGTCGTCACAATTGTTATCCATTGATGGGATTGGGAGTGTTTTGCTTTCAAAGTTAAAAAATAAAACCATTTTTGAGAAAGCCGAAGCGGAATTAAAATTTATAAAAAACAACGAAATTAATATTGCTTTTTTTCAAGATGACAATTATCCTTCACGCCTAAAACATTGCATCGACGGTCCGCTTTTATTATTTTCGTCGGGGAATATTGATTTTAGCACCCGAAAGATAATCAGTGTTGTTGGAACACGACAAATTACTTCTTCCGGAACCGAATTCTGCAAAAAATTAATTTCTGATTTGGCGCCTTTAAATCCAATAATTGTAAGTGGTTTTGCTTATGGTGTTGATATTGTGGCACATCAAGCCGCGATAGAAAATAATTTGCAAACAATTGGAGTAGTTGCACACGGTTTAGACCAAATTTATCCAAGTGTTCATAAAAAATACGTTGCAAAAATGGAAAAAAACGGCGGTTTTATGACTGAATTTTGGAGCGGAACCAGCCCTGAAAAAGAGAATTTCGTAAAGCGAAATCGAATAGTTGCAGGAATGTCGGAAGCTACAATTGTCATTGAATCTGCCGATAAAGGGGGGTCATTAATCACCGCAAATTTAGCCAACGATTACAATCGTGATGTTTTTGCAGTTCCCGGAAGAACATCGGATAAATTTAGCCAAGGGTGTAATAATCTAATAAAAACTCAAAAGGCCAATTTACTGACAAGCGCCGCCGATATTGTATATATTTTAAATTGGGATTTAGAAGAAAAATCCAAACCCGTTCAAAAGCAACTATTTGTAACTTTAGAAAATGACGAACAAAAAATATACGATTATTTACTAAAATCAGGAAAAGAAATCCTTGATATTATTGCCTTAGAATGTGACTTTCCGATTTATAAGATATCAGGAATTCTTTTAAATATGGAATTAAAAGGGGTAATCCGTCCTTTACCAGGAAAATTATTTGAAGCAATTTAGAAACTAAACCCTAATTTTTCTCTAACTCTTCGCAAAACGCCATTGGCAATAGCTTTCGCTTTTTCGGCACCTTCAAATAGTTCGTGATCAATTTCTGGTAAATTACTCATATAGTAATTGTATTTCTCGCGTTCGGTTTTGAATTTTTCCATAATCAATTCAAATAAGTCTTGTTTGGCGTGACCATATCCATAATCGGCATTTGCATTAGCATAATTAGAAATCATTTTTTCAATTTGATTTTCGTTAGCTAATAATTTATAAATGGCAAAAATGTTACACGTTTCTGTGTTTTTTGGAGCTTCTAAAGGTGTACTGTCACTTTCAATTCCCATAATTTGTTTGCGCAAAGCCGTATCATCTAAAAAAATATTGATAATATTATTTGCAGATTTACTCATTTTTCCACCATTTGTTCCAGGAACATATTTGGTTTCTTCTTGAATATACGATTCTGGTAATACAAACGTTTCGCCCATTTGATGATTGAAACGAGCCGCAACATCTCGAGTAATTTCAATGTGTTGCAATTGGTCTTTTCCAACAGGCACAAATTCAGCATCATACAATAAAATATCAGCCGCCATAAGCATTGGGTAAGAAAACAACCCTGCATTTACATCTTCTAAACGGTCGGCTTTGTCTTTGAAAGAATGCGCTAATGTTAATCGTTGAAAAGGGAAAAAACAACTCAAATACCAAGACAATTCTGCCGTTTGTGGCAAATCAGATTGGCGATAAAAAACCACTTTTTTAACGTTCAATCCACACGCCAACCAAGCAGCGGCTGTACTATAGGTATTTGCTCTTAAAGTTGCACCATCTTTTATTTGAGTGATAGAATGCAAATCGGCAATAAAAAGAAACGACTCGTTTTCGGGTTTATTTGACAACTCAATAGCTGGGATTATTGCACCCAATAAATTCCCTAAATGCGGGGTTCCCGTGCTTTGTATGCCTGTTAAAATCTTTGACATTGTTTTTTTATTTACCGCAAAGTTAAACCTTTGTATTAAAAATAACAGCTAATTGTGTATTTTTGACAATATGAAATTGATAAAAAACATTTTTTGGCTCCTTTGGCGGATTTGGTTTTACCTAATGTTGGGAATCCCCATCATTATAATGTTCCCATTTTTAGTAATTTCTATTCTTAAAGAAAAATGGTATCCATACTTTTTTATAATGGCTCGAATTTGGGCAAAAGTAATTCTTTTCGGTACTGGATTTTATTATAAAATAGAACGAGAGCAAGAAATGGAACCTAACAAAAGCTATATGTTGGTTGCCAATCACACTTCTATGACGGATATTATGTTGATGCTTGTGGTTTCAAAACATCCTTTTGTATTTGTTGGCAAAAAAGAATTGTCGAAGATTCCATTGTTTGGATTTTTCTACAAACGCACGTGTATTTTGGTTGATAGAAATAGCTCTAGAAGCCGAATGGAAGTTTTTAATCGGGCTCAAAAAAGGTTGAATCAAGGATTGAGTATTTGTATATTTCCTGAAGGCGGAGTTCCTTCGGATGAATCTATTGTTTTGGACGATTTTAAAGATGGTGCTTTTCGATTGGCAATTGAACATCAAATTCCAATTGTGCCAATTACTTTTGCAGATAATAAAAAGCGAATGTCCTATACATTTTTCAGTGGAAGCCTAGGAATTATGAGGGCAAAAGTGCATCCTTTTATTTATACAACTGGCAAAACCATTGAAAACAAAAAAGACATTCGAGAAGTTAAAGAACACGCTTGGTTGATAATTCACAAGCAACTTTTAGAATATAATAAATAAAAAAACTGCCCAATTTCTTGAGCAGTTCCTGAATTTAAGCGTTATTTTCTTTAATTCTTTCTTTAATTTTTTGTTCTAATTCCTCTGCCATTTCCGGGTTGTCTTTGATTAACGATTTCACCGCATCGCGACCTTGTCCTAATTTTGTTTCGCCATAACTGAACCAAGAACCCGCTTTTTTGATAATTTCAAATTCAACGGCCAAATCTAATATTTCGCCAGTTTTAGAAATTCCTTCACCGTACATAATATCAAATTCTGCAACTTTGAAAGGTGGCGCCACTTTATTTTTAACGACTTTCACTTTTGTTCTGTTTCCAATAACATTATCGCCATCTTTTATTTGAGTTGAACGACGAATGTCCAAACGAACAGAGGCATAAAATTTCAATGCGTTTCCACCAGTTGTTGTTTCGGGATTACCAAACATAACCCCAATTTTCTCTCTCAACTGATTGATAAAGAATACCGTACAATTTGTTTTACTAATAGTCCCAGTTAATTTTCTTAAGGCTTGTGACATCAAACGGGCATGTAATCCCATTTTTGAATCACCCATTTCTCCTTCAATTTCACTTTTTGGAGTCAAAGCGGCAACAGAGTCAATTACTACAATATCAATTGCGCCAGAACGAATTAAATTCTCAGCAATTTCAAGTGCTTGTTCGCCATTGTCAGGTTGCGAAATGATTAAATTTTCAATATCAACACCTAATTTTTCCGCATAAGTTCTATCGAAAGCATGTTCTGCATCGATAAATGCCGCAATTCCTCCCGCTTTTTGAGCTTCTGCAATTGCATGTAAGGTTAAAGTTGTTTTTCCAGAAGATTCCGGGCCATATATTTCAATAAC
>JBIIFA010000161.1:0-4505 GCA_044237565.1 Flavobacterium sp.
CGTGGTATTCCAGTTGGAATTCATAAAAAAGAAGGCGTTTCCGCATTAGAAGTTGTAATGACTAAAATTGGTGCTGGAGGTAAATTCGATAAAGATTCATATAAAGTATCTGGAGGACTTCACGGTGTTGGGGTTTCGGTTGTAAATGCATTATCAAATCACTTAAGAGCTACGGTTCATAGTAGTGATGGTAAGGTTTACGAGCAAGAATATGAAAAAGGAAAATCGTTATATCCAGTAAAACAAATTGGAGAAACTACCAAAAGAGGAACCATTGTTACTTTTTATCCAGACCCTACTATTTTCACTCAAACAGTAGATTATTCTTATGATACTTTGTCGGCTCGTATGCGTGAATTGTCTTTCCTTAACAAAGGGATTACAATTACGTTCACAGACAAAAGAGAGTTGGATAAAGATGGGAAATTTGTTTCTGAAGTATTCCATTCTACTGAAGGTTTAAAAGAATATATCCGTTATTTAGATGGAAATCGTGAGCCAATTATTGCGCACGTAATTTCTATGGATTCTGAAAAAGGAGAAATTCCAGTTGAGGTTGCCTTAATCTACAACACAAGTTACACGGAAAATATTTTTTCTTATGTAAATAATATCAACACACACGAAGGAGGAACGCACCTGCAAGGTTTTAGAACTGGTTTAACCCGTTCTTTGAAGAAATATGCAGATGCTTCTGGAATGTTGGATAAATTGAAGTTTGAAATTTCTGGAGATGATTTCCGTGAGGGTTTAACTGCTATTATTTCGGTAAAAGTTGCAGAGCCTCAATTTGAAGGACAAACCAAAACTAAATTAGGAAATAGAGAAGTTGTTTCGCCAGTAAGTCAAGCTGTTGGAGATATGATTGAAAATTATTTGGAAGAAAATCCAAATGATGCCCGTATCATCGTTCAAAAAGTTATTCTTGCGGCTCAAGCCCGACACGCTGCTAAAAAAGCACGTGAAATGGTACAACGCAAAACCGTTTTAGGTGGAGGTGGATTGCCAGGGAAATTATCAGATTGTTCGGAACAAGATCCTGCTCGTTGTGAAGTATATCTTGTCGAGGGAGATTCGGCGGGTGGAACAGCAAAACAAGGACGTGATAGAGCATTTCAAGCCATTTTACCTTTAAGGGGTAAGATATTGAATGTAGAAAAAGCAATGCATCATAAAGTTTTTGAAAACGAAGAGATTCGTAATATTTTTACCGCTTTAGGAGTTACAATTGGAACTGCTGAAGATAGTAAAGCCTTGAATTTAGAGAAATTAAGATACCATAAAGTAATTATTATGTGTGATGCCGATGTCGATGGTAGTCACATTTCTACTTTAATTCTGACTTTCTTCTTTAGATTTATGAAAGAATTAATCGAACAAGGACACGTTTATATTGCTGCGCCACCTTTATATTTAGTTAAAAAAGGAAATAAAAAAGAATATGCTTGGAATGACGTTCAACGTGATCAAGCCAATGAAAGAATGGGCGGAAGTGCTGCAATTCAGCGTTATAAAGGTCTTGGAGAGATGAATGCGGAGCAATTATGGGAAACCACAATGGATCCAAATTTCAGAACTTTGCGTCAAGTAAATATTGATAGTTTGGCAGAAGCCGATAGAGTTTTCTCTATGTTAATGGGTGACGAAGTACCACCAAGAAGAGAGTTTATCGAGAAAAATGCGGTATATGCAAATATTGATGCATAATTGATGAAAAAAGGATTCATTCTATTTTTGTTATTTTCTACTTTTTCATTTTCTCAAACAGCACAAGAGTTGAAGGATTTGGGATTTTTAATAGATGATGCCTTATTTTTTTCTAATAAATATTTTTCTCCAGCTTCAGATGCTGCAATCTATCAAGCAACATCGGGTTGGATGAGTTCTCCAAAAAAACGAAAACTTTGGGATGTAACTTTGGGAATTCATGCGAACGCTTTTTTAGTGCCAAAACAAGACAGAAACTTTGTAATTAATAATTCGGATTTTACTTTTTTTCAAATTGAAGACACTAGTATTAATTCGGCTACACTTCCCACTGCTTTGGGTAATAACGATCAAATTTATTTGGTAGGTCAAATCGGAGCTTCTCCAGTTAGATTGAAAACCCCAGAGGGTGTGAATGAAGAGTTTGTTTTGTTTTCTCATTTTTCAGGTTCGGTTGCGCTTTGGTTTGGAACTGAATTGGTTGTGAAATACGCTCCAAAAACGGATTTAAAAACAGGAAATTATAAAGTATATGGTCTTGGAATCAAACACAATCTGGATCAATATTTCAAAGTCTTGCAAGATAAAAAAATAAATTTGGCAGGGTTGGTTTGTTATTCTAATGAAAATATTAGCTTAGATTTTATTGATCCTCAAACGAGTATTGGTTCATTAGGAATAAATAGAATTTCAGGATTAGTAGATACGTGGCAACTACAATTCAATGCTTCAAAAGAGTATAAAAAATTTGAAATAGCTTCTGGAATTATTGTAAATGTGAGTGATGTGAAATATAAATTTACAGGAGATGTTGACCCAAATCAAGCATTACCTACTCAATCGCTATTTAACGAAAGTTTAAAAAATATATACAAAACAAGAACCAACTATTTAGGAGAAGTTTCTTGCAGGTATAAAATTAACAAAATGTATTTACAAGCTACCTTTGCATTTGGTAAATTTGTAAATTCAAATCTAGGATTACAATACGAATTTTAACACATAATAAAATAAACAAAAAATGAAAGTTACAATAGTTGGAGCAGGAAATGTAGGAGCATCTTGCGCAGACGCAATTTCATACAGAGGAATTGCAAGTGAAGTAGTATTATTAGATATCAAAGAAGGTTTTGCTGAAGGTAAAGCTATGGATATCATGCAATGTGCTACTAATACTGGTTTTAATACAAGAGTTTCGGGAGTTACAAATGACTATTCTAAAACAGCGAATAGTGATGTAGTGGTAATTACTTCAGGGATTCCAAGAAAACCGGGAATGACACGTGAAGAATTAATTGGAATTAACGCTGGAATTGTAAAAACAGTAGTTGAAAATGTATTGAAATTTTCTCCAAATACTATTGTAGTTGTGGTTTCAAATCCAATGGATACAATGACATATTTGGCTTTGAAAGCTACAGGTTTACCAAAAAACAGAATTATTGGAATGGGTGGTGCTTTAGACAGCTCTCGTTTTAGATTTTATTTATCACAAGCTTTGAACACACCTTCAAATGATATTTCAGCAATGGTTATTGGTGGTCACGGTGATACAACTATGATTCCACTAACTCGTTTGGCATCTTATAATGGTATTCCAGTTTCTGAATTTCTTTCTCAAGAAGAATTAGATAAAGTAGCAGCAGCAACTATGGTTGGTGGCGCTACGTTAACGGGACTTTTAGGAACTTCAGCTTGGTATGCACCAGGAGCTTCTGTAGCATATTTAGTAGATAGTATTTTGAATAATCAACGAAAAATGATTGCTTGTTCGGTATATTTAGAAGGAGAATATGGTCAAAGTGATATTTGTATTGGTGTTCCTTGTATTATAGGTAAAAATGGTGTTGAGCAAATTTTGGAAATCAAATTAAACGATGCCGAAAAAGCATTATTTGCGAAAAGTGCCGATGCAGTTCGTAATATGAATGCTGATTTAAAATCGGTATTGGCATAAATAGCAATACAACTTTGAAAGAAGACTGCAAAAAAGCAGTCTTTTTTTTAGATTAATCATTAAATAAATTGGTTAATCTCATTGTTAATTATATATTTGTCAGCTAAAAAATATTGAGCAAAAATAAAGTTCTTGTTGTTTATCTAAAATAACTAAAATTTTATTTGTTTTTAACATTTAAATAAGTAAAAAAAGAATAAAAATTAATTAATTATAGTAATAATGCAGAATAGAGGACTTATTAAATTTTTCGCAATTTTATTTGCATTGGTAAGCATTTACCAACTTTCATTCACTTTTGTTTCTCAAAAAATAGAAAGTGATGCCAAATCGTATGCTAACGGTAATTCTGAAAAAGAATTAAAATACTTGGATTCCATTGGAAAAGAAAAAGTATTTAATCTTGGTTTTACAGATTTTACATACAATGAAGTAAAAGATAAAAAAATCAATAAAGGATTGGATTTAGAAGGTGGAATAAATGTTCAACTTCAAATTTCTGTAAAAGATATTATCAAAGGATTATCTAATAATTCTAAAAATCCTGTTTTCAACCAAGCATTGGCGGAAGCAACTAAAAACAGACAAGGAAATCAAGACTATTTAGATGTCTTTTTTGCTGAATTTGAAAAAGCAGCTGATGGAAAAATAAAATTATCTTCCCCAGATGTTTTTGCTAATAAAATATTAGGTGACGAGGTAAACTTCAAAAAAACCGATGATGAGGTTAAGAAAGTAATCAGAAGAAAAGTTGATGAGTCTATCGAAAGTGCTTTTGAAGTATTGAGAAAACGTATCGATAAATTTGGTGTAACACAACCTAACATTCAAAAATTAGGAG
>JBIIFA010000042.1:0-12543 GCA_044237565.1 Flavobacterium sp.
CAGACGCACTATTGGTAAAAAATTACGTAGCAGGTGATGAAAACGCCTTGACTATTTTAATTAACAGACACCAATCTAAGATTTACGGTTTTATCTATTCCAAATTATCGGATAGAGATATTTCAGATGATATATTTCAGGATACTTTCATTAAAGTTATTAAAACCCTGAAATCGAATTCCTATAACGAAGAAGGAAAATTTTTACCATGGGTAATGCGAATTTCTCACAACCTTATTATTGATCATTACAGAAGAAATAAGAAAATGCCTATGTACAGAGAAACTGAGGAGTTTTCAATTTTTTCTATAATGTCTGATAATATGCCCAACATTGAATCGCAATTAATTACCACTCAAGTTGAAAATGACTTGAGAAAATTAATTGAAGAACTTCCAGCCGAACAAAAAGAAGTTTTAATGATGCGCATGTATCAAGATTTAAGTTTCAAAGAAATTTCAGAAATGACCGGCGTTAGCATTAATACTGCCTTAGGTAGAATGCGTTATGCAATTATGAACTTAAGAAAAGTTATTGACAAACATCAAATTATTTTAACCAATTAATACTTTTTTGGAATAAATAACGTTATAGTTTAATAGAAATTAATTCTTTTAAAATTATGGCGAAAATTTACTCTAATCAAGCACTTGAAGTTTCAAAAAAATTACCAAAAAAGGAAACTATTCAGTTTTTACTTAATTACTCAAAAGCATTGAACGTAATTAAAGTTGGTAAAATAAAAATTGAAATTTTAGCTAATTAATCAAAATCCCGATATTTTATCGGGATTTTTTTTATAATATTCGTCTAAAACCGATTTCCGTCCAACTGTTTTTGTGATAACATCTAAATCCAAATTCCAACCTCGAGCAGGAGAAAATTCTCGCCCGTACCAAATGATCTGTAAGTGCAAATCATTCCATATCTCTTTCGGGAAAATTCGTTTGGCATCTTTCTCCGTTTGAACTACGTTTTTCCCGTTGGTCAAATTCCATCGGTACATTAAGCGATGAATGTGCGTATCCACTGGAAATGCAGGAACCCCAAAAGCTTGCGACATTACTACACTTGCCGTTTTATGCCCCACCGCAGGCAATTCTTCCAAGGCTTCAAAACTTTGTGGTACTTTTCCTCCGTGTTTATCAATTAAAATATGCGATAAGCCATGAATTCCCTTCGATTTCATTGGCGACAATCCACACGGTCTAATAATTGTTTTAATTTCCTCCACAGACATTTTAATCATATCATACGGATTATCCGCTTTCGCAAACAACAAAGGCGTAATTTGGTTGACCCGAACATCCGTACATTGTGCAGACAATAAGACAGCAATCAACAAAGTATAAGGGTCTTTATGATCCAATGGAATTGGAATACTAGGATATTTTTCTTTTAACGTATTAATAACAAATGTTATTCGTTCTTGCTTATTCATTTTTCATTAAATTTGAATCGTAAATTTACTACAATATTTTTACTAAATTTCATTTTCAAATAATCAGTTTCAATTTAAAACAGATACAATGACAACATTAAAAAAAGGCGATAAAGCACCTCAATTTTCAGGAGTTGACCAAGACGGAAATGCACACAAATTAGCCGACTACAAAGGAAAAAAACTAGTAGTATTCTTTTATCCAAAAGCAAATACACCAGGTTGCACTGCCGAAGCTTGTGATTTACGGGATAATTTCGAACGCTTTCAAGTTAATAATTATGCCATTTTAGGCGTAAGTGCCGATTCTCAAAAATCCCAAGCCAAATTCAAAGATAAATTTGATTTTCCCTTCCCGCTTTTGGCAGATGAAGACAAATCGGTGATTCAAGCTTTTGGAGTTTGGGGACCTAAAAAATTCATGGGAAAAGAATACGACGGAATTCATAGAACGACTTTCATAATAGACGAAAATGGAAGTATCGACGAAGTTATTTCAGACGTAAAAACCAAAGACCACGCCAACCAAATTCTGAAATAGTTTTTGTTTTTTTGAAGCAGAAGTTCTCTTTTTCACCTCACGATTCGTCCCGCTATGCGCTGTATCTTTTGTGGCGAACCCCGCCACAAAAGGATGCCGCTGCTATCGGGGCTAAATAATTATGATTTTGTTTTTCATGATTACGTAGATGCTGAAACAAGTTCAGCATGACAAGAATTTGCAATTAATCCTTGCAAACAAAATGCAGTAGATTTACCAACCTGAATTTAACCTATAATTTGTCAATCTGAATTTATTTCAGATTCTAATTATTATACTATCATTAAGTACAATCTGAATTGTGTTAGAATGTCATTGTGAGTAATGAATCCGAAAGCTCGAATTTACAACTATGCCCACAATTAACATTTACTAAATTCCAACGAAGTTACTCGGGGTAATTTGCATTAATTCCGCTTTGATTCCATCTGAAACTTCAAGAGTAGATATGAAATTATGAATCGCTTTTTTATCAATTGTTTCATTAGTTCTGGTCAATCCTTTCAATGCTTCATAAGGATTTGGGTAGCCTTCTCTTCGTAAAATCGTTTGAATGGCTTCGGCAACTACAGCCCAGTTTTTCTCTAAATCTTCGTGAAATTTAGGTTCGTTCAAAAGCAATTTGTTCAATCCTTTCAATGTGGATTCAAACGCAATTAATGTATGCCCCATTGGCACACCAATATTTCTCAAAACCGTACTGTCCGTCAAATCGCGTTGCAATCGCGACAAGGGTAATTTAGCCGAAAGATGCTCGAAAATAGCATTCGCAATTCCTAAATTCCCTTCCGAATTTTCAAAATCAATAGGGTTTACTTTGTGAGGCATTGCCGAAGATCCAATTTCTCCCGCCTTGATTTTTTGTTTGAAATAGTCCATAGACACATACGTCCAAATGTCTCTGTCCAAGTCAATTATAATGGTATTTATCCTTTTCAAAGCATCGAAAAATGCTGCAAAATGATCGTAATGTTCAATTTGTGTAGTTGGGAATGAATGGTGTAAACCTAAATTTCCTTCTACGAAATCACTCCCAAATTTTTTCCAGTCGATTTGTGAATACGCCACGTGATGAGCATTATAATTACCAGTTGCGCCTCCAAATTTAGCTGCAAACGGAATGTTGAACAACAAGCGCATTTGCTCTTCTAAACGTTCTACAAAAACACCAATCTCTTTTCCTAAACGTGTTGGAGATGCTGGCTGACCGTGGGTTCTTGCTAACATTGGAATATCGCGCCATTCAACACTCAACTCTTTTAGTTTGGATGTCAACGCAATTAATGATTGCATGTACACTTTTTCAAAAGCTTCTTTTGTAGATAATGGAATTGCGGTATTATTGATGTCTTGCGAAGTCAACCCAAAATGGATGAATTCTTTGTATTGTGACAATCCCAATTTTTCGAAAGCATCTTTGATGAAATATTCAACAGCTTTCACGTCGTGATTGGTCACTTTTTCGGTTTCTTTTATCCAAAGTGCATCTTGCGTAGAAAAGTTTTTATAGATGTTTCTTAGGCTTTCAAACACACTTGAATCAATACTTTTTAATTGAGGCAATGGAATTTCGCACAATGCAATGAAGTACTTGATTTC
Organism: Flavobacterium sp.; assembly: GCA_044237565.1. Lineage (GTDB taxonomy): Bacteria > Bacteroidota > Bacteroidia > Flavobacteriales > Flavobacteriaceae > Flavobacterium. The sequence goes on from JBIIFA010000042.1 coordinate 3,582, forward strand.
AACTAATACGCGGTATTTTATTAAAGCTTCTTCTGAAAAGAATAGTGCCAATGAAATGGTCTTGCTTCTGTATCTTCCATCAATTGGTGAAACAGCATTTAATTCGTTTAAAGTAGTCATTGTTGTGTGTTTATTGAAAGTGCAAAGATAAAGAATTGTTTGGTTAAAATTGGTTTTTAGAACGTTGGAATTTTTTTAGAACTCAAGTTTAAATCGAAAAGTTTTGATTACTCAAATTTGTTTCTAATTTTACCAAAAATAATTGCATAATGGTTGACATTGCCTACTTAGAATTTCTTGAAAACATACTTACCGACAATAGAAAAGAGCGTTTCTTGAACGTACTTAAAAACAGAACAAATCACTTTACAATTGCCGTTGAAGATATTTTTCAAATGCATAATACGAGTGCGGTTATGCGCAGTTGCGAGGTTTTTGGAATTCAAGAATTGAATGTTATTGAGCAACGTTATGGTAAAAGTATCGACAAAGAAATTGCAATGGGCGCCCAAAAATGGGTTGACATCAATGCATTTGATAGTATTTCGGGTTGTGTTGATTCTCTTAAAGCCAAAGGGTATCAAATTATTGCCACAACACCGCACGAGAACGATTGTTTGATGGATGATTTTGACATTTCTAACCCTAGTGCTTTGTTTTTTGGAACAGAACGCGATGGATTATCGGAAGAGATTTTGCAAAAAGCAGATGGTTTTCTTAAAATTCCAATGGTAGGATTCACAGAAAGTTTGAACATATCGGTTTCGGCAGCAATTATAATTCAAAACCTTATGAATAGACTTCGAAATTCGGATATAAATTGGGAATTATCCGAAGAGGAAATCCTCAAAAAGCGATTGCAGTGGGCAAGGAGTTCTATAAAAGATATTAAAAGAATCGAAGCGAGATATTATAAAGAAAATAGCTAGTTGAACAGTAAGATACAAGATAATAGACAAATAGATAATAGATTTTCTTTGCGTGACTCTGTGTGACCTTTGAGCTCTTTGTGATACGAAAAAAATTGATATTCCTTGTGAACCTTGCGAAAAACTTTGCGCTCCTTGCGGTTAAGACTCCATCAACCCATCATTTTTCTTTTTCTAACCAACAACCAAATCACTATTGGCGAGCCAAAAATAGAAGTTACCGCGTTAATTGGCAAAATAATTTCTGTGCCTGGAACTTGGGAAATGATATCGCAAATTAGCATTATTATGGCACCAAAAAGTAAAGTACTCCAAAATAATATTTTGTGATTGCTGGTTTGAAATACTAATTTGGCAATATGCGGAACGGCAAGCCCAATGAAAGCGATAGGCCCTGCAAAAGCGGTAATACTTCCCGCCAACAAACTGGTTGCAAAAATGATAATGTATTTGGTTTTCTTGTAATTCATCCCAAGGCTTTTCGCATAATTTTCACCCAATAATAATGCATTTAATGGTTTGATACTTAAAATGCTTAAAAGCATTCCTAAAACTACGCAAAAACATAAAATACCAATAGAGTTCCAAGATAAATTTCCGAGATTTCCCAAAGACCAAAAGGTAAATTTCTGAAGTTGTTCAGCAGTACTGAAATAGGTTAAACTACCAACAATAGCACTTGTTAAACTCCCAAACATCAATCCAACAATTAAAATTGCCATTGTATCACGAAGCCGTTGTGCAATGGCCAATACAGACAATAAAACCAAGAAACTACCTAAACTTGAAGCAAGTATGATTCCATAAGAAGATAGGAAAAATACAGAAAGAAAAGGGGGTAAAAAAGCAGCGCCTAATATCACAGTTGCAACTCCCAAACTAGCTCCCGAACTCAATCCTAAAACATAAGGTCCCGCCAATGGATTTCTGAATAAGGTTTGCATCAATAATCCGCTAATTGAAAGTCCAATTCCTACTAATATTGCCACAATAGCTTTTGGTAAACGGTAATTTAAAATGATGTAATTCCATGATTCTTTACTGCAACTTCCGTTGACAATACTATTAAAAATGTCTTTTATTGGAATGGTAATCGACCCCAAACTAATATTGAGTAAAAACAGCAATACAACCCCTATAATTAGGGATGAAAAGAGAAAAGTGTTTTTATTTATCTTCAATTTATTCTAATTTTTGAAAGAAAAAGGGTTGGTAATTGGGCAATAATTCAGGATGAAATATCTTAATTAAATCTTTCAAAACCAAATCGGGGCGTGCAGAAGCCAATTCAAAATATACAATTCCACCTTTTGCGCCTTTATTTATAGCATACGAATATACTTTTTTATTTTTAAAACTCGAAAATTCAGCATAGTGTGGATTGCTGTCGCTCATTTGTTTCAATGAGGAAAAATCGCCTGGGGCAATCCAAAAAGTGGCGTTTTGAGCTTTATCTAAAATGGTTTCAAAGGGCAAAGACAAACTTCCAAAACCTTTCGTTTCTTTCCATAAATAATCGGATTTTGCATCTTTCAGAAATACAGAAACCCAGCTTTCCCCTTGCGGGACATACCATTGGTCTTGAAACATTGCGCCACTAAGAACGGTTGGTTTTTGAGTTGTTTTTTCGGCTAAAGCCAATGCGTTTTTGTAATTATTTTCAATGGAAGTGAATAGGGCATTTGCCTTAGCATCCAATCCGTATAAGGCTCCTAAAAACTTAATCCATTCGGCTTTTCCCAAGGGTGATTGCTCTGTCCAATCGCCATTTATCAATACATTCAGACCGCTTTTTTGTAAATTATCAATTGTTGGGTTGCTGTTATTGATACCGAAACTCACAATCACATCGGGTTTCATATCGATTAAAACTTCAGTATTCAAACTTTCGTTGACGCCTACTTCCCGTACATTTCCAGCATCAATTCTTTTTCTAGTTTTCACTGATGAAATAAAATTGGTACTCGGAAAACCTACCAACGTATTTTCAACACCCAACATTTCAAGCGATGGAATATGGGTTGTAGATGTTACGACAATCGATTGAATTGGAACAGAAATTACCGTAAATTGCTTTAAACTATCGGGAACAATTCCGTTTTTTTCTTTTAAAATATAAGTGAATCCAGCTGTTGCTTCGGGCCAAGGTTTTGTGATTTTTAGTATCGAATAGCCGTCATATTTATAAATTTCTAGACCTTTGGCATACTTTACGCTATTGGCGGAAGCCGAAAATGGAACTGAATTTTTCTCGTTAATTTGTTTGCATCCCAAAAGGTATAACAATACGGAACAAGCTAAAACGAGAAGGAAATTGGATTTCATAGGTTTACTTAAAAAGTTTTACAAATGTAAAAGTTATGTTTGTTTTATTTGCTGAATTCTAAAATTAAATTCGATTAATCAAATCATAATCCTATATTTGCAACGTATTAAGGTTGCTGTTTTTAAAGTTAAAACCGCATTAAAAGGGAAACAGGTGAAGGATTTCGCACTTGAGATTTGGGATCGTATAAATCTTGAATCATCAAAAAATGTAAATCATAATTCCTGTGCTGTTCCCGCAACTGTAAGCTAATACGCTTGTTGTTATCTACAAAACCACTGCCACGCCCTGCGTGGTGGGAAGGTCAACAACAAGACGCAAGCCAGGAGACCTGCCTATTACGTCGAGTATCAAACTTTCGGGAAAAAAGGTTTGGGTATGGTAAATTCTATACTTTTCTCCCCACTTTATTAAGATTATTATTAACGTAAAATGAACAAAAAAATGATTCGCTTCAGTGCGTTCACATTGCTATTGGCTATGAACACTTATGCACAAGCACCAACTCCAAAACAACTTGATGAAGTTGTAATTTCCGATTCTAAATTTGCTTTGCCAAAAGAAAAATCTGGAAAAGTTATTGTAAAAATTAATGCTGCCGAATTGGCTAAAAAAGCAGGACAATCCGTAGCTTCAATTTTAAGTACCGTTGTGGGACTTGAAGTCAATGGAAATCAGAGTAGTGCCGGTAAAAATTTAGGGTATTATGTTCGTGGTGGAAGAAACCGCCAAACCCTAATTTTAATTGATGGAATTCCTGTAACAGATGCTTCGGGAGTAAATTTAGAATACGATTTGCGATTTATTTCTGCTGAACAAGTAGAAAGTATCGAAGTGATGAAAGGTGCTGCAAGTACACTTTACGGTTCAGGAGCAGCAGCTGGCGTAATTAATATTACTTTAAAAAAAGCCAGTAAAAAACAAATTGAAGGTAATGCTTATGTCAATTTAGGCACACAAACAACCGCTGACAATACCAATTACAGACCTCAAGATTTCAATCAAGGATTTGGTTTGAATGGAACTATTGGTAAAATTAATTATTTGGCAACTTTAAATAGTGTTGAAACCAAAGGTATTTCCGAAGCAAAAGGCGTTGATTTTGAAGAAGATCATTTCTCAAGAGTAAATTCGGTGGTTAAAATAGGTTTTACACCTTCGAAAAAATTAAATTTAGATTTTTTTGCAAAATACGATAAATTTAAAAATGATTTTGATTCAGGTTCTTTTGCTGATAATTCCGAAAATTTTTCTATTTCAGAACAGTTTAATTTTGGCTTTTCTCCAAAATATAAATATGAAAATGGAGAGCTTATTTTTAATTCCAGCCTTAATTTAATAGAAAGGAAAGAGTTTTTATATGGAGGTTTTACGAACTATAAATCAAGAAACGTTAATGCAGATTTTTTAAATAAGCATAAAATTAATTCAGAATTATTTATTGTTTCTGGAGTTCAGTTTCAATTCTATGATATGTCAATATCGAGTCAGTATACAAGTATTACAAATGAGTTAGCTAAAATTAACATGATTGATCCTTATGTTAGTTTTGTGTACAATTCGAAGTCTGGATTTAATGTTAACCTAGGAGGTAGGCTGAATATCCACAGTGATTATGGAAATCATTTAGTTTATAACATTAATCCTTCGTATAATTTTAAAAACATTCCGTTAAAATTAATTTCGTCATTCAGTACAGCATATATTACGCCAAGTTTGTATCAATTGCATGATGGTTATGCGGGTAATTTGAATTTAGAAGCTGAAGATAATTCAACACTAGAAGCAGGTTTTGAAATTAAATTACTTAATAACAAACTTAATTTTAATTCAGTTGCTTTTTACAGGGAAGAGAAAAATGCTATAGAATATTATTCTAATCCAATTACTTATGAATCATCTTATTTTAATGCGGATGGTAAATATAACGCAAAAGGAGTTGAGACATCTGTAGCGTACACTATTTCAGATAAATTAAATTTCAACGCCAATTACACCTTTAGCCAAGTCGAATCCAAAGCGGTTAATAATACTTTTGCAGAAACTAAGGCTAATTTATATAATCCAAAACATAAAGTAAATGCAAGTATAGATTATCAATTTGCAAATAGAGCCTATCTTGGAATTAACTATCAATATTTGGATAAAAGAGATGGTTTTTCTGGATACCCACCTCAAGTATTTGTTTTAGATTCTTATCAATTGTTAAACACTACAGTTAAGTATGAATTGATTAAAAACAGATTTTCTATTTTTGGATCAGTAATGAATATTTTAAATGAAGATTTTGAAGAAACTGTAGGATATAACACTCGAGGTAGAAATTTTAAAGTTGGGCTGAATGTAATGTTTTAAATTTCAACTTAATTCTTTCCAAAACCCCAATCTAAATTTTAGGTTGGGGTTTTGGTTTGTATAAAAATAAATTTTTATTGTACCTTGTAACAAAATTAATCCATTATCGTCTTGATTTTATAACAGCCCAAAAATAATTGAATGAACCAAAATGAGTTTGTAAAGTCCATTACGCCCTTCAAAGACAAACTCTTTCGTCTTGCCAAACGATTGTTGGTAAGTACTGAAGAAGCTGAGGACGCAACTCAAGAGGTACTATTGAAATTATGGAATAAGAATGAAATTTTAAGCAATTATAATAGCCTAGAAGCTTTTGCAATGACAATGACCAAGAATTATTGTTTGGATCAATTGAAGTCGAAAAGAGCGGGAAACATGAAGTTGGTTCATGATAATTATACCAATCGAGAACCAAGTCTATTACAAAAATTAGAAGATAAGGACAGTTTGGATTGGGTTGAAAAAGTCATTAATCAATTGCCAGAACAACAACGAATGATAATTCAAATGCGAGATATTGAGCAATATGAGTTCGAAGAAATTGCAAAAATATTAGATATGAACGAAACGGCGATTCGAGTAGCATTGTCGAGAGGAAGGAAAACGATACGGGCGTTTATGTTAAAAACACACGATTATGGAATCAAATAGAATAGCATTAATTTTAGAAAAATACTTTCAAGGAGAAACTAGTAGCGCAGAAGAATTGGAATTGAAAAATTACTTCTCTTCGCCAGATGTTGCGCAGCATTTAGAGCACTACAAACCTTTATTTGGGTATTTTTCGCAAGCAAAAGAGCAAAAGTTTCAGCATGAGTTTCCACTACAAACTAAAAAACGTAACGTAGCGTGGTTATCAATTGCAGCTTCTGTTGTAGTTTTGCTTGGAATTAGCACTTTTACGTATTTTCATTCGCCAACTGAAAAAGAAGATTTAGGAACGTATGAAAATCCTGAAGCCGCTTTCGCAGCAACTCAAAAGGCGTTGGCTTTATTGTCTGAAAATGTAAATGTGGGAATAGAAAGTGTGGAATATATTAACGAGTACCAGTACTCAAAAGACTTAATTTTTAAAAATAATTTTAATAAATAGAAATGATGAGAAAATCAATAGTAGTATTCGTAATTATGTTATTGCCAACGTTCTTTTTTGGACAAGCAGCATTCGATAAATTTGACGGTCAAGACGATGTAACTTCCATTATTGTAAATAAGAAAATGTTTCAGATGATGGTAAGTTTCAAAACGGATAATAAAGATAAAGACAACCAGCAATATTTGGACTTAATCAAGAAGTTAGACAATTTAAAGGTATTTACCACCAATAGCACAAGAGTTGCTGCAGATATGAAAGCTACCTCAGAAAAATATATGAAATCTGCAGGTTTGGAAGAATTGATGCGAGTGAATGACAACGGCAAAAACATTAAAATTTCTGTAAAATCTGGGACTAATGATTCTCAAATTAAAGAATTATTGATGTTTATGGAAGGAAGTTCTAAGGGAAATCAAACGGTTTTAATGTCGTTAACGGGGGATTTTGATTTGAATGAAATTTCGGTATTAACGGATAGAATGAGAATTCCTGGTGGTGACGAATTGAAAAAAGCAACAAAAGGTAAAAAATAAGCAAGATGAAATACATTTATAGTCTTGCCATAATTGGAAGTTTCCTATTGTCAAGTTGCAATAACGAACCCACTTTACAAAAGTATTTTGTAGAAAATACAGAAAATAAGAATTTCATTGCCTTGGATTTATCGCCAAGTATTTTGAATATTGAAGCTACGAAATTATCTGCGGAACAAAATGTTGCTTTGAAATCCTTTGATAAAATGAATATTTTAGCATTCAAATTAGATGCTAAAAACAAAGCAGAATTTGAGTTGGAACGTGCAAAAGTAAATGCTATTCTGAAAGGGGAAAAGTACCAACAGTTGATGAAATTTGGTTCTGGGAAAGAAGGTGCTTCTGTGAGTTTTGTTGGAAGCGACGAACATATTGAAGAGTTTGTATTGTTTGCCAATAAAAAAGAAAATGGTTTTGCTGTGATACGAATTCTCGGAAAAGATATGAATCCAACTGGGATAATGACAATGATGTCAGTGCTTCAAAAGGCAAATATTGATTTGGAACAGTTGAAACCGTTACAGCAATTGCTTGAAAAATAAAAGGTTGAGGTTAGTTATAATGAAAAAGCGTTCCATTTTGGAACGCTTTTTTTATTACTTTTTGAAATATTTGAAAGGAACTAATAGCATCCCGAAACATTCACCATCTCCTTTTCCAACATGCTTGTGATGCATTTTGTGCGCTCTTCTAACCGCTCGAGAATAGACATTATTAGCATTTCTAAATAGTTTGAAGCGTTGGTGAATAAAAATATCATGCACAAAAAAATAGGCAAAACCATAGGCAAAAATTCCTAATCCAACGGCCAAACCAAGATCGAAAAAGCCGTTTCTCCAAAGGAAGAAAAATCCCATACTTACAACGGCATAAAAAATAAAGAACAAATCGTTGCGTTCAAACCACGAATCATGGTCTTTTTTGTGATGGTCTTCATGCAATACCCAAAGAAATCCGTGCATAATGTATTTATGACTGAACCAAGCCATAAATTCCATAATGAAAAAAGTGACGAAAAAAACCGCTATATAAATCCACATAACTGTTAATTTAAATAATGTTTAATTTATAAGTGAAATAACATTTTGCAAAAAGCTGGTATTTCTGATAATTAGAAACTCGAATACGCGTGTTTTTGATTTCTGCTGATGGCGTACTTTTTAGTTTTGAAAGTAATTTTTTATAATAGATGTAAGCGGTATAAACACCAAATTTTGCTTCGATTGGCAAATGAATTAAACCGTCATAACCCGCTTTGAAATCGGCTTCGATTTCTTCAATAATTTTCAGTTTTGATACTTCATCTAATTTTGACAAATCGGTATTTGGAAAATAAGTTCTATTCAAATCCTCAAAATCAGCTTTTAAATCTCTAAGGAAATTTACTTTTTGAAATGCAGAACCCAATCGCATGGCGGAATCTTTAAGGATTTCATATTTGGAATCGTCTCCGTTTACAAATACTTTCAAACACATTAAACCCACCACATCCGCGGAACCATAAATATATTCGTTGTATTCAGATTCTGTTTTGTACTCCGTTTTTGTTAAATCTAATTTCATACTTTTCATAAATGCAGCAATCAATTCGTTTGGAATTTCATACTTGGTTACTGTATATTGAAAGGCATTTAAAATAGGATTTAAACTGATTTTATTTTTTAAAGACAATTCCAAATCTTTCTCAAAAAGTGAAAGTAAATCTTCCTTATTATAATCATGG
>JBIIFA010000026.1:0-15906 GCA_044237565.1 Flavobacterium sp.
CTATCTGATTAAAAATTCAAAGGAGAAATTAAATACTTTTAAAAATAACACCCTATTTGAAAAAATAGTTTTTGTAACGCTAATTTTAACTTTTATTCAAATTATTTTAGGAACTCAAGTCCGACAATATGTAGATGAACAAGTCAAAATTTTAGGCTACGACCAAATGGCATTAGTGTTACAGAATCCTATTTTGGCTTTCTATATCCACAGATCCTTTTCACTTTTAATTTTAGGATTGAATGTATTTATATTCTTAAGAAACAGAAAATTTCATCTTGGATTTGAAAAGGTCAATTGGGTGATAGCACTAATAGGAATAGAGGTACTTACAGGAATGGCGATGTATTATTTAGATTTCCCATTGGCATCGCAACCCCTTCACTTGGTAATAGCTTCTTTACTTTTTGGAACACAAACGTATTTATTCTTAGAAAGTAAAGAAGCTGAATTAGGCTAGTTTCAATTATGCATTTACAATTGACAACTCCTTTTTATTATTTGAAATAATAGTTTCAATATCAGGTAATTGAATCGATTTTAAAAGGGAATCTTCTATTAAATCTGCCCAAGAATTTAAGTATAAAATAGTATCTGACTTCAAATTACGGTTTAAATTGGTGCGACCTGATTTGGCTAAAACTGCCTTATCAGACAACCATTCCAAATGTCTCAAATCTTGAGATGTGAAACCAAATTCAATCATTTTTCCAATAATCATGTCCATCGGATAACCACTTGTTGGGCAATAATCTATTAATTGCTCGGACCAACCGCCTGTTTTTTGAAGTGCATATTCTTGAATTTCAGCTCTTGAGAAAGAAGTGATAGTTTGTACCAAGTTACCACAATTGCAATTCCCCATGTGCCCCCATTCGTATCGGTGACCATTTTCTAATTTCTTAGCTGTACTTCTGAGCGCTTCAATAATGTTTAAACGTATAGCTGCCATATTTGAGTAGGTTTAATTAATTTCTAAAATTAAGAAAATTTAAATTCGATTGTCTTATTTTAACATAAACTAAACTATTGTTTATTTAAATGTTTTTTTTAAAAATAAGACTATATTTGTCTTCTGACTATATTGTCTTCCCTATTTTAATCACTTTAATGTCTAAACTTGCCCCTAAAGATAAATTTTTAGATTTATCAGATTACGGAAGACCTTTTGGAAAATGGTTCGCCAATTTGATTAAAAACACACGCTTGACTCCTATTCATGTTACCTTTTTATTTGGCATTTCTGGGCTAATTGCTATAGCTTGCATAATACAAAAACAGTATTTATTAGCTGGATTTTTCATCGTTTTGAAATCGGCAATTGATGCTGCTGATGGCGAATTGGCGCGATTGAAAAACACGCCTTCTTATGTTGGAAGATACCTCGATAGTGTATTTGATATCGTCCTAAATTTTATGTTTTTAATGACCATTTGTTATGTCTCAAAAACGACAATTTGGTTTACACTTTTGGCATTTATTGGCATTCAATTGCAAGGCACTTTATACAATTATTACTATGTGATTTTGAGAAATAAATCGGTGGGTGGAGATACAACAAGTAAAATTTTTGAGTACAAATCGCCACGAGCTTTGCCTGGAGAAACTCAAAAATCGGTAGATATTTTGTTTGCAATTTACACCGTGGTTTACGGAACATTTGATAAAGTCATTCACTTTTTAGACCAAGATGCCTACAAGGTAAAAACGTTTCCAAATTGGTTTATGACGTTACTTTCAATTTACGGATTGGGTTTTCAGTTGTTGCTAATTGCGATTATGTTGCCAATGAATTTGATTGAATATATAATTCCGTTTTTTATCTTTTACACCTTATTTATCTTTGTGATAATTACCATCAGAAAAACCGTTTTTAAGGCTTAAAATTGCAATAGAATAAATCGATACTTTATTATTAAAATGTTTATTATCAATTTATTAAATACAACTACATAAATTTAAAATACAATTGTATTTTATCCAATCCAATTTTTGAAATCCGATACTTTTTAGCGATAAAAAATAGTAATTATTATTACTGTTTTGGCTTGAAACGTTTTATTGTTTTTATTTAATTTTTCTGTTTATAAAATTCTTTGAATGAAATTATTTACGAAAAAATTATTGTTTTCTTAGACATTCTACTTACCAAATTTTTAGCCCGGACCTGCCTGTCGGCAGGCAGGTAGAAGGGAAAATCCCGCTTTGTTGCGCGATAGCAGCAATAAAGCGGATTTGGAATGATAGCCGGATTAGCTTCGAAAAAAAATCTTATTAACAAATCTGGAATCTGAAATCTAAAATCTAAAATTAAATTTTACCTTTGTTACTTCACAAAAATAAAGAATATGGTTTATAAATTTAGAGTAATTTTAGACGCGGAAGAGGACATATTTAGAGACATTGCGATACTTGCGGAGGATACTTTGGAGGATTTTCACAATGCTATTTTCAATTCTTTTGGGTTTGATGGAATGGAAGTTGCTTCGTTTTATACGTGTGATGATACGTGGAATCAGGAGGATGAGATTCCGATGTTTGACGCTGGAGATGTTCCAGGCGAGCAAAAAACGATGAGCGATTATCAATTATCGGATTTGTTGGACAAGCAAAATACTAAGATTATATATGTTTATGATTTTATAAATATGTGGACTTTTCTTGTGGAATTGGCTGCTATAGAAGAACAAATTGCTGGGAATTTTTATCCTGAAACGATTTTTTCTCACGGTGAAATGCCTGATGAAGCGATGGAAAAGAATTTTGAAGCCGATATGCACGATGATATTTACGGTGAATTTGAAGATGATTTAGACGAAGATGATTTGGATATGTTCAGCGGCGATGATAGTTTTGAGGATTACGGGACGGAAGAGAATTGGTAAATTCCTATCCCCGGCCCTCTCCAAAGGAGAGAGTGACAAACTGAATAAAAAGATTCTTGGAAATAAAATTTTCTCGGCTTTATTACATTTTTAGAAAAAAATAACTAATTAAACAATTACATCAGCATCTCGTCTCCCTCTCCTTTGGAGAGGGTTGGGGAGAGGAAAATTTACTTTATGATAAACCTATTTAATACCCATATCGAAACGCTTTCCATACACAGAGTTGGAAATAAAAGCAGAAACGAAGCGCTATTTTTATCGGAGCAACCCTTTAATTTGAATGACGAGATTGTGCCTTTGATGAAAGAATACTTCTTCAGACCTTTTAGAGAAAAAGAAGAAAACTATTTTCAATTTGCGCACGAAGTTGATTTGGATTACAATGAAATGTTCAAATTCGCTACAGAAGTTTTTGATAATCCAAATAATTTGCACGACGTTTCAAAGAAAATTACGAATCATTTATTTGAACAATCAAACCATCCGCACATCAAAAATGGGGAAGTTTATGTGACATATTTGACAAATATAAATATTGATAATAATGTTGTTGATGCAATTGGGATTTTTAAAAGTGAGCTGCAATCCGATTTTTTACAGTTTGAAGAAAAAGGAACTGCCTTAGAAATGATTTTGCAACAGGGAATTAACCTCAGCAAATTGGACAAAGGGTGTTTGATTTTCAATTACAAAAAAGAAGAAGGATATAAAATATTAACGGTGGATAGCAATCGGTATGATGCGAGATATTGGTTGGAACATTTCCTTTCTGTTGATGCATTTCAAGACGAGAATTTTATCACTAAAAAATACTTGAAATTTTGTCAGGGATTTGCCAAAGACGTGGTTTTTCCTGCTGAAGACAAGAAAGAGGAAGTGATGTTCATGAACCGCTCAGTGAATTATTTTGCTAAAAACGATCAATTTGAAGAAACTAACTTTTTGAATGAAGTTTTGGATAATCCTGATTTGATTCCCGAATTCAAAAACTATAAAGTTGATAAAGGCGAGAAATACAGTATTGAAGACATTACGACATTTCCAATTGCAAATGCAGCAGTTTCGGATGCGAGAAAATCAATTAAAAACGTAATTAATTTAGACACACACATTCAGATCAAAATGGATTTTATTAACCCTGAAAGTGCCGAAAAATATGTTGAAAAAGGGTGGGATGAAGAAAAGCAAATGTATTATTATTTGGTTTATTTCAATAAAGAACAAAAAAGCTAAATTTCAACAAACAAATTTTAATTCTCAATTATTAATATAGTTGGGAATTTTTTTTGAAAAAAGTTTTAATATTTACTTTGTAACAATTTATAAGAAATATCGTCTTACATTTATAAAATTAAAAAAAAAGCTATTGGAAACGATATTATCGATAACAAATCTGAACAAGATTTACAATAAATATGTTCATGCCGTAAACAATGTTTCCCTTGAAATACACAAAGGCAATGTTTATGGAATTTTAGGACCAAATGGAAGCGGAAAATCTACAACTTTGGGAATAGTCCTAAATGTGGTTAACAAAACTTCTGGTGAATACAGTTGGTTTGGTGGAGCCGTTGAAACACACGAAGCATTAAAGAAAGTGGGAGCTATTATTGAACGCCCCAATTTCTATCCGTATATGACCGCCAAGCAAAATTTGGAATTAGTTTGCAAAATCAAAAATATCGACTATTCCAAAGTACAGGAAAAACTGGCTTTGGTTGGATTAGTAGATCGTCAAGATAGTAAATTCAGTACTTTTTCGTTGGGAATGAAACAACGTTTAGCAATTGCTTCGGCATTATTGAATGATCCAGAAATTCTTATTTTAGATGAACCTACAAATGGTTTAGATCCGCAAGGAATCCATCAAATCCGTGATATTATCCGATTGATTGCGTCTCAAGGAACGACTATTTTATTGGCATCACATTTATTGGATGAAGTAGAAAAAGTATGTTCGCACGTTTTAGTTTTGCAAAAAGGAAAAATCCTTTATTCAGGAACTGTAGATGGAATGACTGCTAATGAAGGGTATTTCGAATTGCAATCTGATGATAATGAAACTTTAAAAAGAGTTATGAGTTCGCATCCAGCCATCGAAAAAGTGGTTTTTGAAGAAGGTAAAATATTAGTATATTTAAAAAGTCCATTGGAAGCATCCGCATTGAATCGTTATTTATTTGAGAAAAACATTTTTTTAAATCATTTGGTTAAACGTAAAACTAGCTTGGAAGATCAATTTTTGGAATTGACTAAAAACAAGTAGTAATTTCAATGGCAATTTAAAAAATATCAATTATTAAATCTAAAATACAAAAATCTAAATGAAACGATTACTTTCTATAGAATTACAAAAAATATGGCTCAGCAAATCAAGTAGAATATTGACCATAAGTTACTTTTTTTTACTTTCTTTTATCGCATTAATAGCCTCAATTAAATTTAATATCGGCAGTTTTAAATTGCATATTGCGGAACAAGGGATTTTCAACTTCCCCTATATTTGGCATTTCAACACTTATATAGCGGCAATTTTAAAATTCTTTTTAGCAATTGTAATAGTTTCTATGATGTCGAACGAATACAGTTATGGCACCTTAAAACAAAATCTAATTGATGGAATGAGCAAGCAAGAATTCATTTTATCAAAATTTTTAACTGTTGTTGTTTTTGCATTTACATCGACTGTTTTTGTATTTATAATGTCCTTAATATTGGGTTATAGTTTTTCATCTTACACTGAATTCGGTATTGTTTTTTCGGATTTAGAATACCTATTGTCCTATTTTATTAAACAAGTTGGTTTCTTTTCGTTCTGTCTTTTCTTAGGAATACTAGTTAAAAGATCGGCATTTGCCATTGGATTTCTATTTGTTTGGAACATATTAGAATCTATTTTGAAAGGAATTTTAAGTTTTAAAGTGTTTCCAGAAGGAAAAACTGCTGAAAATATTTCGCAATTTCTTCCTTTAGAATCGATGAGTAATTTAATCGTTGAGCCGTTTTCGAGATTATCAGTTGTTAAAAATATTCAAACTGCTATTGGTGGCGCAGGAAATGGCAAAGACTATAGCGTTCATTTCACAGCCATTTTAATCGTTTTAGTGTGGACTGTTATTTTTATGTTAATGTCATACAAATTACTTAAAAAACGAGATTTATAGTATCTTTGCGGAGATATGAAGAAAATATTTAGATCCCTCCTTTTTTTTCTTTTTTATTGCTTTTCATTAGCAACAAATGCCCAATATATCCAAGTTGACGATACGTATTCCGCACAACAATTGGTTCAAAATGTATTGGTAAGCAATAGTCCTTGTGCTGGAGTTTCTAATTTTTCCGTGAGTGGTGATACTTTTAGTGGAAGCCAAAATAGTTATGGCTATTTTAATTCTGGAACAAGTGGATTTCCATTTACAGAAGGAATTGTATTGAGTACTGGTAAAGCAACTTCTGCCGTAGGTCCAAATAATTCGTTATTGAGTCAAGGTGGAACTAGCTGGCTTGGAGATTCAGATCTAGAATTGGCACTTAGTATTTCAAATTCGAGAAATGCAACATCTTTAGAATTTGACTTTATTCCAATTACAAATAAAATTAGCTTCGATTACATTTTTTCTTCAGAACAGTATTTATTAAGTGCTTCTAGTAATCAATGTAATTTTACCGATGGTTTTGCTTTCTTACTAAAACCAACAGACAATTCTAAACCTTATCAAAATTTAGCTCTTGTCCCTGGAACCAATATCCCTGTAAAAATAAATACCGTAAGAGGAACTGGAAGCGTTTGTCCACAAGCAAATCAATCTTTTTTTGATGCTTTTAATGGAACCAATCACCCCACAAATTATAACGGCCAAACAGTAGTTATGAAAGCAGAAGCAGATGTAATTCCAGGAATACCGTATCATATTAAATTAGTAATTGCCGACCAAGGAAACGAACTATACGATTCGGCTATCTTCCTTGGAGGAAATAGTTTTAATGTTGGTGCCGATTTAGGTGAAAATAAATTGATTGCCACAAACAATCCGATTTGTGCTGGAGAAACGTATGATTTAAACGCAACGATTACTGGTTCAAATACGTATTTATGGTTCAAAAACGGTATTTCAACTGGCATTAAAACGCCCATTTACACTGTTAGAGATACTGGAGTTTACAAAGTTGAAATTACTTTGAATGGAACTGCCTGCGTTGCAACTGGAGAAGTTACAATTGAATACAGTGCCAAACCTGTATTAACAAATGCTGTTTTGGTTCAATGCGATGACAATAATGACGGTGTATCAACATTTGATTTAACAAAAGTAAATACTATTCTCACAGGTGGGAATACACAATTGAGTACGCCGGAATTTTATGAAAATATAACAGATGTGAATCCAATTCCAAATCCTACAAATCATCAAAATCTAACAACTAATACTGTATATGGAAAAGTTTCCAATCAATTTGGATGTACTGCTTTTGCAACTGTAAACCTTCAAATTACCAATAATCTTATTGCCCCGAAAAATCCTGTTATAAAATGTGATTCCGATGCCAATAAAGATGGTTTTATTGCATTTAACTTAAATACAGATGCAACTCCACAAATTTTATCTGGCTTGCCTTCAGGTCTTATTGTTGAATATTATCTAACCGAAAATGACGCTGTTTTACAAAATAATCCCTTATCAAATAATTATACCAATACAACTGTAAACGAGCAAATCATTTATGCTCGAATTGTAAATGGCCCTGATTGTTTTGGGATTACTTCAATAAAATTAGAAGTAATAGTATTTACACCTGCAAATTTCAATGATGAAATCGTCTATTTATGTGATGGAAATCCGAAGACAATTTCTGTAGCAAATGGCTTTTCAAGTTATTTATGGAGTAATGGGGCAACAACATCATTTACTTCAATTGCTACCGCAGGAAATTATACCGTAACTGCGTCTAATACTCAAGGTTGCGTTGCTTCTAAAAAATTCATTGCTATAGCTTCAGGAATTGCGACAATAACTTCTGTTGAAATTAACGATTTTTCAGGAAATGAAAATTCTGTTTTAATCAATTATTCAGGAATTGGAGATTATGAATTTTCACTTGATGGAGTTTATTATCAAAACAGTCCGTATTTTACAAATGTGCAAGAAGGAGATTATTTAGTGTATATAAAAGATATAAATGGTTGTGGAATTCCAGCTCCTACTCGCATTTTTGTTTTGGATTACCCAAAATTTTTTACACCAAATGGAGATAGTTATAATGATTTTTGGACCATAAAAAACGGAGCAAAATACCCAAATATGCTACTTTACATTTTTGATAGATATGGAAAATTAATAACTCAAGTAAATTCTAAAGGAAACGGATGGGACGGCAATTATAATGGACAACCAATTCCTGCTGACGATTATTGGTTTACTATTATTTTAGAAAACAATAGAATTATAAAAGGACACTTTGCAGTTTTAAGATAAAAAAACTATTTTTACACATTGTGATATAAATACATGAAAAAAATTGCTTTACTGTTTTTACTTTTATCTTCTATAATTGCTTTTTCTCAGTTGAGTAACAAACACTGGATTCCGCCATTACATAGTAGAAGTAGCAACGATATTTCTGACCAATATGCCTATTTATCAACAGCTGAAACCACTCCGTTTTTAGTCACAGTTACCGATGGAAGTGGAATACCATATGTAGGTTCTCCATTTTCATTATCAGCAACTACTCCAGTTATAATATCAATTGGAACTGGGCAACCTACAAAAATGTTTTTAAATCTTAACGATGTGAATGTCGTTGTATCAGACAAAGGTATAATCCTTGAAGGAAGCAAAGATTTTTATGTAAGCTTTAGAATTAGAAATACAAATCATGCCGAAACAATCATTTCTAAAGGAAGACCTGGAATTGGTAAAAGTTTTAGATTAGGTTGTATGATAAACGAATCTCAAGATGCCAGAAAATCTTTTGTATCTAGTGTTATGGCTACAGAAAACAATACCACCATTACATTATCTGATTATAATACAGGAGTAATTTTCGCTTCAGGAACTGGAAATATCACTTCAGATACTCAAACATTCAATTTAAATGCTGGTCAAAGTATTGTATTTAGTGGTTATAGCAATACAACTGCAAATTTAGACGGGATAATTGGTGCCTTACTTACAGCTACAAAACCCGTTGCCGTGAATACTGGAAATGCCCTTGGAGGAATTGAAAGTGGAAGAGCAGATTTTACATTAGACCAAATCGTATCTGCATCTCAAATTGGAACTGAGTATATCTTTATTGAAGGAAATGGAGCTTCAACTATTGAAAACCCACTAATTGTAGCACATGAAAATAATACAGAAATTTATGTAAATGGGATTGTATCTCCTATAACAACAATTAATGCAGGACAATACTTTGTAGTTCCTAATTCTTATTACCAAGGCACTACCAACAGAAATATATATGTAAGAACCAACAAGCCTGTTTTTGCCTATCAATTTCTTGGTGGTGGATCGAGTACTGCAACTTCTGGATTAAATTTTATTCCGCCTTTAAGTTGTTTTTTTCAAAATTCAGTTAATATTCCTTTCGTTAACGAAATTGGCACAGTTACCAACTATACAGCTGATTTAATGATACTAACTTATTCAACGTCAATATTATCAGTAAATGGAACTGTCATACCTATTTCTCAAGCGCAATCAGTTTTAGGAAATACTGATTGGGTTTCTTATAGAGTTGGAAATCAATCAGGAAATGTAAATGTTGTCTCTACAGGTCCTTTAGCAGTTGGCGTTTTCGGGTTTGTAGGAACATCTTCAGGTTTTGCGGGTTACTATTCAGGTTTTGGAAGTACACCTCAGGATACTAATGTCACAGTTTGCTCCAATGCAACTCAAAACCTCTTTGATATCATAACTGGAAACCCTGGTACCGGCGGAACATGGACAGTGCCTGCAGGTGGAACACCACTAAATGGTAATGTATTTGACGTAACTATTAATAGCCCAGGAGAATATATTTATACTTTTACGAAAAATTGCAATACATCGTTAACAACAATAAGTGTCAAAGTAAATGTTACAATTCAGCAATCAAAAAAAGCTGGTTTGAGCAGTTCGATCTCATCATGTGTAACTACGCCATCTTATGATTTATTTACATTGTTAGGGCCAACAGCTGATTTCGGTGGAACTTGGTCACCAACATTACCATCTGGAACAGGGGTTTTCAATCCTGCAAATGATTTAAGTGGTATTTATACCTATTCATTCCCTGCTGTTGGTTCTTGTGCCGCTGTTTCTGCGACTATTTCTGTTAATAATTCTGTTGTTCCGATAATTAATAATATAACAGATTTTGTGAAATGTGATGATAATTCAGATGGAGACGATACCAATGGAAGTGTAACTTTTGATTTAACTACCAAAACAATTGAAGTTTTAGGAACTCAAACTGGAGTAAATGTTACTTATCATACAAATCAAAACGATGCCGATATAGGACAAAGTGCTATAACGACTATAAATTCTGGCAACACAGTTATTTGGGTAAGACTGATAATTATTGCATCAGGTTGTCATTTAGTTACCTCATTTAATTTAGTTGTAAATCCGTTACCAACTGTAAATGACATTACAATTGTTCAATGTGATGATAATTTAGATGCCATTACAGCATTTAATTTAACCGTAAATAATCCTTTAATTTCAACAAATGCTGCAAATGAAACATTTACTTATTATACTTCTTTTGCTGGTGCAAATGCAAATCCGGCTTATGATTTAATTCCGAACGAATTAACTTTTGAAAATATAGTCTCCCCTTCTTTAATGGATGTTTGGACAAGAGTTACAAATTCTAATGGATGTTATAGAATAGCAAAAATAACTTTAAGGGTTTCAGCCCCAAATATCCCATCTACCTATAATATAACATTACCGCCCGTTTGTGATGATTTATTAGATATAAATGGAAATAATAACGCTAATAATAATGACCGAGATGGAATTGCTACCTTTAATTTCAGTTCAACAGAAGCAACAATTAGAGTACTATTACCAACTACTGGAACCTACAACATTAGATATTACAGAAATCGTTCAGACGCGTTGGCAGAACTAAATGTTTTGACTGATTTAGTAAATTATAGAAATATTGGTTACCCAAAAACTCAGAATATTTGGGTTAGAATTGATAGTGACATTACTAATGCTTGTTATGGTTTAGGACCTTTTGTAACTTTAAATGTAGAAGCTTTACCGTTTGCTCATCCTGTCATTATTCCTCGTCAATGTGATGACAATCAAGACGGTGTTTTCACTTTTAATACTACTTCATTAGAAAGTGATTTATTACTTGGTCAAACTGGAGTTGCCGTAACGTATTTTGATTCGTCAAATAATCCTTTACGAGATTCCAATAATAATTTGATTACAAGTCCGTTTCCAGCTACTTTTACAACAACTTCGCAAATTATAAAAGCGGTAGTAACAAATACTACTGCTCAAGCTTGTTCTTATGAAACTAAAATTGAGTTCATCGTTGATAAATCACCTATCGATTTTACAATTCCAACAACGGAAACCACAACTTGCGATGATGAATCAGAACCTTCTTTACAAAACGGACAATATAATTTTACAAATTCTCAAGCAATTCAAGATATAGTTACATTGGGTCAACCAGCTGGAATGATTATAGAATATTATGATGAAAACAATGTGCTTTTATCTTCACCACTACCAAATCCTTTGCCTGTTACTTTAACAAAAAAAATAAAAATAGTAGTTTACAATCTGATAAATCCTACTTGTTCGATTACCAAAACAATCACTTTTATAGTAAATCCAGTTCCTACAATTGAATTGGCTAGTACTGAACTGGTTTGTAGTAACAATCCAACCTTTTTTGTTCTTTTAAATGCTGGAATTACTGATGCGACTCCACAAAATGCCTATACCTATGTTTGGTCAAAAGATGGTGCAATTATTCCTTTAGCAACCGCATATACATTAAATGTAAACGTGGAAGGGATTTACACTGTGAAAGTTATTAATGCTAATGGATGTTACAGAATAAGAACCATCACGGTAATTGCTTCTGATGTTGCTCATTTTGGAATAGCAACAATAATGGATTTAAGTGATAACAATACAGTAATTATAAATGCCACTGGTTTGGGCGATTATGTTTACAGTTTGGATTATCCAAATGCCTATCAAGCAATCAATATTTTCACAGATGTTCCTGCTGGAATTCACACCGTGTATGTAAAAGATTTGAATGGTTGCGGAACTTCTAGCCAAGTAATATCTGTGATTGGAATACCGCCTTATTTTACGCCAAATGCAGATGGAATAAATGATACATGGAATGTAAAAGGGTTAACGGCAACTAATAATTACAATACTACAATTTACATTTTCGATAGATATGGTAAGATATTGAAACAACTTGGCGCTTTAGAAACTGGATGGGATGGAACATTTAATGGAAACATGCTACCTTCTGACGATTATTGGTATACAATTTATTTTGAAGACGGTAGAACCGCAAAAGGTAATTTCACACTGAAGCGATAAAAAATAATTAGTAACTAATAGCTTTAATATTAGCCCCGATAGTAGCGGGAACACACATCATAAAAACAACTTACATTATGCTCCTAAATATAAATAGTGTAATTTTGCAAAATCCCAAATTATAGGGAAATAAAATATATGAGAACCAAATCTTTAAAGAAGAATAAAATAAACGTAATTACCCTAGGGTGTTCGAAAAATGTATACGATAGCGAAGTGTTAATGGGGCAATTACGCGCTAGTGGCAAAGATGTTGTACATGAAGAAGAAGGAAATATTGTGGTGATTAACACCTGCGGATTTATTGATAATGCCAAAGCAGAATCGGTGAATATGATTTTAGAATATGCCGATAAAAAAGAACGTGGAATTGTTGATAAAGTATTCGTTACAGGATGCTTATCCGAACGTTACCGACCCGATTTAGAGAAAGAAATTCCCAATATAGATCAGTTTTTTGGAACTACAGAATTGCCTGCATTGTTGAAAGCATTAGGCGCCGATTATAAACATGAGTTATTGGGAGAGCGTTTAACTACAACGCCAAAGAATTACGCCTATTTGAAAATTGCTGAGGGATGCGACCGTCCCTGCAGTTTTTGTGCCATTCCTTTAATGCGTGGAAAACACGTTTCACAAACCATTGAAAAACTGGTTAAAGAAACGGAAGGTCTCGCAAAAAATGGCGTTAAAGAATTGATTTTGATTGCTCAAGATTTGACTTATTATGGTCTTGATATTTATAAAAAACGTAATCTTGGGGAATTATTAGAAGCGTTAGTAAAAGTGGAAGGGATTGAATGGATTCGTTTGCATTATGCTTTTCCTACTGGTTTTCCGATAGATGTTTTGGAAATTATGAAACGGGAACCTAAAATTTGTAATTATATTGATATTCCGTTGCAACATATTTCGGATGCTATTTTGAAATCAATGCGTCGCGGAACAACCCAAGAAAAAACGACAAAATTGTTGAAAGATTTTAGAGCTGCAGTTCCTGGAATGGCAATACGAACTACACTAATCGTAGGTTATCCTGGCGAAACGCAAGAAGACTTTGAAATATTGAAAGATTTTGTTCAAGAAATGAAATTTGACAGAATGGGTTGTTTTGCTTATTCACATGAAGAAAACACACACGCCTATTTATTGGAAGATAATGTTCCTGATGACGTAAAACAAGCTCGAGCGGAAGAAATAATGGAATTGCAATCTCAGATATCTTGGGATTTGAACCAAGAGAAAATTGGTCACGTATTCAAATGTATTATTGATAGAAAAGAAGGCGGCCATTTTGTAGGGCGTACAGAATTCGACAGTCCAGATGTTGATAATGAAGTACTTATTGATGCAACAAAACATTATGTGAAAACAGGTGAGTTCGTGATGATTAAAATCACTGAAGCAACAGAATTTGATTTATATGGAGAACCCGTTGTTTAATTACCAAATTTATTTTGAAGTTAATACATATATAAATTCCCTTTAGAAAATTTAAACTGAAATTTATGAAAACATTAAAAACGATTGCAAGTTTAATTATTTTATTTTCAATTCAAACACTTTCTGCTCAATTTGGGCAAGGAGGCTATGGTCAAGGCGGCTATGGTCAAGGTGGCAATGGAGGAAATACAATGGGAAGACAAAACCAACAAATGGGGAATCAAAATAGAACTCAAACCGTTAAAGAACCGCCGATTGAGGAAACAGTAAAAAAGGTAGTTGATCGCCTCAAAACCCAATTAACACTCGATGAACTTCAGGTAATTGCAATTTCTAATATTATTACTGAAAACATAAAAAAACAAAATACTGTTTTAAAAAAAGAAGACAATAATGAAGAAAAAGTAAGTGAGCTTAAAGCGATTTCTGAAAAAACAGATCTTGACATACTTATTTTATTAAATAAAGACCAAAAAACGAAGTACAAACTTCTAGCTGAAGATGCAAAAAAACAGCAAGAGGCATTCTCAAGAAGAGGAAGGTAATTGCAAACAAAAAATCCGAATCAGTTGATTCGGATTTTTTTTATGTAATTTAAATTTATCCTGAAAGAACCTATTTAGTATCCAATTCAAAAGCAAAAGCAACTTTAATTTGTTCCGCGAATTTTTCCTTTACCAAACTTGGTATTTCGATATTGTAATCTTGCGCATGGACTGTAAAACTGCCAGATGTAACAATTTTACTACCATTTAAAGAAAGATAAATTTTAGTTTTAACTTTCTTAGTAACACCATGAATTGTCAAATCACCCTCTACATCATAGGCACTTTTTGTTGCAGATAATTTCTTAGCATCAAAACCAGCAATTTTTCCTTTGAACGTAGAATTTGGAAATTTAGAAGATTCCATATAATTCTCATTGAAATGTTCCTCCATCAATGGCGATTTAAATCGAAAGGATTTTATGATTGCACTTGTAGCAAAATTTCCATTTGACTCATCAAGAATAGCAGAAACAGTATTGCTTTTTCCTGCAATCTCAACTAAATTTGGCATAGAAGCATCAAATTTAATTTCCCCAGAACGAGTAAGCATTCTTTGAGCAAATGTTACGTTGGTTAAAATTAAAGTTATCAAAATTATAAATATTTTTTTCATAATTTAATTTTCTGGGAAGTTATTAATTGCCCAATTGTTAATCATAGTGATTGTCGCCGTTGGTAATGCACCTTCTTGAGGCATAATACTTCCACAAGAAGCGTCTAATCGGCACAATAAATCACCGTTTTGAGTCGCCTCTTTAACTTCTGCGTAGGTTTCTAAATTTGGAAACTCATTTCCGCCTGCATGGCAACTGGTACATTTTGCAGACATCACAGGAGCAATGTGCGAAGTATATGTTGGATCAGTAATTACTGCCGAAATATCTTGAACGGTTGCTGATTCACAGGAAACAAGGAACAAACCACTAATTGCTAGTAAAACAAAATTTAAATTTTTCATATTATTTATTATTAAAATACTCTGTACATATTAAACCCAAAATACAACTGTTTTGTGCCGTCCCATCTTCCTGTTGCATTGGTAAAAACAGCTGCGTCGTTCATCGGCTGGCTGTTTGAGAATACCAATTGGAATACGTGACCACCCGTTTCAATATCCATACCTAAAGTAAGTGGATTGCTGTATTTAGAAACGAAATCCTCAGGCAAATTCAATCGTGCTGCATATTCAAGGTTCAAACTCAATCTTTTTGCCAATTTGTATCGTGCTCCCGTTCCTAACAAAAGAGTAGATTTTTGATCTAAAAGTCCATCGTATAAGTTTTTATGAACATAAATCGGTGCAATTTCTAATGAAAAAGAATCATTGAATTTTCTTGAAATCAACAATTGAGTGGTAAATGCCAATCGGTGGTTGAATTTTAATCCAGGTAATAAAGCATCTTTTTTCAATTCGCTGTTAATATCCATCGTGTTATAACC
>JBIIFA010000018.1:0-19011 GCA_044237565.1 Flavobacterium sp.
CAGGAAAACCATCTACAATTTGATTTGCAAATTTGTATTTTGCAGCCAATTCGTATGTTTTATTATACGTATGTCGCGTTGCAGCAAGAGACAACCAATTCGCAACGCCATAAATTCCACCAATTTTTGTCAAGGCGTTATCCAATCCAAAAAAGTTATTGATTCCTTCTCCTAAATCCCCAAAACGGTGAGAAACTAAGAAATACCATTCCCCTTTTGCAGGCAATTTCGTGGATTGCATGTTGCAAATTTGAACGCCTTTGAAAGCTGCCAACTCAATATCAGCTTGTTTTGGCGCGGTAGCATCCAATTGGTTTAATAAATCGTCTTGAGCAGTAGCAAAACCAACTACAAAAAAGACAAAAACAAAGGACAATAAATTCTTGATTTTCATTTTTAATTATTTTTTATTAATTGAACATTGATCTAATTTTAGTTCACCCATTAAATCATCAAATCCGACCAATCGTCCTTTTACAGTAATTGCTTGTTCGTTTTTGATGGTGGTATCTGGGGATTTAAAATTACAAATTATCGTATTGTCAATCGTGACAATACTGTCGGAAACAGCGGTAACTATTCCAGAAACGGCAATTGCTTTATCGGAATATTTATTTGTAGCAGCAGGAATATTCTCAGCAAATTCAGCGATAATGTTTTTTGAAGTTACTGTAAATGCCGCATCTTCGGTAGCCAAATCTCTTGCACCTCCATGAAAAACGTAGTTAAAAATAGAAAAACCTATTATCAAAGCAACTACAAAGAGAGCACCGATTATTTTTACTTTTTTACTCATTTTAATACTATTTTATTTAATTCAAATGTATAAAATTATATCGAATCATGTGTCTAAAAACCTTAAGATTCACTTAATTGGGAAGAATTATAAAATAACGGCTGCAGTAATAAAAAAAGTGTAAATTATTTAACCAAATTTAATAAAAAATCCCTCACCAAAACAAATTATTGTTTGAATGAAGGAAAATTTATAGGTTGTGGTTGCCTTATTCTAGTAAGATTTTACGAACTACTTTATCCGTTTCATTTGCAATTTCCATAAAATAAACCCCTTTAGAAAACTTTGATAAATCAACAGTTGTAGTATCAAAATTCAATTCCGAATCTACGACTTTCACCACTTTTCCATTAATATCAAAAATGGTAACTTTAGAAATAGTTGTTTGATTATTTTTAGAAATTGTAAATACTCCATTTGAAGGATTTGGAGCAATCGTAATTTTATCTAAAGAAGCAAAATCTTCAACTCCAAGTGCAAATCCTAATGAAGTAGAACCTCTGCTAGCTCCTGATGCATGCTGCTCTAAAGTAGAACTAGATCCAATCGCCCAAATTACATTTAAAGAGTTGTCATTATACACAAAAGTATAATCGCCAGTACCACCAACAAAATTTCTTGTTAAAACTAACGTTCGCGTGGTTCCAACTACTGTATTACTTGAAGTTGTCCATTCATTTGTCGTGTCAGTTGTTGGCGTTGCTTGTCCAGTTATTTTTGAATCGACTAATGAAGAGGCATAATACAAACAATCTGTTCCGTTTGTCATTGCTCCACTTGCATTGAAACCTATTCCAAACCATTTGTTAAAAGGTCCTGTTAGTGTAACAGTTACCGTTGAAGTAGTTGAATTTTTATCGATTTTTAAAGTCATTATACCACCACCAAGATTTACAGGTCCCGCTGATTTTGTTTGGGCTACAGATACCGTAATAACGGTGAATAAGGCAATTGCAAAGTAAATTTTTTTCATAATTGTTAATTGTTTGGTTGTATTTGAAAGTCTAATAAAATTATTAATTGTGTATTCTTATTGAATTTTGCGTAATCCAACGCCGTTCGGTTTTCTTTATCTGCAAGTTTTTTATTTGCTCCAGCTTTAAGTAACATTTGAACTATTTCAGTATTATTATTGAAAGCTGCGTAGATTAATGCTGTTTTTCCTTGCGTATCTGTTTGATCTAAGTCAGCTTTCTTGGTAATTAATTTTTCAATAATTACTTTGTTTCCTGACATAATCGCTGCCATTAATGCCGTTCCCATTCCAGAATTATAATTTATATTGGAAACTTTGTCCAATAAATACAAGGCAACCGCTTCGTTATTTCGATAGCAAGACAAAATTAAAGGCGTTGCTTTATTGTCGTTTACAGCATTAATTAGATTTGGATTTCGATTGTAAATTTCTTGGATTTCTGATAAAGTCCCTTTGCGAGCAACATCAAAAACCGTTTTATCTTGTGCCTGTGAGAAAGCACTAAAAAAAAGGAAGTTGATAACTACTAATACTATCTGTTTCATTTGTATGACATTAACGATTTCAAAAATAATACATTTTATTGAAAAAAAATATTTTATTAATAACTATTAGATGATTAACAATCCATTATCTTTTAATAGCATTACTGGCTTTGAAAACCAAAATAATTCAAAATCATCAAATGTAGTTTCAAAATCCAATTTTATTTCCTGTAAAGTATGACTTTTAGCATTCGAAACCGCAATTTTTCTCAACATTTCAATCAACCAATCGCCGTGTTCCATATTCATTTGAACTGAATACGTTTCTTTTTTGTCGTGGAATGTCAATGCCATCATTTCCCAAGAACTTCCTTTTTTAGTTTTTGTAAAATAGGAAACAGACGGGATTCCGCCAAGCCAAACCACTTTTGAATTGGGTTTTATGGAAAGGTCATTTTCTTCAGAAAGTGCATTGAATATAAAGTCTTCGGGAATTTTTGTTTTTGGAATTTTAAACTCAAACCAATCTTGCAATGGATAGTCAAAACAAATTCCGTGCATGAAATTATAAAGTGATTTCTTCAAACCAAAACTAAATTGCTCGTGGTCAATTCCTGTTGAATCAATGAAATTAATGTCGTTATTGGCAAATGTCCCAAGGACTTCGGTTTCTTTAACAACTCCAAATTTTTCTGGATACATTCCTACTGGACTGTGGGCTGTCATTGCAAATTGATGCCAAAAACCCGATTGCAAAATCCCAATTTCAAACAATTGACGCACCATTTCTAGACTGTCAACAGTTTCTTGCACAGTTTGCGTTGGATAACCGTACATCAAATACGCGTGAACCATAACGCCAGCTTCGGTGAAATTCCGAGTGACTTTTGCCACTTGCTCCACCGTTACTCCTTTATCTATTAGTTTCAATAATCTGTCTGAAGCCACTTCTAATCCGCCTGAAACCGCAATACAACCTGACGCTTTCAATAACAAACATAAATCTCCGGTAAAGCTTTTTTCAAATCGAATATTCGTCCACCACGTTACGGAAATTTTTCTGCGTAAGATTTCCAATGCCAAAGCACGCATCAATGCTGGCGGTGCAGCTTCATCAACAAAGTGGAAACCATTTTGTCCTGTTTGTGCAATTAATTCTTCAATTCTATCGCACAATAAATTGGCGGCAACAGGTTCATATAATTTTATATAATCTAATGAAATATCACAGAACGTACATTTTCCCCAATAGCAACCGTGCGCCATCGTGAGTTTGTTCCAGCGTCCGTCGCTCCACATTCGGTGCATGGGATTCACAATTTCTATAACAGAAATGTATTTGTCCAATAACAAATCGGAATAATCTGGGGTTCCCACTTCCGCTTGTTTGAAATCAGCTTTTGTAGAATTATTCATATAAACGACTTCGCCATTTTCTAAAAGAAACGTTCTTTTATATTCAGAATCGGAAGTCGAATTCAAATTATCAATTAGTAATTTCAATGGCAATTCGCCATCGTCAAGCGTAATATAATCGAAAAATTCAAAAACACGTTTGTCAGAAAGCGAACGCAATTCGGTATTGGGAAAACCACCGCCCATTGCAATTTTAATGCTTGGAAAATACTGTTTAACCCATTGTGCGCATCGAAAAGCCGAATATAAATTTCCTGGAAAGGGAACAGAAATAAGAAATAAAGTAGGTTGAATCGTTTCAATTTTTGATTTCAAAATCGAAAGCAACACATTATCAATATAGGTAGTTTCTTGATTTAATGCGTCGTACAACTCGTCGAAAGAATTCGCACTTCGGCCCAAACGCTCAGCATAGCGACTGAATCCAAAATTATTATCGATACATTCTACAATAAAATCCGAAATATCTTCCAAGTACAAAGTGGCAAGATGTTTGGCTTTGTCCTGTGTTCCCATAGTTCCAAAAGCCCAATCCAATTCCTCAAGTTGCGCAAATCGCGACGCTTCAGGCAAATAATCATCCTGACCTATTTGCAACGCTAACGTTGGGTTTTTACCTTGTAAAAAAGAAATAACGGGATCAATCGTTTTTATATATTCGTCTTGTAAAGCTAAAATACGTGCGGAATTATCCGAAAGTTCTACAACTTTAAACTTTAAACTTTCAACTTTAAACAACTTTTTAAGTCCTTCCTTCGAAAATAATTCCAAAATCACTTCAATTCCCAAATCCGCTTGAACTGTAGGAACGGCAAGGGTATTCAGAAAACCTTTGATATACGCAGAGGCTGGATACGGTGTATTCAGTTGCGTGAACGGAGGCGTGATTATAAAAACTTTGGTTTCCAAATGAACTAATTTTTCACAAAAATAACTAAAATAAAACGAACTCATTTATCAAATTTCAAAAGCCATAACCCTAAGTTAAATTTAGTTTATTTCTTTATTTGAATTTGAATCCAATTTAATATTTCATTCAATGCCAAAGGGGAAAATGTTTGTTCAATTTCTGAATATTCTTGAGGCGAACCAGTTTTACATTCTTGAAATAAATGGTTCAAATTTGGTAATTCTTTGATTGTTATTTTCTTATTTCCTCCTTTTGTAAGCGCTTTATTTATTGCGTCTAAATTGACTTTAGATGGAACTTGCATGTCTTTATTGCCATTAAGTGCTAGAACGGGACATCTAACTTTTTCCAACACTAAGGCAGGGTTGTAATTAATAAAAAATTGCATCCATGGGCTGGTTATTTCACTCACTTGCATTGCTATAAAATCCGATTCTGTAATACCATCTGGAATTTTTATATTTGAATCTGACTTAAGGGATTTGGTGATATATTCCGTTACATCCTTCTTCAATTGGTCAGAATTCTTAGCCTTTTTTACCATTTCAAAAATTTCAAAATTAGTATTTTTTGTTTTTTTCAAATCATCTTCACTAACTCCTGAGGCTCTTCCAATTAACTCCTGTTGCAACAATAAAAGTTCGTTGCCTGGAATTCCTGTTCCAGCTAATAAAATAATAAACGACGCATTTTTAGATTTACTAGCTACAATAGGAGCAATCATTCCGCCTTCGCTGTGCCCTATTAAACCTATTTTCTTTTGGTCTATTTCCTTT
Organism: Flavobacterium sp.; assembly: GCA_044237565.1. Taxonomy (GTDB): domain Bacteria; phylum Bacteroidota; class Bacteroidia; order Flavobacteriales; family Flavobacteriaceae; genus Flavobacterium. The sequence goes on from JBIIFA010000018.1 coordinate 5,360, forward strand.
CTAGATAATAAAAATTGTAAGCCTGCTTCTACGTCTGTTGCAAAATCTAAAGTGGTTGCCGTTTTAAAATTTCCTTTGGACATTGCCGTTCCTCTATCGTCAAAACGTAAAACTGCAATTCCATTTTTTGTTAAATAATCAGCAATTACCAAAAATGGCTTGTGGCCCAATATTTCTTCATCTCTATTTTGAGCACCACTTCCTGTTATTAAAATTACTGCTGGAAAAAGACCTTCTTTAGTTGGCAATGACAATGTGCCTGCTAGATTTATATTAGCTGATTTGTTTTCAAAAATAACGTCTTCAGTATAATATGAATATGGTTTTTGAGGTTCCTGTGGTCGTTTAATTATTTCTTTTTCAACTTTTCCTTTCGATAAATTCATTGGTAAATTTTGTCCAGATTGCTTAAATGTACCCTTGATAATTCCATCAGAACCTAAAACTCCTTCATATTCAATTCTAGCATTTGAAACTGTAATATTTAATTTCGAATTCTCAAAAATTGTGGTTGTAACAGGCATCCCATATGCTTTTTGATCAGGACTATCCATTGTGGATGAAAACCCATTTTCAGTTTTGTTGATATGAAAAACCAAACTCAATTGCATTCCTTGAACTTTTAATATTCCGTTCCAAGTTCCTGTAATATCTTGAGCAAAAACGGTAGAAATAGCTCCTAATGCAATGATTAACGTGATTATTTTTTTCATTTTTTATTTAATTTTTGAGGATTCAATTTATTAATTATTATTTTTTATTTTCTTGTATATAAGGTACGAATACACAATAGGCACAATCGATATTACAGCGGTAATGCTAATAAAAAGGTAAAAATTGAGGTTTTCCGAGACAACCAAACTACAAATCACAATTACAATTCCGCCGATAACCCACATTTTTCCAGCTAAAAGATGCGTCAATTTCCAAACTTCTTCGCTTTCTAATGTCCACGGCGTTTTGATGCCAATGAAATAATTTTGCTTAATGACTTTGAAATAATTACCCATAAACGCAAATAATGTTCCAACCAAAATTACAATCATATTAGGATTTGAAAGTTTTTGATTTTTAGATATATACATAACCACAAGCACCACAACCGACATGAAAGCCACCAAAATAAACTTGAACTGATTGTACTTTCCACCCATGGATTCCATGTTTTTTTTGGGATCAATTTTCGGAACCACCAACATCAAAACATAAGTGAAAACTGGCAATAAAAACACCAATCCAATCAACGAATATTTGCTTCCCCAATCATCAATTTCGCCTTTCAAATTCCAATGCATCGGCACTTGTTCTGGCAAACTGTTCCAAATGTAGGCCAAATAAATAAATGGCAATAACACAATTCCAATAATCGGCAGTTCTTTTTTCAATGATTCGTTCATCGTTTTTTTATTTTTTAAAAGTTAAAATCCACTGCAAAACGTCTTCCATAATGGTCGTATTTATAGAATAAATAACGTATTGCCCTTTTTTCTCAGAAGCTATTAAATCGGCACGTTTCAAAATGTCCAAGTGATGCGAAATACTTGGTTTTGAAATATCAAAAGGAGCCGCAATATCTCCTGCGGTCAAATCTTTTTCCTTCAAAAGTTCCAAAATCTCCCTTCGTGTCACATCGTTCAACGCCTTGAAAATAGCATTCATATATTTTCATTTATATATTTAGACAAATATCTAAATACTTTATTGATTAACAAAATAAAATTGAATTATTTTTAAGAGCTTATTTTTATTTGGAGCGAACGGTTCTTTTGTATCTGGAAATGCAATTTATTAGCCCCGATAGTAGCGGTATCCTTTTGTGGCGGGGTTCGCCACAAAAGGATACCGCTACTATCGGGAAGGATTTTTCTTATGGAAATATATAATTGGTGCTTCAAAACAAAAAACCCATTAAAATAAATTCTAATGGGTTTAGCTATGTAATATTAAGAATTTCGAATACTATCTTGAATAATTTGGTGCTTCCTTAGTTATCGTTACATTGTGTGGGTGACTTTCGTTGATTCCGCTGGCTGTGATGCGAACAAAACGCCCCGTGTCCTGCAATGCTGGTATGTCTTTTGAGCCGCAATAGCCCATTCCTGCACGAAGTCCGCCAATGAATTGTTGCATGCTTTCGTTTAATTCGCCTTTGTAAGGGACGCGACCAACAATTCCTTCAGGAACTAATTTCTTGACATCGTCTTCAACATCTTGGAAATAACGGTCTTTTGAGCCTTCTTGCATGGCTTCAACAGAACCCATTCCGCGGTAGGATTTGAATTTTCGTCCTTCAAAAATGATGGTTTCACCGGGAGATTCCATGGTTCCAGCTAATAGCGAACCCAACATCACGCAATCGGCACCTGCAGCAATTGCTTTAGGAATATCGCCTGTGTAACGGATTCCTCCATCAGCAATTACTGGAACTCCAGTCCCTTTTATGGCTGCAGCCACTTCAAGTACGGCAGAAAATTGTGGGAAACCAACTCCTGCTACGATACGAGTGGTACAAATAGAACCAGGTCCAATTCCAACTTTTACACCATCGGCACCATTTTCAACAAGAAATTTAGCAGCTTCTGGTGTTGCAATGTTTCCAACGATAACATCTATTTGAGGGAATTTAGTTTTTACTTCTTTCAACACATTCACAACCCCTTGGGTATGTCCGTGAGCGGTATCTATAATAATTGCGTCGACACCAGCATTTACTAGGGCTTCTGCTCTTTCAACGGCATCGCCTGTAACGCCAATAGCTGCTGCAACGCGCAAACGACCAAAAACATCTTTGTTGGCAATTGGTTTCTGAGTCAACTTGGTAATATCTCGGAAAGTGATTAAACCAACCAATTTATAATCGGCGTTTACCACGGGTAATTTTTCTATTTTATTGCCTTGCAAAACGACTTCGGCTTGTTCTAAGGAAGTTCCCTCGGCAACAGTAACTAAGTTTTCTGAAGTCATAACTTCAATAATTGGTCTTGCATTGTTTTTTTCAAAACGCAAATCTCGGTTGGTTACAATTCCTTTAAGGATTTTATTATCATCAACAATTGGGATTCCTCCAATGCCAAATTCCTTCATTGCATTTTTAGCGTCGGCAACAGATGAAGTTAAGGGCAAAGTAACGGGATCAATTATCATTCCTGACTCCGCACGTTTTACTTTTCTGACTTTAGCCGCTTGTTGTGCAATGGTCATGTTTTTATGTAAAACTCCAATTCCACCCTCTTGCGCCATAGCAATTGCCATTGCACTTTCGGTTACGGTATCCATTGCTGCAGAAACTATAGGAACGTTTAGTGTTATATTTCGAGAAAATTTAGATTGAATGCTGACTTCTCGAGGAAGCACGTTGGAATAGTTTGGAACTAACAGTACGTCATCGTAGGTTAATCCTTCGCCAATAATTTTAGTGTTGTGAGCTATCATTGCAATTTGTAGTTGAATTGCGAGCAAAGATAGTGAATTATTTTAGATCTGGCAAATGGGAAAAGGTTATAGGTTTAGATGCTTCCAATGCAATTAGTGAAATTCTCCGAACAATTTTGTGGCTTCGTTGTAGGCACTTTCAAAACTCATTGGACTTGTATTGGTATTTTCTTTTTGTGCCGTAAAATAGGACAACAATTTCTCTGTTGGCATGTTTCCTGTGAGCGTATCCGTAGCCATTGGACAGCCACCAAAACCTTGAATAGCACCGTCAAATCGGCGGCAACCTGATTTATAAGCTACGTCAATTTTCTCAAACCATTTATCGGGCGTGGTATGAAGATGGGCACCAAATTCAATTTCGGGGTATTTGGGAATTAGATTTGAGAATAAGTTGTGAATTACTTCGGGAGTTGAACTTCCAACAGTATCCGAAAGCGATAAGATTTTGATACCCATTCCTGATAATTTTTCTGTCCACTCCCCTACTATTGCTTCATTCCAAGGATCACCATACGGATTACCGAAACCCATTGACAAATAGGCAACTACTTCTTTATTGCATTTATCGGCAATTTCTAGAATCTCCTGAAGCGTAATAAAGGATTCGGCGATGGTTTTATGGGTATTTCGCATTTGGAAATTCTCAGATATGGAAAAGGGAAATCCTAAATACTGAATTTCACTATGTTGCGAAGCTGAAATAGCACCTTGCGTATTGGCAATTATGGCAAGTAATTTACTTTTTGTTTGCGATAAATCGAGTTGTGCAAGAACTTCGGAGGTATCTTGCATTTGGGGAATTGCTTTTGGAGAAACGAAACTTCCAAAATCGATGCTGTCAAAACCAACACGCAATAAAGATTGAATGTACGCAACTTTGCGTGCCGTAGGGATAAATGATTTTATACCTTGCATTGCATCTCGCGGACATTCAATTATTTTTATTGGTTTCATTGGTTCAAATATAGGGAAAAAGGCGCAAAAGTCAAGGTTTTAAGATGTCAAACCTATTCATTTGTTAATCGCTCCAAAATCTTTTTGTTAATGGCTTTCACCAAAGCAGGCCCTTCATATATAAAGCCGGTATAGAGTTGGATTAAACTTGCCCCAGCTTCAAGTTTATCGATGGCATCTTGGGCAGAATGAATACCGCCTACTCCTATTATAGGAAACGATTTGTTGCTTTTTTCAGATAGAAATCGGATTACTTCTGTGGAACGATTAGTTAATGGTTTCCCCGATAAACCGCCTGTTTCAACTTTGTTTTCTGATTGCAACCCTTCACGAGAAATGGTCGTATTGGTCGCAATTACACCCGCAATTTTTGTAGTATTCACAATATCTATTATATCTAACAACTGTTCGTTGGTTAAATCGGGAGCAATTTTTAAAAGAATTGGTTTTTGTTTTGGTCGCGCTAAATTTTTGTTTTGCAGGGTTTGTAATAATTTTGTCAAGGGCTCTTTTTCCTGCAATTCTCTTAGGTTTGGTGTGTTTGGAGAACTTACATTAACTACGAAATAATCAACATAATCGTATAATGCTTCAAAGCAAATTAAGTAATCGTCGACCGCATTTTCATTTGGCGTAAGCTTATTTTTTCCAATGTTTCCACCAATTAAGACGCCTTTATTTTGTTTTAAATGTTCAACTGCTTTTTGAACTCCTTTGTTATTGAAGCCCATTCTGTTGATTATTGCACTGTCTTGCTTGAGACGGAACAATCGTTTTTTAGGATTTCCATCTTGACCTTTTGGAGTGAGTGTTCCAATTTCTATAAATCCAAATCCAAAATTAGAAAGTTCGTTATATAAAACGGCATCTTTATCAAAACCAGCTGCTAAACCAACTGGGTTTTTAAATTTAAGTCCAAATACTTCTATTTCTAATCTTTTATCGTTGACTGCATACAAACCCTTAAATATAAAGGGAACGCCTGGAATATTGGACAAAAATCTGATGAGAGAGAATGTAATATAGTGTACTTTTTCTGGGTCAAACCAAAAGAGAATAGGACGTATTATGAGTTTGTACATTGTGGTTTTTGTTGTGTAGTACAAAAGTAAAGAATAGTTTTTAGATTCTAATAATTTTATCGAGGTTGTTACTTTATGAACTGGTATTGTCTGAAAAAATAAATAGAAACAGTGAATAGAACGCATTTAAATTATTACTTTTGAAGTTGTTGCAATCAAAAATTAAAACAATGCAAAAAGTGTTCCTTAGAATTGGCCTATTATTCCTATTTGTAGTTCAAATAGTCTCCGCTCAACAACCAGCAAAACCAAATGCTGTAGCGTTATACAATCAAATTCAAAAACTAAATTTTTTAGGTTCTGTGCTTTATACTGCCGCTCATCCTGATGATGAAAATACCCGTTTAATTTCCTATTTATCCAATGAAAAAATGGCGCGAACAGGCTATTTGTCTTTGACTCGTGGTGATGGCGGTCAAAATTTGATTGGTTCTGAATTGCGAGAACAGTTGGGTGTAATTAGAACGCAAGAACTTTTGGAAGCCAGAAAAATTGATGGAGGTGAGCAGTTTTTTTCTCGGGCAAATGACTTTGGCTATTCTAAAAACCCTGATGAAACTTTACAAATTTGGGATAAAAATCAAGTATTAAGTGATGTTGTTTGGGCAATACGTAAATTCCAACCCGATGTAATTATCAACCGCTTTGACCATCGTTCTTCGGGAACTACACACGGTCATCACACCGCTTCTGCGCTATTGAGCGTTGAGGGGTTTGAATTGGCAAACAATCCCAACTATTTTCCAGAGCAATTGAAATTAGTACAAACTTGGCAACCAAAAAGACAGTTTTTCAATACATCTTGGTGGTTTTATGGAAGCAAAGAAAAATTTGATGAGGCCGACAAAACCAATTTAAGTGCTTTGCAAATTGGAGTTTTCTATCCGTCAATAGGAAAATCAAATCAAGAAATTGCTGCGTTGAGCAGAAGTTGTCATCAATCACAAGGTTTTGGAAGTACGGGAAGTCGGGGTGAAGAAACGGAATATTTAGAATTGTTAAAAGGAAGTTCTTTGCAAGATAAAACCAACGTGTTTGAAGGAATTGATACCACTTGGAACCGCGTTAAAGGAGGGACAGCAATTGGACAATTATTAGAAAAAGTACAACAACAATTCGATTTTAAAAATCCATCGGCAAGCATTCCAGATTTGGCGAAAGCCTTTACCATGATTCAATTATTAGAAGACGAACATTGGAAAACCATAAAATCAGAGGAACTTAAGAAAATAATTGCAGCCTGTTCTGGATTATATCTTGAAGCGGTTGCAGAAAACCAAACGGCAACTCCAAACAGTAACATAAAAGTGAAAATTGAAGTCATAAATAGAAGCCCGATTGCGATGCAGTTGGAAAGTATTACTTCGTTACCCGAGCAAAAAAATACGCTTGAAAATATCGCTTTAAATAATAATATTTCTCAAAATCTAACTTTGAAACTGCAATTGCCTGCGACATTAGAATATACGAATCCGTATTGGTTAAATGAAAAAGGCACGGTTGGAATGTACCGCGTTGACAATCAAATGAACGTTGGTATTCCAGATGTAATTCGGGAAGTAAAAGTTATTTTTACAATTGCAATAAATGGGATTTCAATACCTTTTGAGCGTACTATTATTTATAAATACAACGACCCAACGAAAGGCGAAACATACAATCCACTGGATATTGTGCCTGAAATTACGACTTCAATTATTGACAAAGTTGCCATTTTTAACACAGAAAAATCGAAAACTATTGGAGTAAAAGTAAAAGCGGGAAAAAACGCTGAAAACGGAGCACTCAAATTAGAGTTACCAAACAATTGGAAAGTTTTTCCCACCGAAATTCCATTTGCCTTGAGCAAAAAAGGAGAAGAACAAATTATATATTTTGAGGTAACACCACCAAAAAATGCTGACGAAATTTTAGTAAAATGTGTTGCAATTGTAAACAATAAAACGTTTGACAAAGAGCAAATCAACATCAATTATGACCACATTTCAAAACAACAAATTTTGAGAACTTCTGAAGCAAAATTTATCAAATTAGACATTAAAACTGGAGATGAGAAAATAGCTTATATTATGGGAGCAGGCGATGAAATCCCAATGAGTTTGATGCAAATGGGATATGAAGTTTCCATTATAAAACCCGAAGAAATTACAAAGGAAAAACTCCTTAATTTTGATGTAGTTATCACTGGAATTAGGGCTTATAATACCGATAAAGCATTGGCATTCAAACAAGATTTATTATTCGATTTTGTAAAAGAAGGAAAAACAATGTTGGTGCAATACAACACAACTGACGAATTGGTAACTAAAAATATCGCACCCTTTCCTTTAAAAATTTCACGAGATCGCGTGACCGAAGAAAATGCAGAAATCCGTTTTTTGGCACCGAAACACACCGTTTTGAATTACCCAAATAAAATCACTTCCAAAGATTTTGAAGGTTGGAAACAAGAACAAGGGCTTTATTATCCAAGTGAATGGGATGCAGCCTTCACTCCTATTTTGTCTTCAAATGACCAAGGTGAAACGCATAAAAATGGGGCGCTACTAATTGCAAAATACGGAAAAGGAAATTATATTTATACAGGTTTAAGTTTCTTTAGAGAGTTACCAGAAGGTGTTTCGGGTGCTTTTAGATTAATGGCAAATTTAATTTCAATTCAATAAAAACGATATGAACGAAAAAAAAACTTGGAAGAAAAATTACTCATGGGTTTTGGTAGCTAATGCCATTTATATATTGTTTTTTTATATAATAATGCAATTATTTTCATAAGCCATGCAAAAAATTGATTGGATAGTTCTTGTAATTACACTGCTTTTCATCGTTATTTATGGCGTTTGGAAAACTAAAGGAAGTTCTAAAAATGTTGAAGACTATATTTTAGGAAATAACGAAACCCCTTGGTGGACTGTAGGTTTGTCAGTAATGGCAACACAAGCAAGCGCGATAACTTTTCTTTCTACTCCCGGACAAGCCTATCACGACGGAATGGGTTTTGTGCAATTTTACTTTGGTTTACCAATTGCAATGGTGGTTATTTGCATTACGTTTATACCCATTTATCACAAACTAAAAGTTTTTACCGCCTATGAATATTTAGAACAACGATTCGATTTGAAAACCCGTTCGTTGGCCTCTATTTTATTCTTGGTGCAAAGAGGTTTGGGAACTGGAATTACCATTTATGCGCCTTCGATTATACTTTCGTCAATTTTAGGGTGGAATTTAACGCATTTGAACATAATTATTGGAACGCTTGTGATTATTTATACTTTTTCGGGCGGAACAAAAGCTGTGAATGTTACCCAAAAATACCAGATGTTTGTAATTATGTTTGGAATGTTTGCCACATTTTTCTTGATTTTGTATTTACTTCCCAACGACATGACTTTTGGTAATGCACTTCATATTGCTGGTGCAAATGACAAAATGAACATTGTAGATCTATCATTTGATCCTGAAACTCGCTATACTTTTTGGAGTGGAATTACGGGTGGTTTTTTCTTAGCACTTTCCTATTTTGGTACCGACCAATCGCAAGTTGGGCGTTATTTATCAGGTAAATCCGTGCGAGAAAGCCAAATGGGATTAATCATGAATGGCTTTTTGAAAGTGCCCATGCAGTTCTTTATTTTATTAATCGGGGTGATGGTTTTTGTGTTTTTCCAATTCAATCCTGTTCCGTTAAATTTCAATCCGAACAATAAAATTGTTATTGAAAAATCTATATATAAAACAGAATACCATCAACTTGAAAAACAACTAGTCGATTTATCGGAAGAAAAAAAAGAATTTAACCTTTTGTATATTGATCATTTGAACCAAAATTATGATAACCCTATTTTAAGAAGAAAACTAATTGCCATTTCAAGTAAAGAAAATGACTTGAGAGATCAGGCAAAAGAATTGATTTCAAAAGCCGATGATAAAGCCGAAACAAATGATAAAGATTATGTTTTTATCAATTTTATTCTCACCTATTTGCCAAAGGGTTTAATCGGTTTATTATTAGCTGTTATTTTGTCGGCAGCAATGTCTTCAACTGCATCTGGTCTGAGCGCATTGGCTTCAACAACTGCAATTGATATTTACAGACGTAATATTAAAACTCCAAAATCTGAAAAACATTATGTTAATGCCACCAAACTTTTTACTGTCTTTTGGGGAATTGTCGCTATTCTTTTCGCTTGTATTGGAACCCTATTTGAAAATTTAATTCAGTTGGTCAATATTATTGGTTCGGTATTTTACGGAACCGTATTGGGGATTTTCTTGGTTGGGTTTTATATCAAATACATCCGAGCCAAAGCGATTTTCTGGGGTGCAATAGGCTCGCAATTAGCCATATTCTATATCTTTTACTTGGACATTGTAAGTTTCCTATGGCTGAATTTCATTGGAGCGGTACTAACCATTTTGGTTTCATTATTCCTGCAAACCTTTATCTTTAGAAGAAGAAAAATTTAAATTTAGTGTTTACGAATTAATTAAAGAAAAGTTATCACGGTGACAACCTATCAATTTTCCAAGAAAAATCAACTTGCAATTGGTATCGAATTCTATCGTGCAATCGATTAGGACGCCCTTGCCAAAATTCAACTTCAACAGGTTTTACCAAGAATCCACCCCAAAAATCGGGACGCAGAATTTCTTTTCCTTGAAAATCTTTTTCTAATTGTTTTAATTTGTCTTCCAATACAGATCTTGAAGGAATAACTTGACTTTGATTGGAAACTATAGCGCCTAATTTACTTCCGTCTGGTCTGGATTCAAAATAGCCATCAGAAATATTAGTGGTTGTTTTCTCTGCAATTCCTTTAATGATAACTTGACGTTCCATCGTATGCCAAAAAAAAGAAAGGCAAATGTTTGGATTGTTTTCAATGGCTTTTCCTTTTTCTGAATCGTAATTTGTATAAAAAATAAAACCTTCGAAAGTATATTTTTTTAAAAGTACTACTCGTGATTTTGGAAAACCATCTAATCCTATTGTAGCAACTGTCATCGCATTCACCTCATCTACTCCCCCAAAATCCTCTACTTCGTGGAACCACCTGTTGAATAAATTGATTGGATCCTCTGGAATTGTAGTTTCCAAAAGTTCACTTTTATCATACGATTTTCTATAATTACTTAAATCTTCCATTAAATATATTTTTAAAACTCAAAACTTTTACCATCATCAGCCAAAAGAACTTCAGCGAAAATAGTGCTTGCCTCTTCTTTAAACAATTCTATACTTTCATACCGAGTCGAATAATGTCCTAAAACTAATTGCTTTACATTGGCTTTCAAAGCAATTCTTGCCGCTTGTTTTGCCGTACAATGCATTGTTTTTTCAGCCAAACTTTCCTCTGAATCTAAAAAAGTAGATTCGTGATACAACACGTCTACATTTTCAATAATTGGAACAATTGCTTCGCTATAAACCGTATCCGAGCAAAAAGCATAACTCTTTGCAGGAATTGGGTCGAAAGTCAGTTTTTCGTTCTCAATTACACGACCGTCGTCTAAAGTAATGTCTTTTCCATTTTTAATCTTTTGATAATAGCATTTATCAATTTCATAGTTTTGAACGGCATCTAAATTCAATTTTCTATCTCCAACTTTCTCTTGAAATAAAAATCCATTGGTGTAAACCCTATGTTTTAGCGGAATTGTTTTTACAATAACTTTCTCATCTTCAAAAACAACTTCGCTTTCCTTTGAGTTCAATTCGTGAAAAAACAAACCGTAATTCGTCCAAGAATTTGATAATTTCAGTTGTAATTTAATAACTTCTTCAATTCCTTTTGGTCCATAAATATGCAAATCATTAGTCCGATTGAGCAACATAAATGTAGAAACTAAACCTACCAAACCATAAAAATGATCCCCGTGCAAATGAGATATAAAAATATGATTAATTTTGGAAAATCGAATCTTGTTTTTACGCAATTGCACTTGCGTTCCCTCACCACAATCAATTAAAAATAGACGATTTCTGATTTCTAAAACTTGTGAAGTTGGATTCGTAAACGTTCGTGGCGTTGCAGCGTAGCAACCAAGTATGGTTAGATTCAAAGTTTATTCGGTTAATTGTTTATTTGGTTATTGTATAAAGTGTACCTATTTGACTAATAAAAAATCTAATTATCGTTTTTTGGTCTTCGAATTGAAAATATTAAAGCAATAATCAATACTACAGATGAAATAAGCCGAAAATATTTTATTTCAATATCAAAGTAAGAAGTATAAAAGTTAATAAAAATAGAAAATAACAAGGCAACTACCAAAATATATCTTATAATTTTTGTTCTTTTCTTGTTGCTATAAAAATCCATAATCTTAAATTATTAATAAAGGTGTAAAGTCACTATTCTATTCCCCCTTTGGGGGTTAGGGGGCTTAAAACCCCAAATCTCTTTCAATTTCTTCCATTTCGATAATATCGTGTGCTTCCAAAACTGAAGGAACAACAAGTAACGATTTTGGAACGGCATTAAAATCAATATTTTCAGCAACAATCACAAATGATTTTTTTCCTTTTTTATGTGTTTTAGACAATTCAGAAAATGCTTTTACAGACGCAATTGTAGTTGTTTTATCGTGAGTAACATCCAAAATCAAATTCTGATGTTTGTAACTTTCGTGCTGATCGGTTACCTTTTCTAAAAACGCAACACTATCGCCTTGCGTATCTTTGATAACTGTTGTATGACCTTTTGCATCTACTTTCATCGGGAATAAATTTAAATATTATTGAATTTTTGAAGCCAATAAATAGATAACAGCCATTCGAATAGCAACTCCATTTTCTACTTGGTTCAAAATTAAAGATTGCTGAGAGTCGGCTACATCCGAAGTAATCTCAACTCCGCGATTTATAGGCCCAGGATGCATAATTACGATTTCTTTATTTAGGGAATCCAGTAAGGTTTTATCAACTCCATATTGTTGTGCATATTCCCTTGTTGAAGGAAAAAAGTTAACATCCATTCGTTCGTTTTGAACGCGTAACATATTTGCTACATCACACCATTCCAAAGCTTTACGTAAATTAGATTCAACTGAAACTCCAAGTGATTCAATGTGTCTTGGAATTAGCGTTTTAGGACCGCAAACTTTCACTTCGGCACCTTGCATTTGCAAAGCATAGATATTAGAAAGTGCCACTCGGGAATGTAAAACATCACCTACAATAACTACTTTTTTACCAGCCACTTCTCCTAATTTCTCCCGAATTGAATAACTATCTAATAAAGCTTGGGTTGGATGTTCGTGGGCACCATCTCCAGCATTGATAATACTTGCTTTTACATTTTGAGATAAAAAGTGTGCCGCTCCAGGATTAGCGTGTCGCATTACCACCATATCCACTTTCATTGAAAGTATGTTATTTACCGTATCAATTAATGTTTCCCCTTTTTTTACTGAAGATTGCGCTGCAGAAAAACTAATTACATCGGCAGAAAGTCTTTTTTGCGCCAATTCAAAAGACAGCTTTGTGCGCGTACTATTTTCAAAAAATATATTGGCAATCGTAATGTCTCTCAGCGAAGGCACTTTTTTAATGGGACGATTAATGACTTCTTTAAAATGATCGGCAGTTTCAAAAATAAGGTCAATATCATTTTTCGTGATATTTTTTATTCCTAATAAATGATTTACACTTAGTTCGCTCATTTTTTATAGTGTTGGTTGTTTATTAATTGTTGGAACCAAATAAACAGTATCTTCGCCATCTTGTTCCTTCCAGCATACTTTTACTTTTTCATTGTTTATAGCATCCACTTGACGACCTCTATAATCGGGTTGAATGGGTAAATCACGGCTAAATCTTCGGTCTATCAAGGTTAAAAGTTCAATTGAAGATGGTCTTCCAAAAGATTGAATTGCTGTTAAAGCCGCACGAATACTTCTTCCTGTATATAAAACATCGTCAATAAAAACTATCTTTTTATCTTCAACAATAAAATTTATTTGTGTTTTATTGGCTTCCAATACTTTGTCATTTCTTCTAAAATCATCTCTAAAAAAAGTAATATCAAGATAACCCAAAGCAATATTTGAAATTTTATATTCGTTTTCTAACAACTCTTTTAATCGTTCTGCCAAGAAAGTTCCTCGGGGCTGAATTCCAATTAGAATTGTATTTGAAAAATCAAGATGTTTTTCAATCAATTGACAAGCCAAACG
>JBIIFA010000162.1:0-4459 GCA_044237565.1 Flavobacterium sp.
GCACTTCGCGCAGTGGAATCAACCGATGGAATGACCGCAGATTGGGTACATTTACCGTACGATTTCTTGATGAAAGTTTCCAATGATATTATCAATAAAGTTCCAGGTGTAAACAGAGTTGTCTATGATATTAGCTCGAAACCACCAGCAACTATTGAGTGGGAATAGCAGTATTACAATTGAATTTATAAAATTATAGCTATGTTTAAAAGAGTAATTTACATTCTTGTTTTGGTTTTTACACTGTCTCTTTTTGGGCAGAATTATACCAAACATATCGTTCTCGAGGGAGAAACGATTACGCAAATTGCTATGAAATATAAAGTTTCGCCTTTAGATATTTATAATTTAAATCCGGATGCTCAAAGCGGAGTTCAATTGAATTCGGTGTTGTTGATTCCTGTTTCAAAAGGCAATCCAAAAACACACGAAGTTTTTCCAAAAGAAACGATTTATAGTATTTCAAAATTATATGCTATTTCGGTTGAAGATATAGAAACTGCCAATAAAGACGTTTTAAAGGAAGGTTTGAAAATTGGTCAAATGCTTGTTATTCCATCAAAATCCGCATTGAAACCAGCGGTTAAAACTACTTTAAAAACATTGAATAAAATCATTTATCACGAAGTTTTACCAAAGGAAACTAAATATGCTATTGCAAATAAATACGGATTGACTGTGGAACAATTGGAGCAATTGAATCCTGAAATCGTTTCGGGTTTACCAATTGGTTACAATTTGATTGTGAGTGGTGCAAATGAAAAATTCGTTTCAAAAGAACAATCAAAAGTAGTTGTAACGCCTAAAACTATAAAAATTGAGGATGTTGCAAAATCGAATAAAGTAGTTGCTAAATTAACAAAAAGTAGTACTTCTCAAAATGCCAAAGAATTGGTTTTGTTATTGCCTTTCAATATTTCAAAAATCGAAAATGACAGTTTGAATTCGGTGGCTTCAAAATTGAAAAAAGACAAATTTCTAAACATGACTTTGGACTTTTATTCAGGGGTTTTGATGGCAATTGATTCGGCAAAAGTAATGGGTTTGAATATCAATATTCGGATTTTAGATTCCGAAGAAACTAAGAATTCATCAGCAATTTCAGGATTGGTAGAACAGAATAATCTTCAAAATGCCGATGCTATTATCGGTCCTTTTTATCAAGCAAATGTTGAGAAATTAGCCGAATTAGTAAGCTCGAACAACGTTTCTGTGATTTCACCTTTATCAAAAGAAATGGGTAAATCATTTCCTAATTTATACCAATCGATGCCTTCAAATGAAGATTCTAAGGCAGCAATGTTAGATTATATATATAGAAAAAATGGGAATATAGTTGCCGTAATCGATGCCAAAAAAACTACTTTGAAAGATTTCTTTATCAAAAGTAAAAAAGGAATTAAAATAGTTGGTTTCAATGAAAAGGGAAGCATTGTCAAAGACAGTTTGAAAAAAGTGTTTGTAAAAAACAAGGTGAATTATGTTATTTTAGATTCTCAAAAAACAAATGTTATTTTGGCTACAACCAATACGATGTTGGCTTTAATGCCAGATTATCAAGTGCAATTGGTGATTTTAGAAGCCAATCCAACATTAGATTTTGATGAAATTGACATGAGTAGTTTGACAAAATTAAAAATGTTGCATCCTTCAATTGTTCGTGAAAACCTTTCGGTAGAAGCTGATATTTTTAGAAATGATTTCAAAAAAGCGAACAAAGTATTTCCAAATCAATTCGCAATTCGTGGCTTTGATTTAACATTTGACACGCTTTTGCGATTATCACAAGATAAAAATTATCAGGAAACTTCTGAAAATGTTGCTACTGAACAAATAGAAAATAAGTTCAGTTACACTAAAAATAGTTCGAAAAGTTTCAGCAATAAAGGGATTTACATAGTGTATTACGATACCGATTTAACCATAAAACAAGCAGAATAATGACTTCAAAAATTACTTATTTAGGAGAATTACGAACTTCCTCTATTCATATTCAATCGGGATCAGAAATTATTTCGGACGCCCCAATTGACAACAATGGAAAAGGAGCTGCTTTTTCACCCACAGACACCGTTGCCAATGGTTTAGGGAGTTGTATGTTTACCGTAATGGGAATTAAAGCAGCAGAAATGAATGTGGATCTTTCGTATTCTACTGCCGAAATCACAAAAGTTATGGCGGCTGAACCAAGAAGAATTTCTGAAATTCATGTTGTTTTTAATATCACAGCGGAAGCCCATGATAAAACCAAAACTATTTTGGAACGTACCGCAATGACGTGTCCAGTTTATTATAGTTTGCACCCAGATATCAAGAAAGTCATTACTTTTAACTGGAAGTAATTTTGGACGATAACCAACAAAAACTCGTCACTTTAGCGCATACAAAAATGCCTTTCGGCAAATATGAAGGCTGGCATTTAATTGATTTGCCAGAATATTATGTGGTTTGGTATAGCAATAAAGGTTTCCCAAAAGGGCAATTAGGCGAACAACTTCAGTTGGTCTATGAGTTGAAATTAAACGGTTTAGAGGAATTAATTCGGAATATAAGAAAGAAATATCCGAAGCCTTAAATTGGTAAAGTTAGTTAATTATTGGGTTCATAATAGCCACTATTTTTTTATTTATCTAATGTTATAAATTACCGCATTATCTAATTATTTTCGTACTTTTGCCAAGTTTTTTACACAACAACAACACACTATACAATGGCTCAAACGAAATATATTTTTGTTACTGGCGGAGTTACTTCTTCTTTAGGAAAGGGAATTATCGCAGCTTCATTAGCAAAATTATTGCAAGCAAGAGGATATCGCACTACAATTCAAAAATTTGATCCGTATATCAATGTGGATCCAGGAACCCTAAACCCTTATGAACACGGAGAATGTTACGTTACAGATGACGGTGCAGAAACCGATTTGGACTTAGGACATTACGAGCGTTTTTTGAATGTTCCCACTTCACAAGCCAATAATGTTACCACAGGAAGAGTCTATCTTTCGGTAATTGAAAAGGAACGAAGAGGCGAATTTTTAGGGAAAACCGTACAAGTTGTTCCTCATATTACCAATGAAATCAAAGAAAGAATGCAATTACTTGGTAATTCAGGTGATTTTGATATTGTAATCACTGAAATCGGTGGAACTGTTGGTGATATTGAATCTTTGCCTTACATTGAATCGGTGCGTCAATTGGTATGGGAATTAGGTGAAAATAACGGACTTGTTATTCATTTAACATTGGTTCCTTATTTGGCTGCAGCTGGAGAATTGAAAACAAAACCAACGCAACATTCCGTTAAAACATTGATGGAAAGCGGTATAAAAGCAGATATTTTAGTTTGTAGAACCGAGCACGAATTATCTGAGGAATTAAGAAATAAATTGGCTTTGTTTTGCAATGTAAAACGCGAAGCAGTGATACAATCTATTGATGCGTCAACTATTTATGAAGTGCCCATTTTGATGCTTGAAGAAGGTCTTGATGTGGTAGCTTTGAAGAAATTAGATTTACCTATAAAATCGGCTCCAGATTTAAAAAATTGGAATACTTTTTTAAGTAGATTGAAAAATCCAAAACATTCTGTAAATATTGGTTTGGTTGGTAAATATGTAGAATTACAAGATTCTTACAAGTCCATTTTAGAAGCATTTATTCACGCAGGAGCTGCAAATGAAACGAAAGTTAATGTGGTTTCCATTCATTCTGAATATTTGGATGCTTCCAATGTACATGAAAAATTGAAAGATTTAGATGGAATTCTTGTGGCACCGGGCTTTGGAGGTCGTGGAATTGAAGGTAAAATAGAAACCGTTCGCTATGCAAGAGAAAATAACATTCCATTTTTAGGGATTTGTTTGGGAATGCAAATGTCAGTTATAGAATATTCAAGAACTATTTTAGGATTGGAAGATGCCAATTCTACGGAAATGGATGAAGGCACTTCAAACCCAGTTATTGATTTGATGGAAGAGCAAAAAACTATCACTGATAAAGGAGGAACGATGCGTCTTGGAGCTTGGAAATGTGATATTAAAGAAAATACTTTGGCACACAAAATATATGGTAAAACCAGTATTTTAGAACGCCATCGTCATCGTTATGAATTTAATGGAGATTATCTTGAAGCATTGGAAAAAGCAGGATTAAAAGCTTCGGGAGTCAATCCAGATACAGGATTGGTAGAAATTGTAGAAATCGAAAACCACCCGTTTTTTATTGGAGTACAATACCATCCAGAATACAAAAGTACCGTTGCTAATCCGCACCCACTTTTTGTGAGTTTTGTGGCAGCAACCGTTAAAGCGAAAAAAAAATAGTATTTTCGCTTATTAAAAAATAAATTAATAGTAATTCTATATAATGGAAGATAAGAAATTAGACCTCAATTCAATCATTGGCTTCGTTTTAATTTTTGGAATTTTGATTTGGATGATGTACCAAAATCAGCCTAC
>JBIIFA010000043.1:0-12389 GCA_044237565.1 Flavobacterium sp.
TTAAGAAAGTAATCAGAAGAAAAGTTGATGAGTCTATCGAAAGTGCTTTTGAAGTATTGAGAAAACGTATCGATAAATTTGGTGTAACACAACCTAACATTCAAAAATTAGGAGAATCAGGAAGAATTTTAGTGGAACTTCCAGGTGCTAAAGATGTGGATCGTATCAAAAAATTATTGCAAAGTACGGCACAATTAGAATTTTGGGAAACCTATAAAATTGACGAATTAGGTAATTTCTTAATGGCAACTAATAATGCTTTGAAATTAACTGAAAAAGGTGCTGTTAAAGTAAAAGAAACTGCAAAAACAGGAATTGATACTTTATTGACTGATAAAGCAAAAGATACTGTTGCTGATACAAAAGGAAACAATCCTTTATTAGACAAATTTGTATCTCAAGGTGGTGGACCAGTTCTTGCTATTGTTGCACCAAAAGATACTGCGGCAATTAATGGGTATTTAAAAAGACAAGACATTAGAGTATTATTGGCTTCAGATCAACGCTATGCAAAATTTGTTTGGGGAAAACCATCATCTACAATTGATGAAAAAACAAAAAAAGAAGTTGAAACAGTTGAGCTATATGCTTTAAAAGGAAATAGAGACAATCAAGCGGCGATGAGCGGTGGCGTTGTAACAGATGCAAAAGATTCATTTGATCAAATGGGTAAACCATCGGTAACGATGCAAATGAGTGGTCAAGGAGCAAAAGCTTGGGAAGAATTAACAGGAAAAGCATTTACTCAAAAAAGTAATATCGCTATTGTATTAGATGATGTTGTTTATTCTGCTCCAGGAGTTTCAAGCGGTCCTATTTCAGGAGGAAGATCTGAAATTTCAGGCGTATTTGATGTTACAGAAACTAAAGATTTAGCCAACGTTTTAAGAGCAGGTAAATTACCAGCTTCAGCAGAAATTGTTCAATCAGAAGTGGTTGGACCATCCTTAGGTCAAGAAGCTATTGATAACGGTACAAATTCAGCCATTATCGGTTTGTTAATTGTATCTCTTTGGATGATGGTTTATTACGGTAAATCTGGTTTGTATGCAAACATTGCTTTAGCAGTAAACTTACTTTTCTTATTTGGTATTTTAGCAAGTTTGGGTGCTGTTCTTACCTTGCCTGGAATTGCTGGTATCGTATTAACAATGGGAACTGCGGTAGATGCGAATATCATTATCTATGAAAGAGCGAAAGAAGAATTGCGTGCTGGGAAAACAATTGATGATGCAATTAAAGCGTCATTTGGTTGGAAAGGTGCCATGCGTTCTATTGTTGATGCGAATGTAACGCACGTTTTAACAGGAGCAGTTTTATTAATTTTCGGAACAGGACCAATTCAAGGTTTTGCAACTACCTTATTAATTGGTATAGCAACTTCATTGTTTACTTCAATTTTCATTACAAGAATATTGTTAGATTGGAGCGTTAACAGAGGTAATAAATTATCTTTCGTTACCGGTTTCTCTAAAAACTTCTTTACAAACTTCCATTTTGATTTCTTAGGTGTAAAAAAATACACATATATCTTTTCAAGTTTAGTTGTTGTAGTGAGTGTTATTTCACTTTCTACAAACGGATTGAATCAAGGTGTTGATTTCGTTGGAGGAAGAACTTTCCAAGTTCGTTTTGAAAAACCAGTTTCTGCGGAAGAAGTGAAACAAGAATTGGTTAAAGTATTTGACGGAAGTGCTGAAGCCAAAATATTTGGTAAAGACAACCAGTTGAAAATTACAACAAAATATAAAGTTGCAGAAGCAGGTACAGAAGCGGATAAAGCGGTGAACCAAATTTTATATGATAACTTGAAAAAACATTTTGATGCTAACATGACTTACGATAAATTCGTTAACAGTTATGACGGTAAGAAATTAGGAATTCTTCAAGCTTCAAAAGTAGGGCCTACAGTGGCTGATGATATCAAAACTAACTCGTATTGGGCTGTAATTGGTGCGATGCTAATCGTTTGTTTGTATTTATTTATCAGTTTCAGAAAATGGCAATACAGTTTGGGAGCGATTGCTGCCGTTGCACACGACGTTATTTTCGTATTGGGTATTTACTCTTTATTATGGAAATACATGCCATTTGGAATGGAAATCGATCAACACTTTATCGCTGCGATTCTAACAGTAATTGGATATTCTATGAACGATACCGTTATTGTATTTGATAGAGTTCGTGAGTATTTAGGTGGTAAAGCAAAAGGAAATTTCAATTCTATTGTGAACCAATCGATTAATTCTACAATGTCAAGAACTATCAATACCTCATTAACGATGATTTTAGTATTGTTGATTATGTTTATTTTTGGTGGTGAATCAATTAGAGGATTTATCTTTGCGATGTTAATTGGTATTGTGGTAGGAACGTATTCTTCATTGTTTATTGCAACTCCAGTATTAGTAGATACTATTTCTGATGCAGAACACAAAAGAATAGAAGAAGAGCACAACTCTTAATTCAATAGATTAATATATATTTAAATGCCTCGCAATTGCGAGGCATTTTTTATATAATAATAATTTATGTTTATTCTAAAACTTAATTATCAATCAAAAATTGAATAAAATATTATTATACCTTATTTTTAAAAACATTCAAGAAATTATCTTTTTGTCTGAAGGAAACAGGGAGTTTTTTTCCGTTTTGAAGTTCAATTTCCAATGAATTTGTTCTGTCAAACCTAGCTATAAAATTAAGGTTTACCAAATACGACTTATGAATTCTTTGAAATAAATTGGTAGGAAGAAGTTCTTGTATATTCTTTAATGTTTTGGCTAGTAAGATTTCTTTGCCATCAATGCAAATAATTTTACAATAATTGCTACTTGCCTCACAATATATTATGGAATTTATTTTCAAAAATTCATAGCCATTTTCCGTAGGTAACGCTATTTTTTTTAAAACTTCATCACCATTAGGCATTGAATCTGGTTTAGGTTTAATATCGTTATTAAAAATTATTTTTTTTGACAACTTAATTTCAAACCGTTCAATAGCTAAAAGCAAATCATATGTATTAACTGGTTTTATCAAATAGTCAAGTGCTTCGGCTTGTAAAGCTTTAATAGCATATTCAGGATGTGCAGTTGTAAAAATAAATTCAAAATTAATCAATTCAATTTCTTTTAGTAAATCAAAACCATTTTTATGGGGCATTTCAATATCTAAAAAAACAAGTTTAGGCTTAAATTTTTTGATTGCAATTATTGCTGTATCAACACTTTCACACAAAGCAACAACATGAAATTTGTGTCTAAAATTCACATTTAATGTTTTTTCTAATGTTGCCCTTGAAGTTGCGGAATCGTCAACAATTACTATGTTTATCATATCGTAAAAATATACTACTAACTTATAAAGTCGTAAAACTACATTAATATTTTAAACATATCTAAATTGAATTAGTTATCGTATAAAAAGTTATTTAACGTAGTTAATAAGATTTTTATTACATAATAATTTTAAAATTTACGGAAGTTTATATGTTAAAGAAGCCGAACTAGGATAGTAGACTACCCCAAAAAGTTAGACACTATCTGGGGTTATTTTTATACGTTGAATCGGAAGTGCATTACGTCGCCATCTTTTACGATATATTCTTTGCCTTCGACTTTGAATTTTCCTGCTTCTTTGCATTTTGCTTCGGAGCCATAATGGACGAAATCTTCGTAGGCGATCACTTCGGCGCGGATGAATCCTTTCTCGAAATCGGTGTGAATTACTCCTGCAGCCTGCGGTGCTGTTGCGCCCACGTTAATTGTCCACGCGCGAACTTCTTTGACACCTGCTGTGAAATAGGTTTGTTGTTTTAGTAATTTATAGGCTGCACGAATCAAAACGGAGGCGCCAGGCTCGGTTAATCCCATATCTTCTAGGAAAATTTGACGCTCTTCAAAACTTTCTAATTCGGTGATATCGGCTTCGGCACCTACGGAAAGTATAATTACTTCTGCGGCTTCGTCTTTTACTAATTCACGAACTTGATCTACATATTTATTACCGTTTACAGCGGATTCTTCATCTACATTACAAACGTATAAAACTGGTTTTGCGGTAATTAATTGGAAACCTTCCATCAATTCCACTTCTTCGTGGTTTTGAGGAATTATGGTTCTTGCTGATTTTGCTTGAAGCAATGTTTCTCTGATTCTATCTAAAAGTGCTTTTTCTGTTTGTGCTTCTTTATTTCCAGTTTTTGCGGCACGATTTACTTTTTCCAAACGTTTTTCAACATTTTCTAAATCTTTTAGCTGTAGTTCTATATCAATGGTTTCTTTGTCGCGAATTGGGTTTACATTTCCATCTACGTGGATGATGTTATCGTTATCAAAACAACGTAATACGTGAATAATTGCGTTACATTCTCTGATGTTTCCAAGAAATTGATTTCCTAAACCTTCGCCTTTACTGGCACCTTTTACTAATCCTGCAATGTCAACAATATCAACGGTTGCCATTTGGACGCGTTCTGGTTTTACCAATTCCTCTAATTTAGTTATTCTCGAATCGGGAACATTTACAACTCCTATATTAGGTTCGATGGTACAAAATGGAAAGTTGGCACTTTGCGCTTTGGCATTTGATAAACAATTGAACAATGTTGATTTTCCAACATTTGGTAATCCTACAATTCCTGCTTTCATTATGGTTTGTTTTTAAAGACTGCAAATATAGGATTTATATCTTTTAATAAAAATTGTAAAAAAAAATGATTAATTTTAACTATGATTAATACTTTTATGACTAACTGAAAATTCAGTTTCTAAAGGCCTAATAGATAAACGCAAAAAATCCTGAATTTTACAACTCAGGATTTTTTATTTTATGCTACTATTATGATTATTCGTTGTGCAGAAAAGCCTGTCTGTTTAGTAGTGTTTCCTCACTTTCAACATGATTGTCATCAGGAATACAGCAGTCAACAGGGCAAACTGCCGCACATTGCGGTTCGTCGTGAAAGCCTTTACATTCTGTACATTTTCCTGGTACGATATAGTAAATATCATCTGAAATTGGAGTTTGAGCAGCATCTGCATCAACTTCAGTTCCATCAGCTAAAATTACTTTTCCTCGAATTTTAGTACCATCTTTATATCTCCAATCGTCTGCTCCTTCATAAATTGCAGTATTTGGACATTCTGGCTCACAAGCGCCACAATTGATACATTCATCTGTTATTATTATTGCCATTTTATTTTGCTTTAAGCTTTAAGCTATTAGCGATAAGCATAAAGCTTACGGCTTGTTGCCTATCGCAGATAATTATCTTATTTTTGTGCAAAATTACGTCCAAAACTATTCATAAGCAAATCAATATGACTTTAGAACATAAAAAAAATATTTTCGTTGCTCTTGGGGAGTTTTTATCTCAATTTTCAGAGGTTAAAAATCTTAAAAAGGAAGCTGTTTTAAATAATGATTTAGCTTCGCTCAGTTCGACTGCGTCTCGGGTGTTTTTTGAAAGCTTTATTGATTTGATCCAATTATCGCAATCTCACAACGGTTGGTACACAAATGACAACGTGTATTTTGCCATTCAATCTTGGTCAGAAGCATTGACAATTGACAACTTGAATCAATGGTTGGATGCCTATGATTTTTCCAATGTAGATTCTAAAACGGTTGGATTGATATTGGCTGGAAATATTCCATTAGTTGGTTTTCACGATTTTATTTCAGTACTGCTTTCGGGACATAAAGTGTTGGTAAAAACATCATCAAATGACCAACATTTATTACCGTTTTTAGCTAAATATTTAATTTCAATTGAACCAAAACTTGAAAATTACATCACTTTTGTTGAAGGTAAATTGGAAGGTTTTGATGCTGTAATTGCAACAGGAAGTAACAATACGGCACGTTATTTTGAATTTTATTTTAAAGGCAAACCTGCTATTATTAGAAAATCAAGAAATTCAGTAGCCGTTTTAAACGGACAAGAAACGAAAGAACAAATGGTTGCTTTGGGAGAAGATGTGTTTCGCTATTTTGGTTTGGGATGCAGGAATGTTTCTAAAATCTTTGTTCCGAAAGGATATAATTTTGATGCTTTTTTTGGAGGTATGTTTCCCTATCAAGGCGTAATCAAATATGAAAAATACATCAATAATTATGATTATAATAAAGCAGTTTTTCTGATGAGTAATTTTAATTTATTGGATAACGAATTTCTAATTATTAAAGAAGACAGCAGTTATGCTTCTCCTATTTCGAGTGTTTTTTATGAATTTTATGAAAACTTAGAAGATATAAAATTCCGTTTACAATCTGATAATGAGCAAATTCAATGTGTTGTTTCCAATGATTTAATAAAAAATAGCGTTGCATTTGGACAAACTCAAAAACCAAATTTATGGGATTATGCGGATAATCTTGATACCATAAAATTCTTGATTGCATTGTAGATTATCAAATTCTTAAATAATGATGTCAACTACAACGATTTTGTTAATAAAACTATATAACTATTTGGAAATTATTAACCGTTTTTAGCTTCCTATTTACGAAATTTGTAACTTAATTTTTTTGAATACCATATCTACAATGAAAAAACATAACTATAGCGCAGGCCCTTGTATTTTACCCCAAGAAGTTTTTGAAAAATCAGCGGAAGCGATTTTAAATTTCAATAATTCGGGATTGTCACTTTTGGAAATTTCACACAGAAGCAAAGATTTTGTTGCTGTAATGGATGAAGCAAGAGATTTGGCTTTGGAATTATTGGATTTAAAAGGAAAAGGATACCAAGCACTTTTTCTTCACGGAGGAGCAAGTTTAGAATTCTTGATGGTTCCTTATAACTTAATGAAAACTGACGGTAAAGCAGCGTATCTTGATACAGGAACTTGGGCATCAGCGGCTATAAAAGAGGCAAATTTATTTGGCGAAACTGTTGTTGTAGCTTCATCGAAAGATCAAAATTACAATCATATTCCAAGTGGATATTCTGTTCCTGATGATGCAAGTTATTTTCATTGCACGAGCAACAATACCATTTTTGGAACTCAAATGAAAACATTTCCAAATGTTGCTGTTCCTGTGGTTTGCGATATGAGTTCGGATATTTTTTCGAGGGTTTTAGATTTTACAAAATTTGATATTATATATGCTGGCGCTCAAAAAAACATGGGTCCTGCAGGAACTACTTTGGTAATTGTAAAAGAAGAGATTCTTGGAAAATCAGGAAGAGTAATACCAAGTATGTTGGATTATCAAAAACATATTAAAGCAGAAAGTATGTACAATACTCCAGCGGTTTTCCCTGTTTATGCTTCTTTATTGACATTACAATGGTTGAAAAATTTAGGTGGAATTGCTGCTGTAGAAAAACTGAACAATGCAAAAGCAGAATTAATATATTCAGAAATTGACAGAAATCCATATTTTAAAGGCGCTGCAAATGTTGAAGATCGTTCCAATATGAATGCTGTTTTCTTGTTGAAAAATGAAGCACACGCTGCTATTTTTGATACTTTGTGGAAAGAAGCTGGAATTTCGG
Source organism: Flavobacterium sp. (assembly GCA_044237565.1). Lineage (GTDB taxonomy): Bacteria > Bacteroidota > Bacteroidia > Flavobacteriales > Flavobacteriaceae > Flavobacterium. The sequence goes on from JBIIFA010000043.1 coordinate 7,508, forward strand.
GATTGCCCGGTCACCGATCTGTTGGTGGTTACAGAGCTTCGATGTACAATGCGCTTCCAATAGAAAGCGTTCAAGTTTTAGTTGATGTAATGCAGAATTTTGAAAGTAAAGTAGCAGAAATGAATTTCTAAAAAAAGGTTAATCGGTTAATCGTTTATTTGTTGAAACGGGAAAAAGGTTAATCGGGGAAAGGGTTAATCGGAAGAATTAGGAAACGATATTTTTAGAACTATAAATAAATTAAATATTAATTCTGTTGTTAATCTGAGTTTCGAATTAACGACTTAACGATTCAACAAATAAACGATTTAAAAATTAAACAAATAAAATTATAATGAAAATATTAGCAAATGACGGGATTTCTAAAAGTGGAATTTTAGCTTTAGAAAAAGGAGGTTTTGAAGTAATTACAACAAAAGTTGCGCAAGAACAAGTTGCGAATTTTGTGAACGAAAATAACGTGAGTGTGGTTTTAGTTCGTAGCGCAACGAAAGTTAGAAAAGATATTATTGATGCTTGTCCAGGATTAAAAATCATTGGTAGAGGAGGAGTTGGAATGGATAACATCGATGTTGAGTATGCTAAAAGCAAAGGGATTAGTGTGATAAACACGCCTGCATCTTCCTCGGAATCGGTTGCAGAATTGGTGTTTGCGCATTTATTTTCTGGAGTTCGATTTTTGCACGATTCCAATAGAAATATGCCTTTAGAAGGAGAATCTAATTTTGAAGGTTTGAAAAAAGCCTATGCCAATGGAATCGAATTGCGAGGAAAAACTTTAGGTATCGTAGGAATTGGTCGTATTGGTCAAGCAACCGCAAAAATGGCTTTAGGTTTGGGTATGAAAGTTATTGCTGCAGATAGTTATATTGACAAAGTGGATGTTTCGGTAGTATTTTTTGACGGTCAATCGATTACAACTACAATAGTTTCTCAATCATTGGAATCTGTATTTAAAGAAGCTGATTTCATTTCGTTGCACGTTCCTGCTCAAAACGGATACATTATTGGTGAAGCAGAATTGTCGATAATGAAAACGGGTGTTGGAATTGTAAATTGTGCTCGTGGTGGTGTTATTGATGAAGTTGCTTTGGTGAAAGCTTTAGATAGTGGCAAGGTATTATTCGCTGGATTGGATGTTTTTGAAAATGAACCAACTCCAGAAATAACAATTTTGATGAACCACAAAATTTCATTAACTCCTCATATTGGTGCTGCAACATTGGAAGCCCAAGATAGAATTGGAACGGAGTTGGCTTCACAAATTATTAGTTTATTGAAGAATTAAAGAAGGGTTATACCTGAAATTTTTATTATAAATAGCAATGCATCTCTAATTGAGGTGCATTTTTTTGTTTGATTAAAAATATATTTTGGTGAATAATTTTGTAATTTTGGATAACATAAAAAAACGATGAAGAAGCTAAAACAACGTTGGGGAATTACGAGCAATTTTCAATTACTATTGATATTTGTTGTTTTTGCTATTAATGGTTCTTTGTCGGCTAGAATTTCGGATTATTTGATGTCTTTTTTGGGAATTAATAATGAAAATACGCACTGGTTTTTCTATTATTTGGTTTTACTACTTTTAGTTTTACCGTTATATCCTTTTTTGTTAATGGGTTTTGGCTATTTATTTGGACAATCTAAATTCTTCTTTCCCTTTAGTAAAAGAATGCTGAAAAGTATAGGATTAGGATTTATCTTTAAATAAAAATGCCCCAAATTAATGAGGCAAATTAATGATTATTTCAAGCTCGCTAAACTTTGCTCGATGGTTGTAATTTTTGCAAGAGCATCGGCTTCTTTTTGTTTTTCGTTTGCCAATACTTTTTCGGGCGCGCCTGCAACGAATTTTTCGTTAGACAATTTTGCTTGAACCGATTTCAAAAATCCTTGAATGTATTTAAGCTCTTCCGATAATTTTGCAATTTCTTCTTCTACGTTAATACTACCCATAATTGGGATAAAATATTCATTTGATTTCACTCGGAATGATAAGGCGCCGTCTACTTTTTCAGTTACATAGTCTAACGAAGTTAGGTTTCCTAATTTGGTTAGAACCGAATCAAAATGAGTTGATACGTTGTCATTATTAACAATTTTCAACTCAATCGTATCTTTGAATGGAATATTTTTGTCTTTTCTGATGGTTCTAATGCCAGAAATCACTTCCATTGTATTATCAAAATCAACAATTAAACTTTCATTAAATGGTTTTAAAACGGGCCAAGTCGAAACAATTAATGCTTCTTCAGGTGTTCGTTCTGCGATGTAATGCCAGATTTCCTCAGTTAGAAATGGCATAAATGGATGTAATAATTTCAAGTTACTTTCTAGCATTTCTATAGCTTTATCAAAAGTAATTTTGTCTATTGGCGCTTGGTAAGCAGGTTTTATCATTTCAAGAAACCAAGAACAGAAATCGTCCCAAACCAATTTATAAATTCCCATTAGGGCATCAGAAATTCTGTATTTTTCGAAATTATCTTCAATTTCCAAAAGCGTTTGTTGCAATTTTGCTTCGTACCATTCAATGGCAACTTTTGATGCTTCTGGCTGAGGAATAGTAGCGCTAACTTCCCAACCACGTATTAATTTAAAGGCATTCCAAATCTTGTTCGTAAATGCTTTTCCTTGGTTGCACAATTCTTCATCAAACATAATGTCGTTTCCTGCAGAAGCGCTTAAAAGCAATCCTACGCGAACGCCATCGGCTCCAAATTTTTCGATTAAGTCTAATGGATCTGGAGAATTTCCTAATGATTTAGACATTTTTCGGCGTTGCTTGTCGCGAACCAATCCTGTTAAATAGACATTTGTAAATGGTTTTTTTCCGGTATATTCATAACCAGCGATTATCATTCGGGCAACCCAGAAAAACAAAATATCTGGACCTGTAACCAAGTCATTTGTTGGATAATAATATTTAAAATCTTCGTTTTCAGGATCCATAATTCCTCCAAAAACCGACATTGGCCATAACCAAGAGGAAAACCAAGTGTCTAACGCATCTTTGTCTTGCGTTAAATCATTGGTTGTAAGTTGAGGATTATTGGTTCTTTGTTTTGCTAAAACCAAAGCATCTTCTATAGATTCCGCCACTACATAATCCTCTTTTCCGTCTCCAAAAAAGTAGGCTGGAATTTGTTGTCCCCACCACAATTGACGTGAAATGTTCCAATCACGAATGTTATTCAACCAATGCGCATAGGTATTATTAAAACGAGCGGGATGCAATTTAATTTCGCCATCAACCAATACCGATTTTATGGCAGGTTTTACCAAATCTTCCATTTTTAGAAACCATTGGTCGGACAAGCGAGGTTCGATTACGGCTTTGGTTCTTTCTGAAGTTCCAACTTTGTTCAAGTGGATTTCAGTTTTTATTAAACTTCCGTTCGTTTCTAATTCTTTTGCAATTTCATTTCGAACTACAAAACGGTCTTTTCCTTGGTAATGCAATCCAAAACTATTTAATGAAGCATCTTCATTGAAGATGTCAATAATTTCAAGATTGTGTTTTTCACCTAGTGTTTTATCGTTCATATCGTGAGCTGGAGTGACTTTTAGGCAGCCTGTTCCAAATTCTATATCAACATATTCATCTTGGATAATAGGAATTACTCTTCCACAAATTGGAACAATTGCTTTTTTACCTTTTAAATGTGTAAAGCGCTCGTCGTTTGGATTGATGCAAATTGCGGTATCTCCAAAAATGGTTTCTGGACGCGTTGTTGCAACGGTTACAAAATCAGAACTTCCTTCGATTTCGTATTTTATATAATATAATTTTCCTTGTTGTTCTTCAAAAATCACTTCTTCGTCAGAAAGTGTTGTTTTGGCTTCGGGATCCCAATTGACCATTCGGTATCCACGATATATTAATCCTTTTTTGTGCAAATCAACGAAAGAACGGATTACAGATGCTGACATATCAGGATCCATGGTGAATTTTGTACGTTCCCAATCGCAAGATGCACCTAATTTTTTGAGTTGTTCCAAGATTACACCACCATATTTATCAGTCCATTCCCAAGCATGTGCAAGGAATTCTTGGCGAGTTAAATCGTCTTTGTTGATTCCTTCGGCTTTTAGTTTGGCTACTACTTTTGCTTCGGTTGCAATGGAGGCGTGATCGGTTCCGGGAACCCAACAAGCGTTGAATCCTTTTAGTCGTGCCCGACGAATTAAAACGTCTTGAATTGTATTGTTTAGCATGTGTCCCATGTGGAGCACGCCCGTTACATTTGGTGGTGGAATGACAATGGTATAAGGCGTTCTATGGTCGGGTGTGGAATGAAAATAGTTGTTTTTCATCCAGTAATCGTACCATTTGTCTTCTATGTTTTTAGCGTCAAATTGCAATGGAATTGTCATTTTATTGTTTGTTCGTTATTTGTATTTGTTGTGTTTTTTTTGAACATTTCTAAGTATTCAAATGAAAAAAAATTAGCCCTGATGGAAGTGAAAATCCTTCGCTTTTTTAGCGGAGATTGAAACGGACAGCAGGAAAATGAATTACTTAAAAGGCCAAAATTTTCGCTCCAAAATAAAGTAAGTAGCAATTGGTACGTTTATTGTAATGGCTACAAAAGTAAATAATTATGCACAGTTTAAAAAGGGATTTAAAAATTTGTGCAATTAATTAAAAGAAAGTAAATTTACATTAACTAATTAAATATAGATTCGATGAAAAAAGTATTCTTATTATTTGCCTTTATTGCCCTAAATACGGTTAGTTTTGCCCAAATTGGTGCTAAAATTGAATTTTTGAATAAAGACAACACGATTGATTATGGCACAGTTACGAAGGAAACAGACAGTGGAATTCGGACTTTTATTTTTAAAAACACGGGCGATACGCCATTGATTATTA